>NZ_JCAWFG010000042.1:0-1409 GCF_059740505.1 Camelimonas sp. FR25 | reverse complement strand
TGGTACTGCAAATATGGCGTGATCTTCCGCAACCTCGAAGAGATGCTGGAGGAGCGTGGTGTTAAGGTTGACCATCGCTTGGTCCAACGCTATGCGCCCGAGATGGAGCGCCGCTTGCGCTGGTACTGGAAGCGCCCCGGGATCTCACGCAGTTGGCGGATCGAGGAGACCCATGTGAAGGTCAGGGGCAAATGGGTATATCTATACCGGGCAGTGGATAGGAACGGCGGTACGATTGATTTTTTACCTGTCGCCTACGCGCAACGCCAAGGCAGCCCGGCGCTTCCTCGCCAAAGCGCTGAACGGTCTCAAAAACTGGCAAAAGCCGTTGACGCTGAATACGGACAAGGAAGTTTGCAACAGAGCCCTTTAACGAGCCTCCAGCAGCTGACGTGCTATGCGGGGCTTGTCGCAAATTGAGGGCATAGCGCTCGAATGAGTGGAATGGCAGCTTTCGGGAAGGTTCCAGGAGACAGTGTTCGACCGGATAGGGGCGCAAAGCCGCCACGCGGCTTGTCGGTGCCAATGAACTTCCCGCATAGGAATTTTGAGTTGTGCCAGATACATGATAACCGGGAGGAGGTTATGCCCCGCGCGCACCGTGGCAGGTTGACGTCGTACTGTTACACCCCAAACTATTCTCACGACAACTACTGTGGAGGCCAAGTTGCCCCTCCCGCAAGCCCCCACCGACCCAGACTCTGTCCAGGCCACCTTCCTGCGCCGCGCCATGGCCGCCCTCGAGTGCATCGTGGCTAAGGCGCCCGCCAAAACACTTAATGAAGCCCTTGCTGCGCCAACCGGCGCCGGCTCAATCGCGCAGTTGCTCAGCCAACCTGAATTGATCGGGCCGGCTGTCGTTGACCATGACCCGCTCGTGCCGGCGCTCGCCCGCAATGTCGAACATCGCACCCAGCTTTTGAGCCGGGCCGGAGGCGTGCTGTCAGCCGAAGCGGTTTGCAATATCGCCGGCATCTCACGGCAGGCGATCGACAAGCGCAGGCGGAGCAACTCGATCCTGGCCATCCGGCAGGGAACCGATTGGAAATACCCTGCATGCCAACTTCTGGACGGCGAGGTGCTGGCTGGCATCCCCGACGTAGTGCGAGCCTTTGCGACCCAGGGAGCATGGGCGGCGCTCGATTTCCTTCTGACGGAGGACAGCGCGCTCGGAGGTCGTTCCCCGCTTGAAGCGCTCCGCCAGAGGGATCGCGCAGCCGTCGAGCGTCTGATCCTCGCGAACTCCGGGGACGGTTTCACCTGACGCCGGCGCCTGCGCTTGGCCCATCAGGTTCAGCGCCGCCGCCCCGGAAAGGCTCGACACTGCGTTATTGCCCATCATGACCATCCGGGCGGGGGCAAATCATGCATTGTGTGCGCCGCACGCAGCACGCGCCCGTCCTGGCGTG
>NZ_JCAWFG010000041.1:0-499 GCF_059740505.1 Camelimonas sp. FR25 | reverse complement strand
TTCGAGGAGACCGCCAGTGGCGGACGTTGGGATCGGCCCAGGCTCCTAGAAATGATCGGCCAGTTGCGTGAGGGAGACGTCGTTGTGGTCTGGAAGCTCGACCGGCTTTCGCGGAGCCTCAAGGACATGCTGCACATCATGGAGCGGATCGAGATAGCCGGTGCGGGCTTCCGCTCCCTGACCGAGGCAATCGACACCACAACTGCGGCCGGCCGGATGATGATGCAGATGGTCGGCAGTTTCGCCGAGTTCGAACGGGCCATGATCCGCGAACGCACCAGCGCTGGCCTCGCACTGGCCCGCGCCGAGGGCAGAATTGGCGGTCGCCGGCGCAAGCTTGATGGCAAGCAACGTCGCGAGATCGCAGAGTCTGTCATATCGGGCCGCAAGTCAGGCGCTGAGATGGCCCGCCTCTACAGCGTCAGTGAGCCAACAGTTTCACGCATTGTTGCCGACTACCGGCAGAATGCGACGATCCCAGCCCTACCGTGAATCTGTG
>NZ_JCAWFG010000040.1:0-26798 GCF_059740505.1 Camelimonas sp. FR25 | reverse complement strand
TCGAGAGCCTGCCGCTGCGTAGCGTTAGACTGATCGTCCCCCTTCGATACGCGTGCATAGCCGATCAGATAGGGTTCGCGGGTCATCCGGTCTCTTTCACAAACGGCCGTATCCGGAGGCAGAAACAGGTGTGACGGGTTTCCGCCACCTTCCGCCTTTCACAATCCTCTTTCATTAGGCAAGCAAAAGGCAAGAGGTTTCTGAAGGACGAAACATGCCCGCACGAATTCCAATGACCGAGCGGCAGCGCGCCGCACTGTTGGCGCTGCCTGATACCGAGACGATGGTTGTGCGACATCATGGCTTCGACGCCGACGACTTGTCCGCGATCGGTATCGCACGCACTCCAGCGACCCGGCTGAGCTATGCCCTGCAGCTGTGCTGTCTGCGCTATCCTGGACGACATCTGCGCGCCGGCGAACTGTTGCCTGCAATCATGCTCGGCCATATCGCCGACCAGGTTGGGGTTGATGCGCGCGTAATCGCCGATTTCGCGCGGCGTACGCCGACCCGGTACGAGCAGCTTGCCGCCATCAAAGCCCGGTTTGGTTTTACCGATCTGAGCCAGCCAGTTCGCACTTCGATGATGGCGTGGCTGGCAACAGAAGCCATGCCCATCGTTGACGGGCGCATTCTGCTCGTCCGACTACTGGACGAGTTGCGCACTCGGCGCATCGTTATCCCCGGCATCAGCGTGGTGGGGGCCGGTTAGAGGATGTTCGAAAACGTACGCTAAGCGTCGTGGCCGGTCTGGTGAAGGCGGAGCGGCCTGAATCGCTCGCAGGGCTTGTCCAGCTGGACGGTTCGAAAACCGCGCTTTGAGCCGAGCTCGTCGAAACTGACGGAGTCAGATTTCGGAGACGTCGAAGGTAATGCCGTTAGTCGTTTTCGCAGACTGAGATTTATGGAACGCTAGCCTGTGGTGCCGACGTCGAGGCTTGGACGCGATACCAACCACTCAAGCGTTTTCGAACACGTCGGGATGGCCTCAACGAACTTTTGGCATTGACATGGTGTAGTACGTACATGTAGTGTCTGTACAGCGCCTTGGAAGAGCGTCTTTCGAGGGCTTAGAGAAAAGGAATTCTCAAATGGCCATTACCGCCGACGTTAGCGCTGCAATTGAAGCGGCTCGTCATGAGGCTCATACGGTTCTTGATCGCAGTTTCGATCTTTTGCGAGAGCGGTTGACGCCTCCGCCGGCCGCAGCAGCTGGAAGCATCATTTACAGGGATCCCTCAGATGAAGACTGCCGCGATCCGCGTAACAAAAATGGCCTGAACATGAGCCCAGAGGGGCTGGAAATTCTATTCCGCCTTTTGGATGCCGGCGCGGGCTACAACTCTGCCGGGCGCAAATTGTCCATCACGCAAACAGCGGTTAAAAATCGGAAGAAGGATTGGGAGGCTGCTGGGGGCGCGAACCGCCAGAAAATGTTCATCCCTTATCTCGATACAATTGTCTCATCCTGATCAGATAATCCTATTCCTATGCAAAGAGCGCGCATTTCATGAAGCTGTGCCGTTCGCAGATATTAGAGAACGGTGAATGATGAGCGCGCTAACAGAACCACGCTTGGGCATCTTCTGGTTCGCCGGGCCACTCGGTCCCGGCGAGATGCCCAGAGTAGAACAACCGCAGTTGCTGGCTGTCACGACGCCAGCCAGCGCAGTCCCGTTGATTGGGGGCTTCAAAACCACAGACCTGGGCCATATTGACGTATGGCCTTCTCTTCAGCGACAGCACGCATTCCTGCGCGGACGCCCATACGAGTTTTTCCCCCGTGGACGGGTCAATTATCTCGCAGACAGTGACACCTACTTGGTGCTGCTTGATCCGGAAGTCGCTAGGTCGGACTTTCTGGAGTTGATCGATGCGCGCTTCGGGCTGCCTACATCACGTCGAGTGATGACGGACAGCCATTATAGAACACGGGTGAAGTGCAGGCTGCCCTCCAGTCGGGCGGCCAAGATCAACTGAAATTTTGGATACTCATAGCGCTTAGAAACCGGAAGTTTCACCCCTCGACCGCGCTGTCTCACCGGGGCGATTGGCTGGATAATGGGGTTACCCCTATACTCTGAGGAATTCCTGCAACGTCTTTTTCCAGTCGTTCATGGCAAACCCGGTCGATGGATGTTGCATCCGCAGCGCCGGCACTCCCTCAATGGCACCGTGGCCGTCCAGATTGGTTTGGACGCTGTTCTTCATGGACACCAAGAGGGCAGACCAGAGCCTGTAGCCGCACACGATGATATGTTCCGGTTCGAGCTCGGCCAGAACCGCCCGGAAGGGAGCGACCCCACTCGTGAACATCTCCGTATTAGGCGCAATGCGGTTATCGTTCCCAACGAACACGGGTACGAAATTGTAGAAGGCTACGGACTGCCAGAAGGCGTCGACTTCAGACTGGGTTAATGACCAACGAGGCTTACCGCCGAGCACGTGCAGCAGCTTGGAGAAGAATGCATGCCGGCCCTGGAGGGCATATGTCCGGATCACGTTCCTTGTAGCATCCGGATCGCACCGGTTGGTCCATTCATCCTCGTTGTTGTAATGGGACTCCCCGAGGATGAGTACCTTTTTGCCTCCAAGCGTGTTTTCTGGCTTCCCCCAATCTGATCCCACCCAAGGTTCAAACCGCATTTCCATCCTCCATGACGGCCTAATGCCGTGCGTTCAGTCGAACATGACAACGAGCGTCCCAGTCAGCTCGCATGCATCAAAGAATTTGACGATGACCTCGGCCTGAGGCGCGCGCTCATTCAAGAGGCCCGCAATCAAGGTCACGTTTTGCAGACCATTTTGCTCTTCCGGAGCTTCAAACTGAGCGACCAGAAAGCAGGGGCGCTCTGACTGGGGCCAAGCCCCCATCTTTCCGCTATCGAATTCAATCACTGCATCTTCGCCCGTCAGTGGCGAAAAGAATGCGCGACCGGCTCGCCCAGCCGCAGCATCGAAGATCTGCTCTGTCTCGGCGCCGATGTATCCCTGCCGCACAAAGAGCTGACAGATTGCATGTGCGACTTGATCGAAGTCAGAGGCTGGCACTTCAATGGTGAGGGCTTCGTCCCGATTGGCTGAGGAAATATTCGCAAGCGCAGGCGCCGCCACAATGTCGACAGTCCAACGCGAGCGGACGGGGGCCTCATGGACTGCTGCGGAAGTCCCGTGGATTAATCTGAAGGAAAACCCAAGATGAGCCGCCTCCTCCTTTTGGGAGATCCAGAGCGGCTTTTGCCCAGCATATGCGACGCGGATACCAGTATCGATCGGTGCGGCATCATCTGAGGTAGCTTCCAAGTCTACGCCGATATCGGAGCATGTAGAAAGGAAATTTGGGATACCTACGTGCCAGTCTGCGCTCGTGTCACTCATGGGATTTCCTTAGGTTGCAGCTTTAATCAGCTGCGATTCCCAGCACCCTTGGAGAGCCTGCAATTCCACTCGGGATTGATAAAATTGCGATGGTCAGCGCCCAACATCATGACGGCCTAGCCCACACAGCGCGCCAAAACGTAACCTTTGCCTGATCAGGCAAGACCAGAAAGGTCTGAACTCTGAGGCTAATCGCGCCTTTCGGCCGAAGCTGGCAGGGAAGAACGCTCACCTGCCTGCCTCGTTTGTGTTCAGGGATTTTTCGACAACCTCAATATGCCTCTGACAAAAGACCGCTTTTCGGCTGGGACAAAGCTGCTGTCGATGTAGAGGTCGTAAGTGTCGTCCGGCAGCACGAACCAAGTCGGATACCCGCGCGAGACTGGGTTACCTTTCGATCCGTTTGCGCCGTTCCAGCGTTGGGCCAGAACAGGCCGCCATTGGCCATCATCTGATTTCCATCGACCAACTGCCATCGACCAATCCTCGGTCTCCAGCAAGACATCGATCAACTGCCAGTTGGATTGAGGCGAAACTACCGTGTGGGGATTTACCCCCGTATTGCTTTTCATGCGGCCATCTCCTGTACCGCCTCAATGGCGATGAATATCTAGACCTTAATGTAGAAATCTAGCGAGGTCAACATCTGTACAATTATCTATAACTAGATCTATGGCGGTGCAGAAATCAACAATTTTGCACCGTACAATCAGCCATTGTTTTTCAATAACTTGCGCTGTGCAAAAATCAGGTGCAGAAATTGAGAGTGATTGGATATGCCCGCGTCAGCACCTCAGGTCAGACCCTTGCTGCTCAGATCGAGCTGCTTGAGGCAGCAGGCTGTTCGATCGTTTTCCAGGAAACAGCGTCAGGCGCGCAGTCGGACCGACCGGAACTCAAGAAGGCCGTAGCATCTCTGAAACGCGGCGATGTGTTGATGGTGACGCGACTGGACCGGCTCGCCCGTAGTACGCGCGACCTTCTCAATGTCGTTCACCAGATCGAGCAAGCGGGCGGGCATTTCAAATCGATAGCTGAGGAATGGGCCGACACGACCACGCCAGCCGGAAAACTCATGCTGACTGTCTTGGGAGGGCTCGCAGAGTTCGAGCGGTCGTTGATAGCGCGGCGCACCTCTGAGGGCCGAGCCCGTGCTGTCAAGGCTGGGAAGCAGCTAGGACGCCGTCCTCTTCTGACGGCTGTACAGCAGGCCGAGGCCCTGCGGCTGGCGGGCGACGACAAGAGCCATGCTGAAATAGGCCAGATCTTGCGCGTCTCGCGCTCTACAGTTTCACGGTTCCTAGCGAAGGCCAGAGGCCCATAGTGGGCGTTATGGAACGCCAGACAGGCGAATAACCGAAAACCGTGATACACTCTCTCAAAGATTGCTCTCCGAACAGTCAGAGAATGGTGAAACATGGGCCGGCCCGCACAAAATCCGCCAATGATCGACAGTCGCGCCGTGCGCAATCTGGTCGAGGCCCAGGCCATCCGTAGCGCCACTGTCGTGGGGCAGGGAGGCGCATGGGCGGTCTGCGTGCGGTACGGGACCCAGGAGCGCGCCATCGCCTCCACACGGGGCTCCCTGCGCACCTGGAGGCGTCTCGACAGCGCCGCAGCCTTCATCCGGGAAGAACTCGATCTCTCCCACTTCCAGGTCGACGCCAGCAGCCATGACCCGGACGCGACCGGACACACCCGCCCTGACCAGGCAGAACGCCTGCGCCGGCAGCGCGAAGCCGCGGCCCATGACGCCTGGTTCCGTGCCGAGGTCGAAGCCGGTCTGGCCGAGGCCGGGCGCGACGAGGTGATCACGGCAGATGAGGCCTACGCCGCCATCGAGGCCGCCATTTCCGCAGCCTCACGCTGATGCAGGTCGTCTACACCCGTCGGGCGCTTGAGAACCTTGGCCGCCATGCCGCCGCCATCGCCAGCGACAGCCCGGCCGCAGCCCGCGAGCAGGTTGCCCGTATCCGCAGCAGCATTGACCAGCTGGCGCGGTTTCCGGAGATGGGACGGGAGGGGCGGGTGACCGGCACGCGCGAACTGGCGGCGCCGCGCACCCCGTTCGTCGTCGTTTACCGGGTCGAGCCGGAACGGCTCATCATCTTACGCGTCCTTCATGGACGGCAAAGATACCCCTGAAGACCAAAACGCCTTGTCATCTAGTGATGTAATCCAACCTGCAATGGCCAGGAAGAATGCAAAAACGGCTACTGTCGCGGTGACCAAAACGCTCATTTCCTCTCGATTTGTCCCAAAAACTGGGGGTACGCATCGCGGCTAAAATTGGATCAGCCCAAAGAAAAAGCCGCCCGAATGCGGCTTGAGGAGGGGAGGTCTCGCTGGGGTGGGATCAGGCGGCGCTGAGGCGGGCCAGAACGATCAGGGCGGCGGCCATGGCGGCCCAGCCAATCGGCGTAGCGAACATGATGGAGCCAATCGACTTAACAGCGGTCATCTGCGTGATCCCCGGAGCAACATCGCTCCATGGCTATGGTCTAGCTGGGGGCAGAACGGGTGTAGGTGCGCTGGTGCACATAGGCAGAGCCCTCCCACCGCCTCACGAAAATTCCCGGCAGGGATGCTTAGCGTACGTTTTCGAACATCCTCTAACCGGCCCCCTATTTGAGCCAGCGTTGGCCATCGTTCACGCGCTTCCTCGACGACGGCCGGATCTGCCTGTCGAACAACGCCGCCGAACGGGCGCTGCGCGGCGTCGCGCTCGGCCGCAAGGCGTGGCTGTTCTGCGGATCGGATCGTGGCGGACGGCGTGCTGCGGCGATGTACAGCCTGATTGTCACCGCCCGCATGAACGACGTTGATCCTCAGGCGTGGCTGGCCGACGTCCTCGCCAGGATCAATGGCATTCCGGCTGCGCGCCTTGATGAACTGCTGCCGTGGAACTGGAAGGCGGCCACTGCGGGGGAAAGCGACGCCTGAGCCAAAAGCGTCTCAGATGCGGCGCCCACCGCATGCTTACGTTTGCAATGGTTTTTTGTCCTCTTCCCGTGAGGGGAGGGGATGGATACGAGCGTCGAACATGCTTCAGGGAAGCCCTGGAGCGCTGACCAACAGGGATGGGGGCTGGCGTGATGAAGGTGGGTCCAGTCAGGGCCCTGATCATCGCATACCAGTCATGGTGCTGCCTGAAGGAGGGAGGCATAAGCCCAGGTTCAGGCGGCGTAAGTCCTGCAATACCAAAAGCTTGGCGAACCAGGCTGGGGTGGCTTGAGCAGGCTCGCTCTTCATGAAGGGCCCGGCCGAGGATAGCCAGCCCATTGGAAGAGGGATGTCGCATATCTGAATACAATAGGAGATTCCGGCTACTTTGCCAAGCAGTATTCATAGCCTAAGCTCATAATTCTTCTGAACAGGTACCCGTTATGCTTCCTCTAATGAAGAGAAGTTGCGATCAGTCCAACGCGCCAAGTCTATAATGCATGGCATCATTAATAGATACATATGGCTACAATCTTTGTGGCCTACAATTCCTATAGCGCCTACAGCAGTAAAATCGCTATGGTGTTACGCCTTGAGCAGGCGTGTGCTTAACAAGCGAAGCCCCTTGCTTCGTTTATGTAATCAACGGCGATCAGATAGTAGAGGAAGAGGATGGCTCGCAAACGATCAAGAAACAGGAGCGCTGCCCTTGGTGTTCTTGCCGGCAGCGCTTTGGCCGGAATCGGCCTTAGCTTTGGTAGAGATACCTACAAGCTGGCCAAGGATAATCTCCTGTACATGATCTTTGCCTTCATATTCATGGGAGGCACAGTGTACGGCACTTGGAACATCGTTCGAGGCCACGACAGGGGCCCCATCGCAACGGTATTAAAGACTGGCCTTGGCAATGGCCTTCTCATTGCCATTAGCGTAGTGGCCTTCGCACTTATCACCTCCGGCGTGGCGAAGGATGATCCAAAGGCTCATATCCTGCTGGTAGGCACCGTTCAGGGCACCCTGGCTGCTATTGGATTGCTAGTCGGTCTGATCCAGCGGCCTGGCAGGACGCGTCGCATCCGGGTTGCAAGGGCAAACGCCCGGTTCCTTAGAGAAAATGGCTTCAGGGATGTTGGTGGCGACACGCCCACGCTCATTGCGCCCGATGGATCGGAACTGAAGCTGGAAGAAGAGCGCGATGACGCCTTTGTCTATAGGGTCCAGGGGCGTCGAAGCGTGAGAGCAAAAATTACCATAGACGACCATGGGCGCATGACGGGATATGTCCCGGCCTGACAGCTTGGATTGGAGTCTTGATGCTACGCCGCACAAAGAGGCTGATTGCTCTGGGATCCCTGACGGCGTCGGGATTAATGTTAGCCACATCGCCAGCCATTGACGCGGCCAAGCTGGCTTTCCGCCTCCATGATCCGTTCTCGCTTGCACAATTTCGCCTGCGGTATCTGCCCCCGTCAGAGTATGCAACCGCATTTGAAGACGCCCTTGCAGCGAATGATTTTGACGAAGCCCAGGCCATTGCTACGCTTGCGGCTGAGCATGGTAAGGCGCTTCCGGAGGAGACGACGCGCCGGGCGAACGTATCTATGCCTAGCCGGTCTATGACCTATATATATGATTTCATGAATGGATTTGTGCTTGGTGCCACTGAGAACATGGCGCGGCTGTCCGGAGCCATTTTGTCAGACCTGACCTTTGTAGGGGATCTGAGGGACGTTGGAATTCAAGGCAAACGCTATCTCGCGCAAGAAGAGGTTGACTGGCTGACGCTCACGCTCGCAACAGTAGGGTTGGGCACAAGCGTGGCTTCAACCACTCTAGTTGCAGCACCTGCCGATCTCGGCGTTTCAGTTCTCAAGAACGCCCATCGGCTCAACAAGCTTAGCCCGGCGCTACGATCACGGCTTGGAGAAACGGCGGCGAACGCTATCGACACCAATGCCCTTAAGCACGCAATTTCCACGTCGGGGGACGTCGTACGGATGCCATCTGCGGCGACCCTTCGAAACCTCGCACGTGCTGTTCCTGGGCCGGGGCTTGCGCCAGACGAAATTGCCAGATTCAAAGCAAGATTCATGGAGATAATGCCCATCGATACGGCCAAGGTTGCAGGCCGCTTCACTGGGGTTGTCCGCCCACAGGCCAAGGCCGAGTTGCTGACGTTGGCCAGTTCCACCGCGACCGTAATCCAGAAGGGGGGCATACGGGCGGGCTTCAAGGGCCTCGCAGTTGGGCAGGATGCAGCGGACATGGCACGCCTCGCCAAGCTTTCAGAGAAGGCCGGCAGCCGGACAGCGCCCATTCTCCGCCTGCTCGGGCGTGGGGCAGTTCAAGCCGGGAGGCTGATCTTCGGCATTATCGCTTCTGTCGCAGCACTGATAATGTTTCTGGCGGGCCTGATATGGACCGCGGCTTCGTTTGCATGGGCACTTAAAACGCTGCTATCGCGCAGCCCTTCCAAGCCCACGCCCGCCCCGTGACAGCCGGGGGTTCCCCCGGATCATAGTTTGAGATCCCCGAGCCGATTTTTGCTCCAGACCTTTCTGGTGCCATTCGAAAATGTTTCTCAGTCCCAAGCCGGGGGAGTTGCTGTCTCGCCGCCGGGTGTCCAGAAACGGACGATTCCGTACAGGGGCAAAAATGCCTGTCCACAAATTATCTTGACAGGATTTCGAACAGGAAGGATATTTTGGACAGCCTATTCGGACGAAATCGACCTCATGCCACGCACCTTCGCCTATGTCCGCGTCTCCACGACCGGACAGACCACCGAAAACCAGATTCAGGAAATCGAGGCCGCCGGCTTCCAGGTCGAGCCGCGCCGGATTGTCACCGAGACAGTTTCTGGCAGTACCGCCATCGCGCAACGCCGTGGCTTTTCTCGGCTCATGGACAAGCTGGAGTCCGGCGACATTCTGATCGTGACCAAACTCGACCGGCTCGGCCGTGATGCGATCGACGTCAGCACCACGGTCAGAACGCTGGCTGAAATGGGCGTGAGGGTCTATTGCCTCGCACTCGGCGGCGCTGATCTGACCAGCTCGGCCGGCACCATGACCATGAACGTCCTCAATGCCGTCGCCCAATTCGAACGGGATCTGCTGATCGAGCGGACGCAATCCGGCCTCAAGCGCGCCAAATCGGAAGGAAAGGTTCTCGGCCGCCCCTCGACGCTCAGCGAAAAGCAGAAGCAGGATGTACGCGACGATCTCGCGAAAGAGATGAGCGTTTCGGCCATCGCCAGGAAATTCGGGACCAGCCGGCAGACCATTATGCGGGTTCGCGACGAGAGTTCACGGTCCGTTCGACCTTAGCGTACGATTTGGCACTGCTCTTGTTCCGACCCCTGACAGGCTGCGCGAGCACATCCTCAAGCGATTGAGACGATCAAAACGGCTGTTTGCGGACGAGATCACCGCGCCGGTGCTCGACTCTGGCCGCACCGCTTCGGCCTTGCACGGCTCGACCCAGGACTTACGCAATCAAAGCAACGCAGTGGGGGCATAACTGCGCTCGGGAATGATGAATTCATGCAACTGCGTCGGTGCCATCGCATTCCAGCGATGACCAAGCGCGACAGCGAGTGCTGCGGGCCCAGCGAAATATAGTTGAATCCCTCGCGGGCGAAGGCGTGCAACGGTGGAATCCACAATACGCTTGATTGTCGAGACCGCAGCCTGCGCGCTCTTGGCCGACGGAATGGCCTCTTCAAGGTAGAGCGCCAAAACCAACTGGCTAGGAATGCTAGCAGTCCGCTCAAGGTCAGCAGAAGGATCACGCAGGATACCTACCGAAACGATGAGTTGATCACCATGCAAAGCCGTCGGCTCAGAAATTCGCCATGGCTGCCGCATCTCAGGCGAAGGCCGGTCATCGGTCGCCCAGACACCGTCCCGCGTCGGTATATCCAACTCGAAGCCGATCGCTGCACGGAACGAGCATCCGAGAGCCATGGCCGCCGTCAACCGATAGGAACCGCTGAGGGCGATGCGGGATACGGTCTGGCTGCGCAGCCATCGAGCCGTGCGATCCAGCGGCGCGAGAAGATTTTCAGCCCACTCCATTCGCGACGGGAAGATCCCCTCCCGCCCGGAAAATGCACTGGCGTCTATCTCAAGGCTCCGCTCGTTCGCTTCATTGCGATCGGACCGAATGTGCAGCGGGAAGCTCTGCGGCAGCGGAAGTGGACGTCCCAAAGCGCCCTCGATCGTCTGGCGCAGGATGGTGCGTCCAAGCGGTGCGCCAATGGAACGCCGGGCCAGCGCGCTCAACGCCTCGAACGCGTCCCCGACCCGTCTGGATGACGCATCAAGGGTGGGATAAGCTCGATCGAGTTCCATTCCGAACAGGGTGACGGCTGCGTCGCGATCCGGCAGATTGCGCTCGCTGACTTCGACCGACCCGGCAACGAAGGCCCCAAGAGGATCGCCATAGGTTTCCGTGAGCCGCTTTCGCAGTTCGGCATCGCTTGCTGCCATCACATCGGCAAAAGGGGCGTAGAAAGGCCGGGCCTTTCGCACCCGATCAGGATCTCGGGCAAGCCAACTGACAGTCGGCGGCAACCGTGGCGTGACAAGGGTTTGAACGCGCGCGGCATTCGGAAAGGCTATCTCGAACTCGGAAAACGTCTGCAACACAGCGCGCACATCGGCAGGTGCCAGCGCGCCGGCTTTCGCCTGAAATCGTTCGAGCAGCCTCTGTCTTGGCGCATGGGGCGCAAAGAACCGCGTTTCCAGGTCTTCCAACCCTTCAAAGATCATCTGCTCGAAAGCAGGATTGGCAAGCCATGCCGGCAGCCGCGCAAGACCATCCCATAGCTGGTAGTCAAAGCCGTCCTGAGCGATCACCCCTCCCATGCCGCGGGCGTCCGTCAAGGCCGGCGCATTCTCACCATTGCTCAAGTTTCCACCTCCAATATTACCGGATGCTCGGCACCCTGCGGATCGAATACCCAGGCGCCGGCGGTCAGCGTTTCCACATCCAGCCGCACGATCATCAAAACAGCAAAGGAGCCCGCGAACCGCGGATCGCTAACGATGCCTCGCATGGCGGCAATGTCGGGGTCGCTGGGTTGCACAGCGAAGCTCGGGTGACTGTGCCACTCCCCAATATAATTGTAGCGCGTATAACGGTGCTCCGTCCGCTCGAAGAAACGAACGGCATCCTTGGCAGCTTGCAGCAAATCGACGACGAAGCGCGCGAAGGTTCCCGGACGAGACTGCACGGTCAGCTCCGTCACCCGAAAATTCGACGGCGCCAGTTGTTCACCGAACAATTGGCCTCCGGTTTCCTTGATGCCCACTCGGCCGAGGGCTGCGACGAGCTTCTCGGTCTGGTCAGCCGCCACCGCTATCTTCATCCGCCCCCTCCTTCAACAATTCGAGCGCGAACGCGATCGCCTCCGGTACATTTGCAGCCTGCCCCCTCTCCCCGCGTTCACCGACGTTCAGGCGAATCGTGTGCCCATGCCCGTCAAACAGCCAGTTCTTCTGATAGCCCAACAGCAACCAGGCAGCATCGACGGGCGGAGGATGACCTTCGACTATATCGAGAATGGTGCGGGCAGCATGGCCTGCGGTGATCGTGACGACTGCATCATCGGCTATAACCGGCGACCCGTCTGTGGCCAGCATCTCGTAGCGGCGCGGCCCTGCCTCCGGTGGCTTGATGCCTTGCGCATCACACCAGGCGAGGAAGGTCGCACGACCTTCAACGAAAGGAGGATCACGCGGCGACACGCAGGCTGCGATCAGCGCACCGATACCACCGTCGAAGACCTCTACCGAAACGAAAGCGCGGCCATTGGCCTCAGCGACAGCGCCGACGAACAGGGCTGTAGCCGGATCGCCTGTCGCATCGACGATGACATGCCCCTGCGCCAAAGCTTCCACCTGCCAAGCATGCGTCTTGGCCGACCGCTGCCAGTTCAGATTGGCGTCGATAACATGAATATCCGCACCAGGAACGATGTGGAGAAGGCGCCGCTTCAACCCGTGAACCTTGCGAAACCCGACGTCGCGCCAGTCGAGCGCATGGCGCTCCAGATTGCCGGGCAGCATCACATCGCCGTCGACGAGGGTGAGATGGTGAACACCCGAGCGCAAAAGCGTTTCCGCAATCTTGGAACCCACCGAACCGGCTCCTACGATCGTCACGCGTTTCGTCGTCGCTTCCTCGGTACGTGCGGAGCGCGCACCGATTTCGTCCGGCAGAACGAACACCCGCCGCCGAAAAGTTCCTCCTTCCGCGACAAGATGAAAGATTTCGATCTGACCCCCGGATGGAAAGATGACGACAGAAGCGGTCGATGCTTCGGCGATCGCCGCGGTCAATGGATCAAAACCCGCAGCTTGGACGAGTGCTGCACGGTCCAGCGCGCCCGGCGCAGGCGGCGGATTTCCAGAAACATAGACCGGCAAAGCGACACGCCAGCTCTCAAAACTGGCATCCGGTGGACGCTGCATCGCCCGCCGATCCTCCTCATCATTGATCATGATCGGCCACACGTTGTCATGGGCTAGCCAGCGCAAGGCATTGAGGCCGGCGGCGGTTCCGCTCTTGATCCGGGTCAGACAGCCGGCACCGATCAGAACTGGAAAAGCCCCCCAGTCATACGCCTGTAAATCCCCAATATCGTGGGCTGAGGGCGCGCGGTCTTCACCCCCGCCAAGAGGATTTTCGGCAACAAGCAGATTGTAGGCGCTGCGAAGGACGTCTGCTCCGGTTGCTCCGGCATTCCAGTTATCAGGCCGAAGCTCCAGGCAGAGCGTCCCCGTGCCATATTGATGTGAGCTCCACCGAACCTCGCCCTGCGGTTCGACCCAGGCAGGGACTTCGGGATACTGGTCGGGATAGATCAGTCGGATGGGGTAGCGATGCCCATGCGCAATCAGGATACCTTCCGCGCAGAACATATTTTCATGAAAGCGCCAGCGTTCCAGCTCAAACCAGTTCTCGTCGCCGGCAACGGCCTCGACCGCGGATTTTTCTGCCGCCAGCCTGGCGGATTCGACGGCCCACCAGAATTTCAAGCGAAGCCCCGCGGCTTGTTCGCCGGAGCGGCCATGGCGTTCGGGAACGTATAACCCGCGGCGACAGGCGCCGCTGCCGCAAAGCCTCCATAGGTCGCTGCTTTCGCCACGTTCGCGGTGAACTTGAACCGATCACCGAACACCCGACGCCACTGGCGGGTCGCCTCCTCCATATCTGCAGCATCCTGTGCTCGACGGGCTATATCAGCGTAGACGCGAACCTTTTCGATGAAATCCTTCCACTGTGCGACCGACACTTTGCCGAGGATGTCGTTCGACGGGTCCGCAGGGTCGGCGAGGAAAGGCTTCTGATTATTCGCCGCGAGCCAGGCGTATTCATTGTAGATATTTGTGAGGAGCTGCGCGAACGCCTCGCCGTAATGCGCTTCGGCCGTCGGCGCATGCCGCGAAGCGAGAACTTCCAGGACAAAACCCTTGGGGCGACGGCCGCTAGGGTTCATCCTGCGCCACCACTTGAACAGTTTGACGAGCGGCTTGAACCGCCCGCCGAACTTTTGGTTCTGCTCCGCGCTCCAACTGGTATGAACTGGCGGATTCGTGAATTTCCAAGTGCCTGTATCTCGATCGGGGATCATGTAGCCGTTCCACGTCGACACGACCGGAACGATGTCCATCTCAGCCTGCCACGTTTCCACACGCACCGAGCGCTTGTTGATCCGCTCGACCTCGTAGCCGTTGCCACCATCCTCAAGCGCACGGCACACTTCCTTTAGCACATTGTCGGGATGATCATTGGTCGAGAAGTTCGTGACGACGATGATGTCCACGTCGGGACGCTCCACCCCGCCAGCCGTCGTGCGAGGACGGATGGACGTGCTGCGAGCATAGCTCCCCGACAAAAAGCTGGTGACGTATCTATCCTTGAAACTCGACTGGGTCCGCAGATGTTCACGGATGCCATTGTGGCCACCAGAAGATCTGGTCTTCGTCGTTTGGCTGGGCTCGATGTCTTCGAGCAATTCGGCAAATCGAGCCTGAGGAACCGGCATAATACCTCCGCATGTTCTTCGTTCATACGATGCTGGCTCCCTTGACGTCGCCCGATCCGGAAGCGCGCATATCGACAATCAACCTTCCTTCACCGTTGACTCGCCAACATGTCGCATATATAAACTATACGCACCAATGGTCAAGGTGTGTATAGTTTCTTATCTAATAATGGGGTCGATGGTGCGCTGGGGTGTTGAGCAGAGACTAGAATTCATTGAGTTCCGTCTGTTCTGGGAAGGTTCGATCAATCGAGCCGACATCCGGGAGTTCTTCGGTGTGTCTGTCCCTCAGGCGTCCAAGGACTTGACGCTCTATCAGGAGCGTGCGCCGGGAAACATGGAGTATGATACCCGTGGCAAACGCTACGTGGCTTCCGAAAAATTCGTTCTGCGCTTCCTTGAGCCGGACCCTTACATCTATCTGTCGCAGCTACGCTCGGTTGCCGAGGGATCTGCGCCTGCGGGCGACTCTTGGATTGCAGCCCTTCCCAGCGCCGATGTGGCGCTGACCCCTAGGCGGGACATCGACATCGAAGTTCTACGCAAGATTCTCGACGCCACTCGCGAGGGCGTCTCCATAGATCTCTTTTATCAGTCGATGAACAAGGCGCGGCCGGAACCCGTCTGGCGAAGGATCACGCCGCACGCCTTCGGCCATGACGGTTTTCGCTGGCACGTCCGTGCCCATTGCCACCTCGAACATAAGTTCAAAGACTTCTTACTGCCTCGGATTTTGAAGGTCGGTGTGAAGGGGGAGCCGGGAGAGGCAGGCGAGCAGGACTGGCTCTGGAACAATTATTTCGACGTCATCATCGGGCCGCATCCCGCACTGACGGAGAGTCAAAAAGCGGTCGTCGCGAAAGATTATGGACTGGATCAAGGTAACGGCATGCTTACCGTTCGTTACGCGATGCTATTCTATGTCTTGAAGCGCCTAGGTTTGCTTGGTGATGCCGCGAAGCAGAGTGCGCATACACAGCATATCGTAGTAATAAACCGCAAGGAAACCGAAGCTGCACTAGAAAAGGCGGGGCTTCAGTTATGAACGATTTTGGGGGATGCCAACTGATGGGGGCAAGGCTTGAGGACGTAAAGAACGGGGCATCGGTACGGGGCGTTGCCTCCGCGCAGGCCGTGCAGGTCGTCTCTGTCGACTGGATTGGCGATCAGGCCATCAATGTTGTTTACAGGGACCACAATGGCACCGTTGCAGAGACCGTGCTCTACCGGGATGATGAACATCGCCTTGAGGTGGAGCAGAATGGCCGTCCCTGGTCGTTCGATGCTGATGGTGCGTTGTTGCGTCTGGTGACAGAAGCCAACCGCATCAAATTGGCGCATTACTTCGACCCATATCTGGCCGTTCACACTAGTCTCGTCGATCCGCTGCCCCACCAGATTTCGGCGGTCTATGGCGACATGCTGCCACGCCAACCCTTGCGCTTCTTGCTTGCCGATGATCCAGGCGCCGGCAAGACGATCATGGCCGGCCTCCTGATGAAGGAACTCATTGCCCGCAGCGACCTGGAGCGTTGCCTCGTCGTCGCGCCAGGTAGCCTAGTCGAACAATGGCAAGACGAACTCGGCCAGAAATTCAACCTCGAGTTCGATATCCTGACCCGCGACATGATCGAGACCTCACGATCGGGAAATCCCTTCAGTGATCGGGATCGGCTGATCGTTCGCCTCGATGTGCTGGCACGTAACGAAGAGCTTCAGGAGAAGCTCATGAGCGCGCGCGAATGGGATCTGATCATCTGCGACGAAGCCCATCGTATGTCGGCCACCTATTTCGGCGGCGAGGTCAAATATACGCGGCGCTATCAGGTCGGTCAAAAGCTCGGCCAAGTCTGCCGGCACTTTCTGCTCATGTCGGCGACGCCGCACAACGGCAAGGAAGAGGATTTCCAGCTGTTCATGGCTCTGCTCGACGGCGACCGATTCGAGGGCCGGTTCCGCGACGGCGTCCACTATGCCGATACCGAAGATATGATGCGCCGGCTGACCAAGGAGGAATTGCTCCGGTTCGATGGTCGGCCGCTGTTCCCGGAGCGCCGTGCATATACGGTGAAGTATGAGCTCTCTGAAGGAGAAGCTGCGCTCTATACAGCCGTCACCGAATATGTGCGCACCGAGATGAATCGCGTGCAACGTTTCGCCGAGGGGGACGGAAAGAAGCGCAACAATGTCGGCTTCGCCTTGCAGATCCTTCAGCGGCGCCTCGCATCGTCGCCGGCCGCCATCTACCAATCCCTCAAGCGCCGTCGCGAACGGCTGGAGAATGAGCTGGGCGAGGCGCGCCTCGCCGCCAAGGGCCGCCGGGCTGACCTGCCTGAAGCGGCGATCAACGCGGACATGCTCCGCAACATCGAGGAATACGGCCAGGAGGAGATCGACGAGCTTGAGGATCTGATTTCCACGGGCGCGACGACCGCCGAGACGGTCGAGCAGCTTGCCTTGGAAGTCGAGACGCTGAAGGGACTGGAGGGGATGGCGCTCGGTGTCCTTCGTTCAGGCGTGGATACAAAGTGGAGCCAGCTCAATCGCATCCTTGATGACGACCTCATGGTCGACTCCGCCGGTAATCGCCGCAAGCTGATCATCTTCACTGAGCCCAAGGACACGCTGCACTATCTGCTCGACAAGGTGCGGGCGCGGCTCGGCAATCCCGAGGCCGTTGAGGTGATTCACGGCGGCGTGTCACGTGAAGAGCGGCGCAAGGTCGTCGAGCGCTTCATGCAGGACAAGGACATGCTGGTCCTCATTGCCAATGACGCGGCCGGCGAAGGTGTGAACCTTCAGCGTGGTCACCTGATGGTGAACTACGATCTGCCGTGGAACCCCAACAAGATCGAGCAGCGGTTCGGCCGTATCCATCGCATCGGCCAGACCGAGGTTTGCCACCTGTGGAATCTCGTCGCGGCCGATACGCGCGAGGGTGAGGTGTATGCCCGCCTGCTCGAAAAGCTCGAGGCTGCGCGTGAGGCACTGGGCGGACGAGTCTATGATGTCCTTGGCGAATTGTTTGACGGCGTAGCGCTCAAGGACTTGCTTTTCGAGGCGATCCAGTACGGCGAGCAGGAGGACGTCAAGGCGCGCCTCTTCCAGCAAGTAGACGGCGCTGTCGACCAGGGCAATCTTCTCGAGTTGCTGCAACGCCGTGCTCTAACTAACGACACGATGCCGGAAGCGCGGGTCGAAGAGCTGCGGCTCGAAATGGAGCGGGCCGAGGCGCAGCGTCTCCAGCCTCATCATATTCAGAGCTTCTTCGTCGAGGCGTTCCAGCACCTAGGTGGCAAGATCAAACGTCGCGAGGAAGGACGCTGGGAGATCACTCATGTGCCCGTGCGCATCCGCGAGCGGGACCGTCAGATCGGGACCGGCGCGCCGATCCAGACCCAGTATGAACGCATCTGTTTCGAGAAAGATAAGATCAACCAGCAGCCGGTCGCGGCCTTTGTCTGCCCTGGTCATCCGTTGCTGGAAGCGGTGATCAGCCTGATACGTGAGCAGTATGAACAGATCATGCGGCAGGGCGCTATACTGGTCGATGACACCGACACTGCCGAGGGGCTGTCCGCCATCTTTCTTTTGGAACACAGCGTACAGGATGGCCGTGTCACCAGCGCCGGCAAGCCGCATGTGATCTCGCAGCGGCTCCAGTTCGCGGCGATCGACAAGAGCGGAAACACCGTAAACGCTGGCATCGCCCCGCACCTGAATCTGCGCCCTGCAAAACCAGAAGAGGTCGCCACCGTGCGTGATCTTCTCGATGAAAGCTGGCTGACCACGGATCTTGAGAAAACCGCGATCCGGTTTGCGACGGTCGAGCTGGCTCAGCGCCATGTCGCCGAGGTCAAGGCGCGGCGCGTGCCCGAGATCGAAAAGGTCGAGCAGGAAGTGCGCGCCCGGCTCAAGAAGGAGATCAACTACTGGGACTCGCGCGCGTTCGAGCTGAAGGAGGAAGAGCGAGCCGGCAAGAAAACGCGGGTGAACTGGCAAAATGCGCAGCGCCGGGCCGAAGATCTTGTCGATCGGCAGAAGCGCCGCATGGACCAGCTTGAACGGGAGCGGTTCATCTCATCGCAGCCGCCGCGCGTGCGGGGTGGCATGGTCGTTATCCCGCGGGGCCTGCTGGAAGCGCGTCAGGCGCCAAGCATTCCGAACCATTTCGCGGAAGACCCGGCCGCCCGCCGTGAGATTGAGCTTGCGGCGATGGAAGCCGTCATGGCGGCCGAGCGCGCTTTGGGGAATGAACCGGTCGATGTCTCCGCACAGAAGGTCGGCTACGATATCGCCTCACACGATCCGAAATCGGGGCATCTGCGCTTTATCGAGGTTAAGGGCCGCGTCGACGGCGCTGACAGCGTGATGGTTACGCGGCAGGAGGTCATTACTTCGCTGCACGAACCGGAAAAGTTCATTCTCGCCATCGTGCCGGTCGCCGCAGGTTTTGCTCATGCGCCCCGCTATGTGCACGGACCGCTCGTGGAACGGGAACCGTCGTTCATCGAGACCGCGATCCAGTTCCACCTGCCGCGCCTACTGGAGCGGGCGGAGGCACCGCGGTGAGGCTGGATTTCACGGAGTTTTCGTATGGCTACGCATTTACAGAAAACTTGATCCGATCGAGCACGACCGGCGCGGCAGGGGTCCCCGTTTTCCCGAACCTCGTTCAGGAGGCGCAACTTGGGTATGATGTAAAAATCAACCTTCCGGCGCTGCCATTGTTTTTTCAGTTCAAACTGCCTGAACTGATGGTGCGGCATACCGCGCGCGAGATTTCGCAACTTGCGCTTCCCGGCTTGTCAGTACCTTTCTTTCGCATGTCGCTGATGCGGCGTAATCTTTCTGATCAGCATGCCCACCTGATCCGGTTGGAAACCCGCTTCCCGGATAGCGTGTTCTACGCCTCGCCCGCATTTGACAGCGCGTCAGCCTTCAATAGCGCATATGGCTTGGCGGAAGTGCATTCTCGTTCAGCGCTGTTTTCGCCGGCTGATATCGGGCCTTTGCCTGACGATGAAGGTCATGCGGTCTCGTATACCGCAACGTCCCACGTCGGGTGGAGGTGTTCTGAGCCCAAAAAGGTCGGGGCGCTGAGATTCGAGACATTGTCGCAAGAGTTTACCGGAAGGCTCACGCAACGCGCCGAGCAAACGCTTGAAGACACTGTCGGTGAAATTCGTGAGGGCGTTTGGCCGTTGCTACCGTCAGAACTTCGCGGAGCAGAAGCCGCAGTACGCAATCGCATTGAGGCCCGCAGCAAGGCTGCAGTTGAGGCCGCGAGCGTTGATCGCATCCCTGCGGTATCGACTGAAATCCTTGTGCTTAGAGAACTTGTTCGCGTTGGACTAGGTGTCGATCTGCTGATCGCCCAGCCTCGCGAACCCAAGAAGGCGACGAAATAATCATGGCTACACAATACAAAAAGAAACTCATCGAAGTCGCCATCCCGCTGGAAGCGATCAATGCGGCTTCGGCGCGCGAGAAGTCCATCCGGCATGGGCATCCCTCCACGCTGCATCTGTGGTGGGCGCGGCGGCCTTTGGCTGCGTGTCGGGCGGTGCTGTTTGCGCAGCTTGTTGATGATCCCTCAAGCCTGCCTGACCAGTTCCCGACGCCAGAGGCGCAGGAGGCCGAGCGCAAGCGGCTGTTCGCCATCATCGAGGATCTGGTGAAATGGGAGAACTCGACCAACGAGGAGGTGCTGGAACGCGCGCGGGCGGAAATCCGGCGCAGCTGCGGGGGCGAGTTGCCGCCGGTCTATGATCCGTTCTCGGGCGGTGGGTCTATTCCGCTGGAAGCGCAGCGGCTGGGCTTGCCCGCCTATGGGTCAGACCTGAACCCGGTGGCGGTGATGATCGGCAAGGCGATGATCGAGATCCCGCCGAAGTTCAAGGACATGCCCCCCATCCACCCCGGCATCAAGGCGCGACAATTCTACCGCAATGCCGAAGGGCTGGCCGAGGATGTGAAGCACTACGGCGAATGGATGCGCGAGAAGGCATGGGAGCGGATCGGACATCTTTACCCGCAGGTGGACCTGCCCAAGGAATATGGTGGCGGCAAGGCGACGGTGATCGCCTGGATTTGGGCGCGCGGCGTGCCGAGCCCAAACCCGGCGTTTGAATCGGGAACAACCCCACTCGTGAACTCGTTCTTGGTAGCAAGCAAGAATGGCACGCATACGATCGTCCGACCTGTTATCAATAAGGACAAATCCAAAATCGACTATGAGGTCGTATCGGGGAAATTCAGCGACGCCGAGCTAGCGACAGTGAAGAAAGGCACCAAAGCCGGAAAGGCAGAGCACTTTCTTTGCGCATACTCTGGTGAGACCATAACGCGTGAATACATTCGAGCCTGCGCAAAATCGGGGCGCATGACACCAGTCTTGCTCGCCGGTGTCGTTGATATCGACGGTAAGAAGCTTTTTGTTTCTGCAAACTCTCCGGGGATTGATCTGGAGCTTCCTGAGAATGACGCCAATAACGCGAAGACTGTAAAGGAGACGCATCTATCGGGCGCAACGCCGGTTCGAGCTATGGTCACCGGCGGCGTTTGTTCGGCCTACGGGATGGAAACTTGGGGTGATCTGTTTACCGACCGCCAAGCACTGGCCCTTGATGCTTTCTCGAGTCTCATTAAAGATTTGCGCGAAGTTGCTGTGAGCGATTTCAGCGCCGCAAACGAAGCTCGAAAGCCGGAAGACGCTGCCGCATATGGTGACGCAATCGCAATTTTGATGACTTGCGCCCTTGGGCGGGCTGCTGATTTCTGGTCAAGCAATGCGACATGGGAAAGTTCTGGTGGCTTCATTTCTCATGTTTTCACTAGGCAGGGCCTTCCAATGGTTTGGGATTTTGCCGAAGGCAATCCCTTTTCAAATGGGACTGGAAGCTGGGAAAGTACGTGTGTCGAATGGGTCGTTCGTGTGATTTCATCCGTCTGCCCTAGGGCGTCTGGATCCATTCAGATGGCCGACGCGGCAACGGTAAATTACGGTCGGAACTTCGTTTTCTCGACCGATCCGCCGTATTTCGACAACATCAGTTATGCCGTCCTGTCAGATTACTTTTACGTCTGGCATCGAAAGGCTTTGAAAGAGGTTTTCCCTAGTATTTTTGGGTTCCTCGCGACCCCTAAGAACGAAGAACTAATTGCGATGCCTTATAGGGCTGGGGGAGACAAATCCGCGGCCGAAGACTTTTTCGTATCTGGAATGCGGTCAGCGATGGCAAATCTGGCGGCGTCGTCTCAGCCTGAGAGCGTGGTAACGATCTACTACGCGTTTAAGCAAAGCGAGATCAAACTTGAGGGCACAAGTTCGACTGGTTGGGCAACCTTTTTGCAGGCTGTGCTCGAGGCTGGCCTTTCGGTAGTAGGAACGTGGCCTGTACGTACTGAACGAAGCGCACGGTTGGTTGCTGTGGGCACCAACGCCCTCGCGAACTCGGTCGTCCTCGTCTGCCGCAAGAAGGAAGCCACGGCAGACACCATCACTCGCGCCGAGTTCATCCGCGCCCTGAAACGCGAACTGCCCCCGGCCATCGCCGAGCTTCAGGCCGCCAACATCGCACCGGCCGACATGCCTCAATCGGCCATCGGGCCGGGCATGGGCGTGTTCTCGCGCTATAAGGCCGTGCTCGAATCCGACGACAATCCAATGAGCGTGAAGACCGCGCTTCAGCTCATCAACAAGGAACTCGACGAATACCTGGGCGGCATCCAAGGTGAGTTTGATCCAGACACGCGCTTCGCCATCACCTGGTTCGAGCAGAACGGGTTAAAGACTGGTGACTACGGTACGGCCAACAGCATCGCTACGGCACGCGGCATCTCTGTTGAAGGCGTCAAGCACGCCGGGATCGTGGAAAGCTCTGCTGGCAAGGTGCGCATCCTGACCCGCGACGAGCTCGACGAGGCTTGGGAGCCGACCACCGACGGCCACCTGACGGTCTGGGAATGCCTTCAGCACCTCGTCAAGGCGCATGAGCAGGACGGCATCTCGCACGATACTGCCGTCCTGCTGAAGAAAATCGGCAGTCATGCCGAGGCGGTGAAAGACCTTGCCTATTGCCTTTACGACATCAGCGCGAACAAGCGGAAGGATGCGAAAGAGGCCACCGCCTACAACGCGCTAATCGCCGATTGGGCCGAACTGACGAAGGCGGCGGCGGCTATCCATGACACGAGCGGGGATCGTCAGACCCGCATGGATATATAAGGGGGGAACGGGACATGGCAAAAAGCACCCGCCAATATGTTTTCGAAGGCATGGAACTGCTGCCGTCGGCGCTGATCCCATTCGTGGAAAAGCGGCTGGAGACGTCGCTCAAGGGCCATTGGCAATTGGACGTGATCGAACGCGTCCAGGGCCTCCGCCCTAACTCAGCCGGAGAGGTTGGATGGGATCAGCAAGGGCTACTCAAAACCATGATGGCCTTCTGGAAGGACGCATTTGCAAACGTCCTTGGACATCCAGAACGATCCTATGTGTCGGAGCTGCTCGACGTGCGCAACAAGCTCTCGCACAATGAGAATTTCACTTACGACGACGCCGAGCGCGCACTTGATTCGATGCGCCGCTTGATGGAGGCGATCAGCGCGGGTGAAGTCGCCGAGCAGCTTGGCAAGATGCGCGACACCATCCTGCGCACGAAGTTCACCGAACTGGCCCGTAACGAAGAGCGGCGGAAAACCCAGCGTCTTGAGATTTCAGTCGAGACCGTGGCGGGCCTGCTGCCGTGGCGCGAGGTGGTCGAGCCGCATCCGGATGTCGCCACCGGCGAGTTTCAGCAGGCCGAGTTCGCGGCCGACCTTGCCAAAGTGCATTCGGGCAGCGCGCCATCGGAATATCGTGATCCTCGCCAATTCTTCAGCCGCACCTATCTGACGGAGGGCTTGAGCACACTCCTGATCGGGGCCGCGAAGCGGCTGTCCGGCAGTGGCGGTGATCCCGTTGTCGAACTGCAAACCAATTTCGGCGGCGGCAAGACCCACTCAATGCTGGCGCTCTATCACATGGCCGGCCCGACGCCGGTGCAGGATCTGTCGGGCCTCGATCAACTCCTTGAGAAGAACGGGCTGACAGTCCCCAAGGATGTTCGCCGGGCAGTGCTGGTTGGCACTTCGCGGGGGCCGCAGGATGTGCTGATTGCCGAAGAAGATCGAAAGATCCGTACGACCTGGGGTGAACTGGCCTGGCAGTTAGGCGGTGCCGAAGCCTTCGACATGGTTGCCGAAAATGACGCCAGCGGGATTGCGCCGGGCTCTAACCTGCTCGAAGCATTGTTCAAGAAGTATGCGCCGTGCCTAATCCTGATCGACGAATGGGTTGCGTACCTGCGGCAGATCTACAAGGTCGATGGACTGCCTTCGGGATCGTTCGATGCGAACCTGTCCTTTGTTCAGTCGCTGACCGAGGCGGTCAAGGCCAGCCCCGGCACACTGCTCGTCGCGTCCTTGCCAGCCTCGCAGATCGAGGTCGGAGGCGAAGGCGGTCAGGAAGCGCTGGCGCGTCTCAAGCAGACTTTCAGTCGCGTTGAGTCCTCGTGGCGGCCGGCAAGCCAAGAAGAAAGCTATGAAATTGTCCGGCGGCGGCTCTTCAAGGACATCCCCGGCGACAAGTTCCATCACCGTGACAATACCCTGAAGCAGTTCGCCAAGATGTACCGGGAGAACGCCAACGATTTCCCGCAGGGCTGCGCGGATGAGGATTACCGGCGCAAGCTGGAAAAGGCTTACCCCATCCATCCCGAACTGTTCGACCAGCTTTACACAAGCTGGGGATCGCTGGAAAAATTCCAGCGTACGCGCGGTGTATTGCGCCTTATGGCGCAGGCCATCCACGAGCTGTGGATGAGCGGTGATCCATCGGTGATGATCATGCCGGGCAGCGTAGCGGTCAGCTCGCCCCGCGTGGAGCCGGAATTGCTCCACTATCTCGACGTGAGTTGGCAGTCGATCATCGCCGGCGACGTCGATGGCACTGCCTCCACGCCGTACAAGGTCGATCAGTCGGCGCCTAACCTGAACCGCTATTCGGCGACTCGGCGCGTTGCCCGCGCAATCTTCATGGGAACGGCGCCCACGGCTCAGCAGCAGAACACCGGCCTCGATGACAAGCAGATCAACCTCGGCGTCGTGCAGCCCGGCGAGCGCCCGGCAATCTTCGGCGATGCGCTGCGCCGGCTGACCAACCAGGCCAAGTTCATGCACGCGGATCTTGGTCGGTACTGGTATTCGATGTCGGCAAGCCTCAACCGCATCGCGGCGGACAAGGCCGCGCAGATCGAGGCGGCGCTGGTCGACGTGACGATCGACGCCGAACTCGGAAAATATGTGAACGGCCTCGCCGATCGTGGACATTTCGATGCCGTGCAGGTGGCGCCGGCCTCATCGGCCGAGGTCCCTGATGAAGCGGGCGGCGTGCGCGCCGTGGTGCTGGGCGTCAAATATCCCCACAACGGGCGCGATGGTTCGGATGCGTTGGTCGAGGCGAAGGACATCCTCACCCAGCGCGGCAGCACGCCGCGCGTTTATCGCAATATGCTGGTGTTCATCGCCGCAGAAGCTCGCCAGCTCGATCATCTGAAAGATGCCGTGCGCGCCTCGCTCGCCTGGGGAGAGATCGTGCGCGATACGGAGCGGCTGAACCTCACCCAAAGCGACAGCGCGCTGGCCAAGACAAAGCTGGCTGAAGCCAACGAAACGATGAAGACGCGCCTGAAGGAGGCGTGGTGCTATCTGCACTATCCGGCCCAAGAGAGTGCTCAGGCTGATTGGGAATGGGTGTCGGGCAAGATTTCCGCGCAGGATGGGCTGTTGGCCCGAGCCAGCAAAAAGCTGGTAGCCGAAGAAGGTCTGCTCGTAGAGTTGGGGCCGTCGCGCCTCGACCGTGATCTCCAGAAATACATCTGGAACGGCAAGTCTCACCTGTCGCTGAAGGACCTGCGGGAATATCTCAACCGCTATATCTACCTGCCGCGTCTCAAGAACCAGGAGGTCTTGGTCAAGGCCGTACAGGCGGCAGTCAGCACCATGGTACCCGGCCCATTTGCCTATGCCGAGCGGTGGGATGAGGCGGCGGACACCTATCTGGGGCTGGCGATCGAACGGGCGACCAGCGCCGTGGTTGTGATCGATAGCGACAGCGTCATTGTGAAACCTGAGGTGGCTGAGGCGCATCGTCCGGCGCCGGCACAGCCGGGAGTTGTTGACACCCCTTCAGGCACTGGCGACAGTGCTCCTGCGCCCGACGGACAATCGACGGATAGTGGACCAGCGAAGCCTCCAACGGACAAGAAGCCGACGCGCTTTTCCGGCGCCGTGATGATCTCACCGGATCGCCCGGCCCGAGACATCCATCAGATCGTCGAAGCAATCGTCGAGCAGCTCACGACGTTGCCGGGCAGTCAGGTGAAGCTCAGGCTTGAGATCGAAGCGGAAGTGCCTGATGGTCTTGAACGCGCCAAGGTGCGGACGTTGGTCGAGAATGCCAACACGCTAGGTTTCATTGAAAAGTCGCTGGAATAGCCGAGGAGGCAATCTCATGCGCTGGCCCAATCGTACTGGCCGACAAATTTTACTTTCGCCCGGTCGATCCCGCCATCGACCGGGCCAAGCTCAATAACCGCCGACATGCCGGATTATCATTCCGATCAGACCATATCATGCTGAATGGCAGAACTTCGCCCTCGATTTTTCGGTATGTAATCCTGGGAAATCTGGCGCCTGTCGTCGCTTCGCTGGTCAGGGTCAGGCCTTGGCCGACCGCAACCAGCGACAGGATATTGTCTCTCCCGACCTGTTGGGTCTGAATCTCCACCTTGCGGCCGACATCCGCAAGTCGTGCGACAAGATATTCGTGAATCTCCAAGCCCGGCGCGCCGTCGCTCACGATGAACCGTTCCGAGGCCAAATGGCGTCATCTCAAGGTTTGTGCGCTAGACAACGATTTGACAGACATAATGAGAACATAGGTGTCAGGCGGCCGCGCGGAGATACTGGTATAGGGTTTCACGGCTGATCCCCAAGTCGCGGGCGATGACGGCTTTGCGCTCGCCGGCTGCGACACGGCGATGCAACTCGGCCAGCTTTTCATCGGACAGGGACCGTTTTCGCCCACGATAAGCGCCGCGTTGCCTGGCGATCGCAATGCCTTCGCGCTGCCGCTCCCGGATCAAGGCGCGCTCGAATTCGGCGAAAGCACCCATGACGGAGAGCATCAGATTGGCCATCGGGGAATCCTCGCCCGAGAAGGTCAGACTTGGACGGTTCGAAAAACCTGGTGCTTTGAGGTCTCTGGAGCGAAACTGACGCTGTCAGATTTTGGAGGCATCGATGGCCAGCCAGCCCGGTTTCTTTGATCTTGCGGACCGTTACGCGGCGCTGAGCGCTGCCGGTGATCCCCTTG
>NZ_JCAWFG010000039.1:0-3070 GCF_059740505.1 Camelimonas sp. FR25 | reverse complement strand
GCAAGATAGGCGCTATCGCCAACCGACGGGCCTGGCAAGGTGAGGACGACGAACTGGTTCACAGTTGCGTCGTCGTCCGCCTGATGCCTCAGGTAATCCAGCAATTGATGCAGTGAGGTTCCAGTCGCCAGGCTCGGCAATGTTGTGGGGAAGCACTGGTCGCTGCGCGTGCGCCTGACGTTATTAAAAGCGACTGGATGCAATCCGGCGAACCGCAGCGCCCGTTTCAGGCTGGCGAGATTGAACAATCGGGTGTGGGTATGGTCGAGCAAGCCGTCCGCAGTGTAGTCCCACTGCCCAAGCGCGAGGCGGAACCCGATGTCGCGATGGGCGACATTTGGCACTGTGATGACCACTGGCGCACTAAAGTCGTGCGCCAGTTCGCGCAGCGCCCTGAGGATCTCATCACCATCGGGCAGATGCTCGAGGGTGTCGAGCATGGAGATGGACGCCAGGCGTCGACCGCCGAGGATGGTCCGGAGCGCCGCAAGCAGTTCCGCCTTGCCGGCAAATTTGGTCTCGTGCGCCTCAAAACCTCGGGCGCGCAACGACGTCAGGCCGCGCGGCTCCCCGTCCACGCCGACGTAATGCAGGCCAAGCCGTGAGGTCAGGGCCTCGGCGATCCGGCCATAGCCGCAGCCTATATCGAGATGAACATCCCGCTCCAGTGTATTGTCCTGCGCCGCGACGTGGTTCGCCAGCAGCGAGACGACGTGGCCGTAAACATTATCAGACGCATATGCGTTGTCGTAGGAGGCGCTTGCATTCAGCATTACAGTGCATACCTGTGGCGCGTGTAGTTGATGCCGTCGAAGGTCCCTGTTTTGTGGTCGGGATCTCGCGGCGACGGCGCTCGCCCGGACGTTAGCCTGTCCTGGAATGATTGATACGCCTTCCGTTCGTCCGGGGCGCCATCCTTGAAAGACGCCAGCAGCCGCGCGAGATGCGCGTGGTAGGACCATTTGTGCGCCATGAGCAGCGCGGCTTCCGCCGAGTAGTAGCGCTCGGCGCTCGTCGGTTGCCAGCGCCCCGCGTCTGACAGGCGCTTGTCGTGAAACACCACGGCTGATGGTGCAAAGATGACTTTGTACCCCGCTTCGCGAACACGCCAAGAATAGTCTACGTCGTCGCAATAAAGAAAGAAACTCTTGCTATCAAAGCCTTCAATTTTCCGGAACAGGCTGTTGTCAAGAAGTGCACAGGCGGTGGCGGCCCAGCTTGTTTCGCCGGTGACCGGGTCGTAATATTTTGGATGCTCCAAGGGAATTTGCTTGGCTTCCACCATGCCGACCCGGCTGTCGGCAAAGGGCGCCATCATATGCTCAAACAGCCGTGGACTGACAACGACATCCGGATTCAGGATCAGCAGATAATCAGCCGTTGCGCCGGCAGCCAGTTCATTGTGGCCGCGCGCGGAACCCAGATTGCTATCAAAAAACCTGTAACTGATCCTCAGCATCGGAAATCGCTGCTGCAACGCGCTGAGCTCACTGTCGCTCAGGCACGGCCGTGACGAGGTGTCGCCAAGCGCCAGGATGATGTCAGCGCACACCCCCGACTGCAGGGCGAGATCGGCAGCGCGCGCCAGGCTGGTCGCTGCCCTGGCGATCGCATCATGGTCGAGGTGATAAATGATTGACTGTACCTGAACGCAGCGTGCCTGCGTTTGTACATGGCTGGCAGGGATATCTGTCATGGTGTTTCGGCGCCCGCTTGCTCAGATGAATCCGGAGGCTTGCAAATAACGGCCGACCCGTTCCGCCCCCTCTTCGAAGCTGACAGTTGCCCTCACACCTGTCACTTCATACATCGCGTCAGTCGCAGCGACGGCGGAACGTACATCCCCATCCCGAAACGCCCCGCAGACGACAGGTGGCGGAGCGTCGTGCAATCTGGCGATGATCCTGGCCGCCTCATGTATAGTGGTCGCCTCGCCTGAGCCGACGTCGAATTTGTGATCGCCCTGTCCCTGAGCCCGTAGCAGGGCGGAGATCACACGCGCCACATCGTCAATGTGGATGAAGTCGCGGACAATTTCTCCATCTTCATAAACCGGGATGGCCTGACCAGACCGGGCCAGGCGATGAAAAATATTGATGATGCCTGTGTACGGATTATGCGGGGACTGGCCTTCGCCGTACACATTCTGCAAACGCAAGATACTGAGTGGAACCGTATAGGCGGCGCACCACGCCTGCAAAACATGCTCCTGCGCCAACTTCGTCGCGCCATAAATGCTGGCGGGATTGGGCGAGATCGTGGCGGCGTCATGGGGCGCAGCCGTGGCGGGGCGTCCATCTTGACCTTTGGGATCCCATTGGGCGGATTCGAGCGCCTGATGACTGCGTGGGGGTGGGTAAAACAGGTCGCCGGTCGCGCTGCGCCATGCTCCTTCGCCATAGACGGCGCGGCTCGACGTAAGAATGATACGCTCCGGGAAACAGCCGACCTTGTTCAGCGCATCCAGCATACGGGTTGTGCCAAGGACGTTAGTCGCCGCGTGCCGGCTGGCCTCCGTCAGAGATTGGGCCGTTCCTGTTTCTGCAGCCAGATGAATGATTTTTTTCGGCCGCCAGCGCGACAACAGACTGTGCCAAAAGTCTGCGTCTGCGATGTCTCCCTTCTCAAGGATGACCCGCTTGTCCAGCCTTGCGGGACGTTCGCCTGAGGGGTGTACCTGGGCGAGCATGATATCTGCGGCAACTATGGGAAGGCCCATTTCACAAATCTGGGAACTCAGCGCCGAGCCGATAAAACCGGCGCCGCCAGTCGACAATATGCAATCCAACACGTTCGCCTCATGGGCTGTGGCAATTGGGGCAGTGTAAGGTTGATTCGGGCGGAATAATACCAACTCCCTTGGCCTCTGACACATCAGGAGGGCGTATCGTGGAAGGTACGCTAAACAACGCTAAGTGTCTGATCAGAAATTAAGTTGAGTGTTATCAGGAGGTTGGCTTGACAGCTGGACGGTTCGAAAAACCTGGTGCTTTGAGGGCTCTGGAGCGAAACTGAGGCTGTCAGATTTTGGAGGCGTCGATGGCCAGCCAGCCCGGTTTCTTTGATCTTG
>NZ_JCAWFG010000004.1:0-6903 GCF_059740505.1 Camelimonas sp. FR25 | reverse complement strand
AGAGATCGGTACGGCCCCGGCGTAAAGGACAAGCAATGGATCAGCGAACTCAGTGAAGAAGGCCGCTGGGTCATTATATCCGGCGACAGGCGGATCACTCGCAACCAAGCCGAGTACCACGCTTTCCGATCGTCGCGTCTCGTGGGCTTTTTTCTCGCCCCCGGTCTGAACAAGGCTCCGCTTCTCAAGAAGATGGAACGATTAATGGCGTTGTGGCAGACCATCGAAACCTTCGAAAAGCAGATTGAAGGCGGAGCGATGTTCGAACTCCCCATGACGAGTACCCGGATCAAACAGCTCAAAGTCTGAACCGGGCATAGCAGTCGACCCGCCCCTTATGGGAGCGGGCCGAACATCTTCTGCGCAATCTGTGACGCGAAACGCGCGTTCTGTGACAGCGCCTTAGCCAATCACGTCATATTCATCGACGAGCGCATCAATCGCCCGATCTCCACCTGCGAGAACCTTGCGGACGATCAGGGCGGCCAACTCCGCCGGATCGCGATCCCGTTTCAGGGCGGCGGCTTCGAGCGCCGCCCGGTCCTGCCGCTTCCATCGCAGCATTGTGGCGTCGTCATTGCCGCTCGACCGTAGCAGCGGAATGTCGTGAGCGGCCAGCATGGCCCGGACGCGAGGGCCTGTGGTTCCGCCCATGATCTGCGCGATCTCGCCTCCTGTCCGCCCCTGCCCCGCGTAATAGGCCATGCGGAGCTTGTCGGGGCCGTACCAGACACGCGGAGGGACGGCGTTCTCTCGTATCCGTGCGACCTCCTTCGCGACCCGCTTCCTGACCTCCGCCTCGATATCTGCGTCCCGATCTCTGGCCTTCAACGTTGTCAGCCTGCTTGTGCGCGCCATGACAGCACTCCCGGATCGTATTCGATGATGATTGCGTAATCGCCGCAGTATAGACACCGACTATCGCAGGACGCCCGACGGGAAGACCGCTATTCCATGACGCAGAACGGCGCTCGATCTGACGCAAAGCAGGTGTCATAGCTTGTCAAATAGTGTGCTGACAGACGCACACTTAGACTGATCCCATTGAGATTGCTTACGATCAGCTTTGGAGGATCACAGATGGACACGCCGACCGCCGAGACACCGACCGTTGTAACCAGCGCCAGCGACGTGCCCCGTTTCATCCCGCGCCCCGGCGTCGAGATGACCCGGACAATCGAGCTACAATTCCCCGTCGAGTATCAGGGCAAGGTATTTGACCGGATCACAATCCGCCGCCCTCTGATGCGCGAATGGCGCGCCTATCTGCGCGACACGGCGGCGGCGACGGAGCACGCCGGCCCGGAGGCCGCCGACATGATCGACCAGCCGTGGCTATCCGCCCCGGCCGTAGTCGTCGAAGCTCTCGACTTCGTGGACGCCTCCCGGCTGGAGGTGGAGCAGGAAAGTTTTTTCGCAGCCTCCCCGCAACCGTCAGAGACGCCGACGGCAACGAGCGAGGCGTAAGGTTTCACGCCCGCCACTGGCAGACGGCGGCCTTCGTCGTCATGCGAGAGAGCGCCGGCGGGATCACATTTGAAACGATCATGGGTCTGACCTTCCCCGAACTGGTGGAGCTTTGGCAGGAGGCGACCCAGTTCCGGTAGGAGGCTCCGCCATGGCGAGCAAAACCTCGACCCTCACGATCCAGTTGATTGACCAGATCAGCGGCCCCGCCAAGGGGGCCGCTGGTGTTCTGAAGGGGCTGGAAGGCGCGATGACGCGCCTCGGCAAATCCGGTAACGGCGCGGCGAATGGCCTTGTTCGGTCGCTCGATCAGCTCCGGGCAAAAGCGGCGGCGATCGACAACTTCACCGGCCTGCGCCGGGGGCTGAAGGATGCGGCTCTTGAATTTCGTCAGGCGAAGTCGAACGTCGACCGCCTGAAAACCGCGCTGGCGTCCGCCTCCGCTCCTACCAAGCGGATGCAGGCCGATCTGGCGGCCGCTCAGGGTGCCCTTGCCCGAACAAGCTCCGCCTTCAAACAGCAGGGCGCGGCCGTCAGGAGCGCCGAAGCTGCGCTCCGCCAATTCGGTATTGCCGGGCGATCCGGCATCGCGAAGTCCCAGCAGGACATTCGCAACGAGATCGCGAAGACGATCCGGGAGATGCGCCGCCTCGATCGTGAGAGCCGGATGGCCGCCGCGCCGCGCGCGAGCTGGCGCGAGCGGGCCGGAAGGGTCGGAGATCGCGCCGGGCAATTCGCCGTCGGCGCAGGCGTCGCCGTAGCCATGATGCGGCCCCGCGTCGAGAGGGCGCTAAGCTATGACGAGCGCGTCAATCGCATGGCAGTCACGGCGGCTTCGGGCGGCACGGTCGGCGATATGCACGCGATGCGCAAGCGGGTCTCTGATGCCATCCATCACGCCACAAAGGAAGGCGGCGGCTCCCGCGAGGCAGCAGCCAATGCGATGGAGGTCGTGCTGGCATCGGGCGTTTACGATCCAAAATCAGCAGCGGCAGTCCTGCCAACGATCGTGAAGACGGCCCACGCATCCGGCGCTGACCCGGGCGACGCCGCCCGGCTCGCGGTCTCGATGCGCCGCAACGGCGTGTCGGACAAGGACCTGCAAACCGGCCTCGACTACGCGCTCAAGAGCGGCGAGCTAGGGTCATTCGAACTGAAGGATCAGGCCCGCTGGCTTCCCCAGCAACTCGCCCTCGCAAAGGGCAGCGGCATGAAGGGGTTGCGCGCCGTCCGCGAACTGGCGGTGCTCAATCAGGTAGCGATGACCACCGCCGCGAACGCCGACGAAGCCGGCAACAATCTCGTGAACATCTTCCAGAAGTTCAACAGCCGGGAGCTTCAGGACACGCTTGCCAAAGAAGTGAAGGTTCAGAAGGGCGACCCTACGCGGGCGGGCAAGAGCAAGGGGACAAAGCGCGGCCCGGCTGAATTCGACTGGCAGGGCTACATGGCGAAGCGGGCGCAGGAAGGCGTTTCCGCCGTCGACGCGTTCGGCGAGATCGCCGACCGCCAGCTCGCCGACAACCCGCAGTATCAAGCGATCCAGAAGAAGCTCTCCGCCACAAAGGATGAAGGCGAGCGCCGCGCCCTGCTGGAGAGCGCGGCCGATATTATGGAGGCGTCGAGCCTCGGCCAGATATTCGCCGACCGACAGGCCCTCATGGCCGCGATCGCCATCCGATCGAGCAAAGACAAGCGGGCGGAGCTGAACGCCGGTCTGGAGACGGCTCCGGGCCGAACGGGGCAGGTCTCCGAGTTCATCCGCTCCACTGCTCCGTCGCAGGTGCAGGACGTGAAGAACGCTGCTGACCGGGCGAACGAACAGAGCTTCAACGCCGTATCCGGTCCCATGGGGGTGCTGGCGAAGCGGACGGCAGAACTGGCCGAGGCGTTCCCTCAACTCACGACGGCGCTCTATGCGGTCGGCACGGTAGGCGGCAGTGTCGCGGCCGGCTTCGGCGGCGCGGCGCTTTGGTCGAAGTTCGCTGGAACCGGAGCCGCAGCGGCAGGAGGCGGAGCAGCGGCCGGCGCTGCGGCGGGTGCCGCCGGGGCCGCAGCCAAGGGCGGCGGGTCCATGTTGAAGGGCGCGGCAAAGGGCGCTGGCTACGTCGGCCTTGCCCTGACGCTCAACGAAATCATGAGCATCATCGACCCGCGCGGCAACCTATGGGGCCTCACCGATGGCATCGACCAGTGGGTGAAGGGGAAGACCGGCATCAACCCGTCGAACCTGAGCGACAAGTCGGGAGCGGTTCCGAACTCCGGGGCGGCTCCGGCTGTAACCTCGCAGCGGATAGACGATGTGTTCTCTCAGGCGAAGATGAGCGACCCGGCCCAGATCGCCGGATCGATGCAAGCGGCCATGCAGGGCATGAACGCGGCCCTTCAGACCGGGTTCGCGCAAGCACTGGCCGAGGCCGATCGCTTCATGGCGCAGATGAACGCCAAGCTCTCGCAGACCGTCGCGCCGACAATCCGGCCCCGGCTGGATATGTCCGGCGTCGGCGGCGTTCATGCCGACATGGGCATCACGCCCTGATATCCTGCCCGCGCGAATGCACTCCCCCGGCCTCGAAGCCGGGGGGCGTCCTAACCTGACGGAACGATTAGGTGTTTAAATCACAAGCAGCTGCGGATGCCGCTTTTGACCATTTCTTCCCATTTAGGTCCAAGCGACTGGCGCGCGTCTATACCCTGCTCGAAACCCGGGTCACCGGGATTGAACATCACGACATTTACCATTCGGTCGTGGCTACCAGCGACGATCGTCGGCCCCGGGGTATAGGTGCTCGTCGCTGAGAACGTATTGCCATAGAGGGACCCAGAAGTGCTGTATTGCCCCGGCAGTTGCGTTGTACGCACATTATTTTGGTATTGCGATCCGGTAATAATATAGCGCGTATAGCCCGCCCTGATGGTCTCAATTGCCGCCGCTCGGGTTGCGACCGCAGCGGCACCCTGCCTCCCACATGCCGGTGCTGCCCCGGCATCGATGGTCATCGTGTTCACTGAAGTCCGTGTAGCAGTAGCAGCAGCACATGATGCCAGTACGAAGGCAATACCTGTACAAGCCAACGCGATTTTCATTTCATCCCCCACAAAAACAGGTGCCAACTTAGATAATCAGTAAGCGCAGTTTGACGCAATCTGCGCCACACGCATGGCCGGCCGACGTGCCGCGTCCTCCTCGCTCTGAGGGCGCGTGACATGGCCCGCCTGAAGGTCGTCGGCGGTGCTGCCGACCTGTTCAGCTACGCGGCCCTGAGCCGCGAGGATGAGGCCGAGGTTCGTCAGGTCGCGGAACGGATCAAGCTCCGCCTGCGCCGGACGGCCGAGGACATCATCGAGATCGGCCGCGATCTCACCGCCATGAAGGAAAAGCTCGGGCACGGCCACTTCCTGAAGTGGATCGAGGCTGAGTTTGAGATGAGCGCCGAGACCGCCCGTAAAATGATGCGGGTCGCTGATGTGATGGGTGGCAAATTCCAACCGGGTTGGAATTTTGAGACTTCGGCTCTCTACGAGCTTGCCGCCCCATCCACCCCGCCGGAGGTCCGCGATCAGGTCGAGGCGCTTGTCGTCGACGGCCAGAAGGTAACGGCGGCGGACGTGCGCCGCATGAAGGCGGAGGCGCAGGAGGCCGGGAAAACTTCGGCAGGCGTCCCGACGCCTGAAGCTCCGAAGCGGCCGTCTCCGGCGCTCTCTGTCGCCGCGATCAGCGCCCCGGACGCCGAGGCTATCCGCCGCGAGGCGACGGAGGCCGCATCATCGCCGAAGCACGGCGCTATGAGGATCTGTGCCGCTCGTTAAACGTCTCGACGAGAAACGTGGCAACCGCGCCGGCTGTGTTAACGGCAAGGCTTGCATGACGTGGAGACGGACGCACCGGCAACCTTCCACCGCGCCCATGTGCATCCGACAAGCGATTTCGCAACGTCCCGATCCCGTTAACGAGGTTCATTGCGCCACCTAGGATCGCCTTAATCGGCTCCTCCGTGTGTTGATCCGGCGCTAGGTTCAACGCCCGCGCCGTGGTCGCGTAGAGCTTCGGAAGATCGTCTTTGTCGGTATAGGGGGTACTGGTCTCGTCGAGGATGCGCTTTGTCACCGTTTCGAGAAGCGTTCTCGCAACTGTAATCGCCCCCTCAGGATCGGCCGTCCGGCGGGCGAGCGCCTTTTCCCAAACAGCGTGAACGCCCTCGGCATCGAATGTCTCCAACGCGTCGGAAGCCACCTTGTCAACCGGAGACGATTGCTGGCCCTCCAGATTGTCCATCAGCGGGTTGAACGCAGCGCCGATGATCTTCCGCCTCTCCGCGTAAGTGGAGGCCTCGTGCTTGATGTAGGGCCAGAAGGCGTCCAAACTTCTATGAGAGCGCACGAACGGCGGCAGCAAATCCCGGATCGCTGGGTTCCCCATGAACTCGCGCCGCAGATACTCATAGATGTCATTGTCAGACGATCCTCCCGTCGCAGATGCAATTAGGATGCTCTCCATCATTGCAACCTGCTCAGTTAGAGCATCGGGAATGTCCTCCACATCCATGCTGCCCTCGCCCTCTCTATCCGCGCTAGCAGTTTGCCCGTCCGGCGGTTTGGCCGTCATTTTCACCGGCCCGCTCGTAGAGGTCGAGGTGTTTGTGAGCTAGGTGAAATTCGCTGGGGAACATTCTGGCTAGGTTCTGTTTTGGGCAACCATGTGGGTAACAAACTGGGTTACAAGTCGATGAGCGGGTCGCATTTTTATCGTTTAATATCAGATATTTAATAAAATTCCCTGACGAAGTTGGCGCGTTTCGGGCGCGCCAATTACCTCAATAAGTTTGCCCGTTTTATGACGGATGGCGCATCCCAGAAAGTAAAACTGGGAAGCCCATGGGAAGCAGCGAGATTTGTAGAGATCTCCACAAGCCAAATTCGGCTAGAGCGGGTGTTGCGAATTATCCGCTGGACGCAGACCTTGCATTGTCTCGCGCAACCGCATCAGTCAATCTCCACCCCATCTTTATATTCGACGGGCCGTTTGCGGAGGCGCTAAACGCTGAGCCGTCCGAACAGCAAAATGGCTGCCAGCTTTTACAAAGCTGGGCAGTTAGCTGAACACCTCCAACTGACGCTCCAGATGCCCCCCATCGGCCCGCTCTCTCTGGAGGATGGGAGCCTGCGGACCACCACCGCGTCGCGATATCGTCCTCTCCAAGAATCAATCTGCATTTGTCGGTTCGGGATTACGCGCTGACCGGAGAGCCCCATACAGCTGACCGGACCAAGGAGGACATCCTCTTCGCAGAGCATACCCTTGATGCACGTGCTCGCCCGGGAGCTCACCCGAATATCGATCGCCTGCCTGCGGTCGCAGGCGGCAGCGCACCGCAGAAGATTCAGATCATAGCCGACGGTTCCTGATAGGCGGCTCTGCGCCCCATTCCAGCCGTT
>NZ_JCAWFG010000038.1:0-13537 GCF_059740505.1 Camelimonas sp. FR25 | reverse complement strand
GACCGGTGAGAGGCTGTTCGGAAACGTACGCTAAGCGCGCCTGCTAACCCGGCCGAGCAGCTTTTCACCATCTGGTCTGATCTCACCCGTTGGCGTGACGTGTCGGTACAGGGTCTGGCGGGTGATGCCGAGTTCGGCGCAAAGGTCGGCGACCTTCGTTTCTGGCTTCCCCATTGCGGCTTGGGCGAGCCGCAATTTGGCCGGGGTCATCTTGAATGGACGTCCGCCGTGACGGCCGCGGGCCCGAGCCGAAGCGAGGCCCGCGCGCGTCCGCTCGACGATCAACTCGCGCTCGAACTCGGCGAGCCCAGCAAAGATCGCGAACACAAGACGGCCATTGGCGGTCGTCGTGTCGATTGAGGCGCCTTCTCCGGCGAGCACTTTGAGGCCGATGCGCCGCTTTGTCAGGTCACCGACCGTGTTGACGAGATGGCGCAGGTCCCGGCCGAGACGGTCGAGCCTCCAGATGACGAGCGTGTCGTCGCGGCGCAATGCCTTCAGGCAGGCGTCCAGACCGGGGCGCTTGTCGAGTCGTCCCGAGGCCATATCGGCATAGATGTGTTCGGGATCGACGCCGGCAGCCATCAGCGCATCGCGCTGGAGGTCTTGAACCTGGCTTCCGTCGGCCTTGGAGACCCGGGCATAACCGATCAACATTGTCACATATACGTCCGTCTGCGTGACGGAGCGACATTGCCCGTCGATCGATCGCTATAATGTCACATAACCCGTCTTGTGGTCTACGATCCGTGAACAGGGTGGTTTTCCTGTTGCGTGACGTGCAGGAGAACGATGCCGTCCAGAACGATATTGTCCCCGCCCAGCGCAGCGCGATCTTCGATCCGCCGCCTGATCGGGCAACGATCGAACGGCTCTACACCCTCGGTCCCGATTACCTTGGGCAGTTAGCGCGTCGCCGGCGCGGGGGAACCGGCTCGGATATGCGGTGCAGTTCTGCTACCTGCGCCATCCGGGCCGAAGCCTGCTGCCGCGTGAGGCGGTGCCTGCCTCCATGCTGGCACTGCTGGCCGACCAGATCGCTTGCGGTACCGAGGACTTCGCCGACTATTCTGCGCGCTTGTCCGCCGTGAGTTTTTGCTCAGATCTTCGCCGCGATATCGAACTGCATGAATATCCTTCCCTCCGAGGAGCAGACGGTCAAAACCTCCCGCGAGCAGGAGGGAGTTACTGCAGCCTCGCATGCGTTGCGTAGCACGAGCGAAGATGAGATAGCGGCCCCGGCTTCGGGAAGGGCGTTGTTGCCGCGCAAGACAACGAGAAGGACCGCCACACCCATCATTCATGAGGCTGCTTAATCGCCGAGGAGCCTTTCAGGGGCTCTCAGGACGTCTGGAAACGGCTCAATGCCTCTTAGCAAGTCGAGCATTTTTGAGTGCGACCCAGGAACCGGCCTGCGTAAACTCGGGATCAAAAGCGAAGATTAGGTCGACAACAACCGGAGCGAGCGCCCGGTGGCGGGCGTAGCTGTCGACGGAGAAACCCGTCTCCATGGCGTTCTCTCGAGCAACCTCTTCTATGGCGCTCGCAAACTCCTCGCCGCAGAGAGCGACGACGATTGCGTGGACCTTGTCCGCCTCTTCCTGCGTCAGCGTCGGAATAGGTTCTGTATCTCGCATGAACTGCCCTCCTACAAATGATGATGCCGCTCCAGTCGCCACCTGATTATCTGGGGGGTATCTGACTTCGACAATGCGACTTTGGCCGTCTGACAGGGGCCAGTGGGCCGCTCTATGAGCAGCGATGGCTAAAGAACGGCCGCCCGAAGGCGGCCAGTTTCACATTCAGAAGCACCCCGGAGGCGTATGGGGGCTCTCTGGTATAAAGCGCTGACCTGGCGGTTTGTTCCAATGCAAAGCAACCATCAGATAACCGGATAGCGGCGATTAGACCAAAACTGGTGCTATCGCTGATAAGGAGGTGATAGGGTCCCAGCCAGGCTTCCAGTGGGACGGGTCGAGTCCAGGTCAAAGTTATATTCCCTCTGCGAAGGTTTGATGGGAAAATTTTCTTTTAGCTACTAATTACTTAATTATACTAAACGGAGTTGTGGAATTGTATTACCCACGAGTCTCGGAGATTGGGAGGATAGTATGGACGCAGACAAGCCGAAAAAGCGCCGAGGGTTTGCATGCCTTAGTCCTGAAGCAAGGCGTGAGGTAGCAAGTCTCGGCGGACGCAGTGTCCCAAACGAAAAGAGGAGCTTCTCTGTGAACAGGGAGCTAGCGTCTGTGGCTGGCGCCGCTGGCGGGGCGGCGGTTTCTCGCTTCAATCGGGCATTCTGGGTGGATCGACAGCTGGCCTCTAATGCTGGAGCAAAACCACGTGAAAAGAAGAAGCCGCCCGAAGGCGGCTGAGGCAGAGGTTCAGCTGGAAGTGGGATCAGCCAGCGCTGAGACGGAACATCACGACCAGCGCGGCGGCCATCATGGCCCAGCCAATCGGCGTAGCCAGCACGATGGAAACGACTGATTTGGCGGTCTCAACAACGCTCATTTGCTTCACCCCCGGAACAAGATCGTTCCATGGGTTGAAGCTAGCGCCGGGCCACCCATAGCGTACGTGCGCGTGTGCACATACGCGAAGCCGCCCGCCAGAACATTATGGGGAGGGGTGTCTGTTCCATTGGCCTCTCACCTCGACCGTCCGCACAGGATGCCCCTGGAATGACTAGCAGAGGCCGCGCAGCGGCATTGACGCTGTCAATAACCAAAAAACAAAGTCGCCGCCCTGCATGGCCTAAAATCGCTCAGCGCCGCGTTCCAGTTTCGCCATGTGTCTCATGAGCGTGGACTGTCACCCGGCCTGACGATGATGCGCTCAATCGTCGTGACCTGATCCGGCGCAAGCTCATGCCATCCATCAGCTGTTCACAAATCCGGTCGGCCACCGCCTCGCTGTAGCTGCTGGGGTGGCCCGGCTTCGGGGTCAGTCATGCCTGGCTTCCTGTGGCGCCAGTTGCCGACAGTCTGCGGGCTGACGCCGCAACGGCGGGCGATTTCACGGTCTGAAAAGTCGGGATGGGCTCTCAACGTCGGCAGCACGTCGAGGCGCTTGTCGGCGTTGGTGCGGCATAGCAGGGGAGCCAAGGCAGGCGGTATCAGCCTGAGCCGTCAGGCTCCTATCAAGTCACATCTCGCCCGTGCCAGGGCGACCTGATGGCCGACACGTCAGCAGAGAACTTGGTGGAAGATTTGCTCTTCATGGCACCATCCAATTTGGAAGTCGGAGCCTCCAGAAAACCGTGGCGGTTCAACCCGGTACGACAAGCTTCTCGCCAACTTCATGGGCTTCGTGAAACTTGCCGCTATCGCAATATGGCTCAAATAGTTAAATCGTCACCACCACCCAAGGTACAGTCTGCCGATCAGCTCGTCAGCGGATCATCGTCCCGATCCGACCATCGTTGCCCATCTTGTGTCGCAACCTTGTCTGGCAGGCCCCACAACACCCATCCCATTAGTAGAAGGATGGCGCCGCCCACGTATCCTATTGGGCCGTCAATCACGGCCTCCACCGCCTGCGCCAGTCTCGGGCTCGCACCAGATTCATGGAGAGGGGCCGGTAACAAGGCACTGAAAGGGGCCCTGGTCCAAATCGGCAAGAGTACGAAGGCCAACCCGCTGATACCCAGCCCTAAAGCTACGCCTTGACGCGCTTGCTTGGCGACCGCGCCAATGATCAAGCCGACGCCAAATCCAACCAGCGACGCAAAGGGTATTATGGCTTGTTCAGCCGCGTCCACAGCAACAAGGAAATAGCCGCACAGTCCCGCGACAGCCGCGAGTGCAGCCGCCAAGCCCATTACTGTGATGATCCGTCTACCCATGCAGTTACCCATTGCCCTCTAAGTCAGCAAGTGTTTAGGCCACCGGAATGTTTCCCACAAATGCGTTATGCAACTGGAGAATGGATAATAAAGGGTGATAGACGCGTAGCCGGATGTGGTTTCGAACGGAAGAATCGCCTTGCCCAAGCTCACCGCGCAGCACCTTATTGCCGAAGCCCAACGCTTGGCAGCGGAACAACATCGACGCCCCGAAGAGCGCGTCACCGACATATGGGCCGCGCTGGAGCGTTTCAGGCAGGAGCGCGAGGCCCAGCAACCTCTCAATGATCAGGTCTGGGCTGGTATCTTGCTTGGCGCCAAGGATCTCCTGCTGGGAGGCGGACAAGCTGACCCATTGGTATTGGCCGTGATAGACGAAGCGGTCGCCGGAATCCTGCAGCGACAAACCCCGCATGAGGCAACGGATCAACATCGGCCCGGGAACGCGTGAGCTGTACCGCGGGGCACGGCGTGCGCGCTGTTGCGCAGGGATGTTGAGCAACTGAAACCACCCATGGCATAGCGATGTCGGCCCCGCCAAGGGAGTTAACAGTGGGAGGCGCCCAATGCGCTCTCCCCGGTGATGGAATTCCGTTTCGCGGCCCGGCGGCCAAGCACAGCTGCGGCGCAGTCCCGGCCTGCCTGGCCGCCATTCTCACTCCAACTGACGAGCACTTTTCGCCGATTTCAGGCAGTTCCATTTCTCTCCAGCTTTCCTGACCCTAACAGACCTACTCACGCCGTTTGCCTCGCGGTGTAGTCGCCGGTCACCGCTTGCAGCGTCACTCCCTCGAATTGCCTCAGCGCTCTATGCGCTGTCCCTCTTTAGACTTGAGAGCTCCAACACAGCGGATCATGCGCGGCCGCGGCCGATGCCCGGCGAGCCAGGTGCGCCAATGTTGCCGTTTCGCAACGTTTAGAATTCAGCACCATCCCGGCTTTGCGCCGACGCAATCTTGCCTCAATGGATTGTGATCAGTGGTGCTCACTTTTGATACCGCTACCAGCCTTCATCCAGCGCTTGTCGCCAGCACGATTGCGGCCAAGATTAACCAAAACGTAAGAATTGGCATATTTTGACCACTATTACAGCTGCCGATATTCGCATTACCAAGATTGAGGATAGTGAATATGCTTTCTCGCCGTTTATTTTTTTAGCCGCACCCGGTTTTTTAGCAGCGTGTACTGACCGGCAGAGGCCACAACTGGCCATGCCACCGCCAATCGATCCGATTTACTCGGAGATTTACGGACCGATGGACGACGGCCGTTTTCAGATTGACGGCGTTGATCTGAAAACGGTCGACCAGAGGTTCCTTCGTCGGGAGGTCGCTTATGACACCCACGAAGCGCCAGGGACGATCGTTATCGATCCGAACAACCATTACCTGTATCACGTCGGCCAGGACGGCATGGCCATGCGGTATGGGGTGGGCGTCGGCCGAGAAGGATTCCGGTGGAATGGAGCTGCCACGATTGCCCGAAAGGCGGTGTGGCCCACATGGACGCCACCTGCAGCTATGGTGAAGCGCGATCCAAAGGCGCGGCCATGGGCCAAGGGAATGCCTGGCGGGCCCAGAAACCCAATGGGAGCGCGCGCCCTCTACCTGTATCAAGGTGAGCGCGACACGCTCTACCGCATCCACGGTACCAACGACCCGTCAACAATCGGTCTGTCGCTGTCGAGCGGCTGCATCCGCCTGCTGAACCAGGACATCGTTCATTTGCACAGCCGGGTGCCAACGGGCACGCGCGTCGTGGTGCTCAAATATACGGGTCCGATATTGGACGCGGAGCCAAGCGGTGAGGCCGTGCCGGACCAATACCGGTCAGGCGCACAACCGGCTGTCTCGGGCAGACCAGCGTGAGGAGCTATGTCTGAATCTGGGTGATGACGCGTAAGCAGGCGGCGTATCGTGGCGGGTGATTGAGGGGCCTGTCGCAAACTTTCTGACGTTAACGCTGCATTGAATCCGGCGGGGTCATGAAGTGGCTCCGGAGACCGACGCCATGATCTTGAACGCCCTTGCCTAGAAGCTCAAACGTCGCGCCATGGATGATTTCAAGGGACGCCATTTGGAGGCGGAGCTGACCATTCAGGCGGTGACATGGTATCTCCGCTATCCGGTCAGCTACCGTGATCTCGAAAGCCTGTTCGCCGAGCGTGGCTTCGACGTCGATCACGCCACCATCAACCGCTGGGTTCTGGCCTACGCGCCGTTGATCGAGAAGCGCCTGCGCCGGTTCCGTGAACCACATTGCGGATCGATCCGCGTCGACGAGACCTATATCAAGGTCAGAGGCCAATGGCGCTATCTCTACCGTGCCGTAGACAAGCACGGGACGCCGGTTGATTTCCTGCTGACAGCAAAGCGCGATCTTTCAGCGGCCAAACGATTTTTCCGAAAGGCCCTGAAGGATTGCCCCCTGCTGGGGCCGGACACGATCGGCACGGACGGGGCCAACGTCTATCCTGCGGCCATCAAGGACGGCTCCACGGAAGGTCTTCTGGGCGCCGATGTCACCCATCGCGTCTCCAACCACCTGCAACAGGTGATCGAAAGCGACCATTTCCGGCTCAAACAGATGATGCCGAAAGCGGGTTGCCTGCGCAGTTTCACGACGGCGCGGCGTACGATCGCGGGTTTCGAGGCGCTGCTGTGGCTGCGCAAGGGCTTCGGCTTCGCCGGCGACTGGACAGTCCGCCGGCAGAATGAACTGATCGCTCTCTGTTTCGGACTTCAAAAAGTTAACGAAGCCTGAAAACACGGGCGGCGCAGGGATCTTTGCGGCTACCGCCATGGATTGCGACAGGCCCCGATGGCGAGAACGCCGCTCAGCTGGACCATTGATCCGCGCAAGGCAAAGAACCCGTCGCCGGGCAACGGTTCGGCAAGCACCCACAGGCCTGATAGAAGGGCGGTGAAGCTCCAGCATGCAAAGGTGCTCTGTCGCATCAGCGTTCCTTAAGTTCCGTGGGCTGTATCAAATTGATCATAAGTAAATTTCCGCCGCGCCGTTTTTTGGCATTGATCCGCATCAGCTCCCGTGTTGTGTCTTCCGCAAACAGGGGCGGAGGCGCGCCGACAGTACATGGTCGGACTGGCCTCACGGAGGTGGCCGGAGTTGCTGGCCTTACGAACCGCCGGGCCTCCTGATGAACCGTAATACAATTCTGTTCGCCAGAGGCAATGAATGAACCGCACCCGGTCAGCTGGACGCGTCCATTGGACCTTTATGACGCTGCTACTCACATCGGCGCCTTCTCTTGCCGCCGCGGAGGCGGAGTCAGGCCGCCTCATTGCGGAGGAGAACTGCGCCAGCTGTCACTCCATTGGCCACGTTGGCAGCAGTACTCATCCGGACGCTCCGGCCTTTCGCGATCTGTCTCAACGCTACCCGATCGACGATTTGGCGGAAGCCTTCGCCGAGGGCCTGAATGTGGGCCACGCCGACATGCCGGAGTTCACGCTGACGGCAGAACAGACCCAGGCCCTGCTCAGCTATCTGCAATCCATTCAGGACAAGGGGCGGCGCTGACCACCCCTGTCCGGTCCGGATGACGGCAGAGGCCCATGCCTGCGGTTTTGAGGCGCGTCAGGGTATAGCCAGATTACAACAGGCTCCCTGCGGCATCGCGGCCGAACGCCTCATTCTTGCTTCCGCGAGCCCCGCGACACAGGGGGACGCCGTCAGGCCGAAACAGACCCCCCGACGCGCAGCATCCTAATTACCACGAGACGCCATGGCGACTTTATCATCACTGCTTGGGGGCGTTGGGCTGTTCCTGCTCGGCATGTGGCTCATGACAGACGGCCTCAAGCTGGCGGCAGGCGCCATGCTCCGCAATGTCCTTGAGCACTGGACCCGCTCGCCGGTTCGCGCCTTTCTGGCCGGCTTTATGATCACCGGCATAGTCCAGTCATCTACCGCCACCACGGTCGCCACGGTGGGCTTCGTCAACGCAGGAATGTTGACGCTGGCACAAGCAGTGTGGGTTGTCGTCGGCGCCAATGTGGGGACGACGCTCACCGGGTGGGTGGTGGCTCTTGTAGGCCTCAAGATCAGCGTGACCGCCATGTCCCTGCCGTTTGTAGGCGCAGGCATGCTGCTGCGGCTGGGCGTGCGCAGCAATTCGCGGCTGGGTGGACTTGGCCAGGCCATCAGCGGTTTCGGCGTGTTCTTCATGGGCCTCGACATCCTGCAAGGCGGATTTGGCGATCAGGATCCAGGTTATGACAAGCTCGCGCTTGCTGACCCTTCCCTCGGCGCCTTGGGGCTGCTTGTTCTCTCTGGCCTCGTGCTGACGCTGCTAACCCAGTCGTCTTCAGCCTCAATCGCCATCGTGCTGTCTGCAGCAGCGACCGGAAAAATCCCGCTTCTGCCGGCTGCGGCGATCGTTATCGGCATTAATATTGGCACCACCTCCACCGCAGCCCTGTCTGCGATTGGCGCGACGCCTGCGGCGCAGCGCGTCGCCGCGTCTCACGTGGTCTTCAACCTTGTCACGGGCATTTACGCCTTTGTGCTGCTCAGCCCGTTGCTCTGGTTGAGTGCCGCCATCGCAGGCACTGTGGGGGAGCAGGACTCGACGCCGCTAATCCTTGCCATCTTCCACACCATGTTCAGTCTGCTTGGCACGCTCTTGATGGCTGTGTCAGGCAGGTATCTGGTGACGTGGCTTCAGAGGCGGTTCACATCGCGCTTGGAAGTGGTGGGCCGCCCCCGATATCTGGACGAGAACCTTCTTGAGGTGCCGGCGGTCGCGCTGCAGGGCCTTGTGCGTGAAACCCATCGGCTGCTCGACCTGTCGTTCAGCATGACGCGTCAGATCCTGGCAGGCGCCCGGCCTGGCGGGCTTGAGCCAGAAGGCCTCCATCAGCTGGCGGGGGAGACACGGCGTTTCATCAGCAAGATGAGTTCAGACCAGCTTCCGTCATCTATCGGCGCCGCCCTCCCGGACGTGATCCGCGCCACACAGAACATCGATGACCTGGTGAGGGGCAGTGGCGAACTGCACCGCTATCCTGATGCCGCCACAAGAACTCCTGACTGGCAGGCACTGCTTTCTGCCCTAGACGACTGCCTCAGTTTCCCCGAAACGCAGAACGCGGCGGAAGCGGCACACATACTCGACGACAGGCAGAGGCGGCTGGACGATTCCTTCCAGCAGTTGAAAAAGCGCCTCCTCCGTGACGCCGCCATGGGACGCCTCGCAGTGGAGACCATGGGATCGCAACTTACCTGGGCAGCCTCGGGCAGGAATGTCGGTACACTGGCGATCCACGCGTGCATGAGGATGGCGGGTTGGGTTTCCGAAGTCGAGGACCGTACCGGGACAGATGCGTCAGATGCTGCCCAGGGCGAGCCGACCATGAAAAAGGATGCAAGGCCGATCGATGTGTAAACGCCGGTATAAATGAGGCCATTCACCGGTTTAAAAGTAGGCTGCGTATTCCCATGGAAGCCGGCCACCCTACCGTTTTCAAGCCGGCCGTTTGGCCGGGCATTTTCGAGAGCGGGTCCGGTGAGACAAACGTCGAGAACGCACGCTAACGTCCCGTACTGTCTGGGGTGACTGCACGAAAGTGACGAAAGTGCACCGTAAGGTAGACCGGATAGCGAACGTTATGCAGCGAGGACGGAGCTGACGGCGCGCAGCGGCCGCAAGACATCTGGATCGGGCCGATCATTTACATTCCAGCTATAGTCTCCGGTCGGCATGATATGCTCCCAGCTTAATGTGGCGACTTGCGCGCGCGCCCTCGCGGGCAAGCGCATCCGTGACTGCGCCGGGCTGGTGAAGAACGGTTATCGTGCTATCGTCGCTCATGGCGTTTCGCTCCTTTGGGAGGTTCTGCCAGGCTCAGTCACCCGCCACGATACATCGCCTGCTTGCACCTCATCACCCAGGTTCGGACATAGCTCTGGCGGTCATCGAGGAGCTGCGTCTATTCCAAAGGCAGTTCGGCGCTTAGGCCAGCTGATTGCTGGCTGGTAAGGGTGCAACCCTGATCTACGCCAAATTTGCAACAAAGACCTTGGGCGGTCTTATTGGTTTTACTGCTGGGACTAACCCAGCACACGATCGGTCGCCCTGGTCGACCGGCCTACGGTGTCCCCGCCCCAGCATGGGCTGGCGGGATCCCTGGCGCCGGTGCTCTTCCACACGTACGCGAGGGCACGGGCCTGGTTAGTTTCCAATATGTTCAGGAGGACCAGAATGATGAAGAACACCGTCGCCGCTCTTACCCTTGCCGCCGTCATGGCTGCATCTGGCGCTGCGCTTGCGCAGCCGGCAACCGAGAGGCCTGCGCATGGCAGACACAGCCTCAACTCTGATGACCGCGCGGCGCTGCTCGACGCCCGCGTCGCCGGCATCAAGGCGGCCCTCAGGTTGACCCCGGAGCAGGAGAAGTTGTGGCCGGGCTTTGAGAAGGCCCTGCGTGACTCACGCGCGGCCCGTGCGGAACGCATGGCCGGAATGAGGGCGGAGCGCAGGGAAGCTCGCGAGGAACGGAAGGAAGCCCGTGAAGAGGGCAGAAAGCGCGATTTCGTCGAAGCCCTGCGCAAGGGCGCCGATCGCACGGCTGAACATGCCAGGATGGCTACCGAACGCGCCACAGAAATGCGCAAGTTCGCAGATGCGATTGAACCGCTGTACAATACCCTTGATGATGGACAGAAGCGTCGCCTCCGTGCCCTCCTTCGCAAGGACGGGTTTGGCCCGAAGCAGGATGGCCATGACCATCACGGCAAGCACCATGACAGGCGCAGGTAATGCCCGCACGGCTGAACGCCTCTGTCGTGTGTTGAAGCGGATCTGGGCGCGGCCAGAAGTTTGCGGGCACAGGCTCAGAGCAGGGTTTTCCGCACAGGGCTGAGGCCAGACGCTCCTGGACCCGGGCGACCTGAGTGTCGCCCGGCTACTGAGAAGCCATGCAAGCCCCGGCGATCGGAGGGTGGATGATAAGGTCACGTATTGCCGCGGCGTCTGTCATGACTGCCATGAGTATACTGTCTGTCGCCCCGGCGGCGCTGGCTGGAGACTGCACGGGCTTCGTTGTCGGTGTGCGGCCGATCAGCGAGTACAATCGCGCGACAGGTAGTGGTTATCTTGCCGTGCGCAATGGACCGGGCAGCTCATATCGCCAGATCGGCGAGGTGTATGCTGGTGACGAGGTTTCCGTCTATGAGCGCAGGGGCAACTGGTACGCGATAACGTGTATGTCAGGACGCTGCGAACAACCTTTATGGGGTGAGCCAACACCATCAGGATGGGTGCACCGCAGCTACGTGAACGCGGGTGGCCTCTGTCCGTGAGACGGAAGTCGCGCCATCCTCGCAGCAGGCAGACCGGGAGTTTGACATGTCCGTGAAACGCATCGTCCAGTCATCGGGGAAGGCGCGCCGCATTTTTGGGGCCGCAGCAGCTGCGAGCCTTGCGGTGCTGCTGGTTGGGGGTGGTAGCGCCATGGCGCAATCTTACGGGATGATGAGCTGCAGCGAGCTCTGGTATGCGCGCAACGCCATTTATGCCGACAAGGGCTACTGCTTCCAGACGGAGCGCGCGATGAGGACCTTCGGGCGGGCATGCTTCCCTCCCTATGGCCAGCTCAGTCCCATCGAGCAGCGGGAAGTCAATGCCATCAAGACGTGGGAGCGGCGCAACGGGTGCAGTTAACCGCCGCCGCTGCCTCGTCCCTTATTGATGAGCCTTGGCCTCCGAAGGTCGCAAGTACTGGTTGATCGGGGGCTTTACGCACGTCAACTGCAGATCCGCGCCATGCGGATAAGCGCGAGCGGCGACAGACATGCACCCGGCAGACACACCGGGTATCTGCCGTGGCGTTGACCTGAAAGATGCCGGCGAACCTGCAGATGGCGAAGCGGCTGCCCAGCCTTTCGATCTGAAGCATGAACATGCGATGCCGGGCGGATTGATCGCGCGCTGGAGGCGAACGTCCCGGGCACAGGCGAACAACTGACCCGTCGATGTGAGACCCCGCCCGTTATCAGGGACGGGCGCGGTCGTCTTGTCGGTGAAGAGCATCAAGGAGGTCGTTACCCCCTCGAACGGACACGTGGGGCCACGCCGCTGCAGATTGGCTGCCTTGCTGAAACGGTCAGCGCGGGAAGCCGGGTCTCGGACCTCCGCCTCCACGCGGCCCGCCCGGTCGTGGGCCGAAACCTGGGCGGGGACCAAAGCCGGGTCGCTGACCGATGCCAGGACGTGGCCCAAATCCAGCACGCGGGCGGAAACCTGGGCGGGGCCCAACCCCGGGACGAGGCCCGTAGCCCGGACGAGGTCCGAACCTTGGGCGCGGCGGTGGCGGCGGGGTCCACCTGCCCTGGACGTACGGACGCCGGTAGCCGTAGTTGCCGTAATAGCCGCCGACAACCACCGGGGCTGCAGCGTAGTAACCGCCATAAGCCGCAGGCGGATATGGACCTTCTGCGGTCACACATCCTGAGAGGGCGAGGGCGGCGCCGATCGCGGCAGCCCCCAGTAATAAACGTGGCGCTCTACTCATGACGCATCTCCGATAACGGTCGAAAGGCGGCGACCGCCCTGAAGAGGTTTCCCCGATCGTGTGATTTTCCAGAGAGTGCCGGCTCCCCAGACATGGCGTCTGGGGAGCGCCGTCTTAGCGGCAGACGCGCACGGGACCACGAGGCGTCCGGGCTATGTAGCAGCGCGGAGGGCCCCGGTATCGGTACGGCGCCGGAGCATAACGATGACGATAATGGCGATGCGGGTTGTATCGATGGCGTGCGCCGCCACGGTAGCAGCGTCCGCCAGGACCGCGAAACCAGCCTGGTCCGCATCCGCCTGCGACCTGGGTTACCAGAGGATCGCCAGCAACACTAACTGGAGCAGCGCCAGCGCCCACGGGAGCCGCGATGGCTGAAGACGCCAACATCAATCCGCCGACCACGGCCCCCAGCCACGCAAGACCTCTGGTCCTCATTTTGCCCGTTTCAACAACGCTCATGTGCTTACCCCCCAAGAGCGACATTGCCCAATGAATGAAGGCTAGCATGTCCATTCTCCCGCGATAAGTGTTCCGGGGCAGCTACAAGCGATGCGCAAATCGCGTATACTGAAAGCGCCCTTATCCAGGCCGTGTGGATGAATTTCATCAAGCATAGGCCTGCGACGAAGCTTACGATGGAGCGGAAGTTTCGTGCTGTCTTTGCGCATACCAGGGCGACGCGTTTGAAGCGCTTGAGCCGCCAGAAGGCTTGTTCGATACGGGCGCGCGGCTTGTAGAGCGTCTTGGCGAAGAAGGCTGGCCTTGCTTTTCTCGTTGGCCTTGTGCGGGATCACCAGGGTCATGCCGTGTGTCCGCACGGCGGCGCGATTGCCCTTGCTGGAATAGCCTTTGTCGCCCAGCTCGGCGCGGCGTTGCCACCTTGCAAAGAAAATGGCGCCCAGATAACCAGAGCGCCATTTCGTGTGCTTGCCGGATGCTGCGTCAGACTGCAGACGCCAGCGCCGATGAGATCGCGTCCTTGATGGCCAGGCGACGCTTGCGAAAGCCTACCTCGGCGTCCTCGCTCACAGGATCGATCCGACTTTCGGCCTTGTGGATCAGGTCGTTGACCTCGTCATATTCTTCGAGCAGGGCAGCAAACGCTTCGTCCTTCGCCTTCAGGGCGTGGATCGCGTCGAGTTGGTCGGGAAAT
>NZ_JCAWFG010000037.1:0-65724 GCF_059740505.1 Camelimonas sp. FR25 | reverse complement strand
AAGGGTGGCCCTGATCTCCTCATAGGCGCCTTTTGCACCCATTGCCCCGCCATCCCGCCTGTGGTCGCATGCCCCTCGGCGACGATCGGGAGGGACGGATGACAGCGGATGCAGCCCAGCTAGCGCCCTATCGCGCCCTGGCATTCAACAATTTGTTGGCGAACAGACGCCTGCTCAACGCATGTGAGAAGCTCGGTCAAGACGAGTTCACCGCGCCCAGGATCGGGTTCTTCCCCAGCTTGAGGGCGACGCTCAACCATATCCTCGTCATCGACAGGTTCTACATCGACGCCATGAATGGGGGCTCGCTGGGGTACGCTGCGTGGCTCGATCCAGAGCCATGCAAGACAGCGCAGGACCTCAAGTCGGCCCAGATGGCCTCTGACATGGCGCTCTGCGCCTTGGTCACATGCCTTGAGCCGTCCAGCCTCATGAAGACCATCAGCGTCCACCGAAATGACCGTGTGCAGTCGGAGCGGTTAGACCGCCTGCTCCTCCACCTGTTTCAGCATCAAATCCACCACAGGGGCCAGGCGCACGCCATGCTCAGCGGCACGTCCGTAGCACCGCCTCAACTGGATGAATTCCTCACACATGATGACGCTGCGTTGCGACGTGAAGAGATGGCAGAGTTGGGTCTTGACGAAGCGGACCTTTGGCAGGTTTGGGCCGTAGCCGAATGTGAGTGACATGCTGGCGGCGCGCCCGATGCTGAACTGCGGCCGATCGCCGGCCTTGCCACTGTCATCCTTCGGAGCTTGCGCCCCCACCCCGGCGCGAACGGTCCTGCGATGAGCTACTGACGCGCGCGCGCCGCCACCGGGGGCTTTGGGACCCCGGTGGCGGAGCAGGATGTGGGGCGGTGTGGCGGTCGGGTGGGTCAGGCGCCGCTGGTCAGGCGGGTGTGGCTGGTGATGAGGTTGCGGTAGTCGGGGATGTGGGCGGAGAACAGGGCGCCGAGGCCGGCGACGTCGTTGCGCCAGTCGCGATGCAGTTCGCAGGCGGCGCCGAACCAGGTCATCAGCTGCACGCCGGCGGCCGACATGCGATCCCAGGCCGAATGCCGCGTCAGCTCGTTGAAGGTGCCGGACGCATCGGTGATGACGAACACCTCAAAACCCGCCTCGATCGCCGCCAACGCCGGAAACGCCACGCAGACCTCGGTGACCACGCCGGCGATGATCAGCTGCTTCTTGCCGGTGGCCTTCACCGCCGCCACAAAGTCCTCATTGTCCCACGCATTGATCTGGCCCGGGCGGGCGATGAATGGCGCGTCCGGGAACAGTTCGGTCAGCTCGGGCACGAGCGGGCCATTGGGGCCGTCTTCGAAGCTGGTGGTCAGGATGGTCGGCAGATTGAAATATTTCGCCGCCCCGGCGAGGGCCAGCACATTGTTCTTGAACTTGTCGGGATCAATGTCGCGGACCAGCGACAGCAGGCCAGTCTGGTGATCCACCAGCAGAACGGCGGCGTCATCACGGTTCAGGCGAATATAGGGTCGTGACATTAGCATCTCCTTAGGTGTCGCCGTAGGTGGCAAGGGCCATGCAGGCGGATCCAGCGCGGGAAAACAGTCAAGCCTATGCTTCGCTGTCGGTTTTCGGGACAGCGCGCCTGGGCGCTCCCAGGCGGATGCGGAGAAGCTAGCGCGCCAGTGGCCGCGGGTCAGGATTGCGGGCAGCGACACAGCGTTCTAACAATGGAACAATGACCGATCCTGGAGACCTCAACGACCTGCGGCTGTACGCCCTCGTGGTGGAGCATGGCGGCTTCTCCGCCGCCGCCCGCGCCAGCGGCGCGCCCAAATCCAGGCTCAGTCGCCGGGTGCAGGCGCTGGAGCAGCGGCTGGGCGTGCAATTGTTGCAGCGGTCATCGCGGCGGTTCTCGGTGACGGCGCCCGGTCAGGCGGTGTTTGAGCGCTGTCAGGCGATGCTCGCCGAGGCGCACGCCGCCGCAGAGATCGCCCGCGCTTCGCAGGAAGGGCCGCGCGGCCTGCTGCGGGTGACCTGCCCGGTGGCGCTGCTCAATGGCCAGTTGGCGCCGATGTTCGCCCGCTTCCTGATGCGTTACCCCGCCGTCACCCTCGATCTCGAGAGCACCAACCGGCGCGTCGACGTGATCGGCGAAGGCCTGGATGTGGCGATCCGTGTGCGCTTTCCGCCGCTGCAGCCCTCTGGGCTGGTGATGCGCAAGCTCGACGACAGTCCCCAGCACCTGGTGGCGGCGCCGGCGCTGGGCGTCAGCGTCAGCGCCCCGGAGGCGCTGTCGGCGGCGCCGGCGCTCGACCTGCGGCGCGACGATCGCGGCCATGTCTGGACTTTACGCAATGACAATGGCGACAGCGCCCAGGTGCGCTTCCGGCCACGCTTTGTCACCGACGACATGGCGGCGCTGCGCGCAGCGGCTCTGGCCGGGGCTGGCGTGGTGCAATTGCCCGCCTTCATGATCTGGCGTGATCTGGCGGCGGGCGATCTTGTGCCAGTGCTGCCCCCCTCGTGGCGGCCGGAAAGCGGCGTGGTGCACGCCGTGTTCTCTTCGCGGCGCGGGTTGTCGATGGCCGCCCGGGCGCTGCTGGACTTCCTGGCGGAGCAATGCGCCGCCCAGCGCCGCGACGCCGGCATGGAGGCGCGGCATGGCCTGGTTGCCCCAGCGTCAGCCCAAGAGGTCGGGGAACGTACATGCGACTGATCAACACCTATCTGCCCCACTACAGCTTCCGGGAAACCCATAGCTGCAAGGTGCAGGCTGCCCCGGCGACGGTGATTGCTGCGGCGGCCCGTTTCCGGCCTGAGGCAGATCCCCTGTACCGGGCCCTGATCCGCCTGCGAGAGGCGCCAATACGGGTGGTCAACGCCGTCTCTGGCCGCTCAGCCTGGCCGCAACCGGTGTTTGGCCTGGACAATTTTTTGCTGCTCGGTCACATGCCGGATCGCGAACTGGCCTATGGCCTGATCGGCCGCTTCTGGCGTCCCGATTTCGGCCTGGTCCCCGTGGCCGACAGCGCCGCCTTTGAGGCCTTCGCCAGCCCTGGAGTCGCGCGGCTGGCCATCGGCTTTTCAGCCGTCCCGATGGCTGATGGCACGACCCTGCTGACCACCGAAACCCGCGTCTTCTGCCCCGATCGCGCCAGCCGCCTCAAATTTGCGCCTTATTGGGCCCTCATCCGCCCGGTCAGCGACCTGATCAGACGTCGCCTGCTCGGCGCGATCAAAACAGCCAGCGAAGCGCAGCCAGGCGGCTGAGCCTCTCGCGCGTGGATCGTGGGCGCAGGCGTCGCAAGGCGCCACAGGCGCGGCAACGCGGACGACGCGCCTGACGACGCCCTTGACGACGCCCTTGTCGACGCCCTTGACGACATCTTTGCCCCCTGGCGGCGCCGCGCCAGTCCCGCACTGTGCCGTTGCGTAAGCATCGACAAGACAAGCAACACGATCACCGCCAGACATCACCAATTTTCTGTGCAACGATGACTGGAATATCGTGATTTAATCGCACATTTCTGCTGGGAACGACCTCACCTATACGAAAGTATATAGCAAAAACGTGATTTTTTTCACGTGCGCAGCTGTTGCAGCCCTGTCCAATGTCACAATCCCACTTTAGCATCCTCGGCCTATATCGCCTGATAAAGGGCGTTTTGGAGGGAACTGGTTTGGACAGACGTCAATTTCTCACGGCTGGCGCGGGCCTGATCGCCGGCGCGGCTCTCGCCCGCCCCGCAATCGCCCAGGGCAAGAAGTACGACACAGGCGCCAACGACAAGGAAATCCGCCTCGGCCAGACGATTCCGTACAGCGGCGCCGGCTCGGTTTATGGCGTGGTCGGCCGCGCCCAGGCGGCGTATTTCGAAGAGCTGAACGCCAAGGGCGGCATTAATGGCCGCAAGATCAAGTTTATCTCGCTCGACGACGCCTATAGCGCGCCGAAGTGCGTGGAGGCGACGCGCCGCCTGGTGGAGCAGGAAGAAGTGCTCGGCTTCTTCGGGTCGCTCGGCACGGCGCCGCAGGTCGCCGTTCAGAAATATCTGAACAGCAAGGGCATTCCGCAGCTACTGCTGAACACCGGCGCGCCGCGTTTCAATGATCCGAAGCAGTTCAAGTGGACCACCCCAGGCCTGCCGCTGTACTCGATCGAGGGCAAGATCCTGGCGAATTACGTCGCCCAGAACCTGCCCAACGCCAAGATCGCCGTGCTGTCGCAGAACGACGAATATGGTCGCGATTACCTCAAGGCGTTCAAGGACGGTCTGGGCAATCGCGGCACGATCGTCGCCGAGGCCACCTATGACCTCACCGACGCCACCGTCGATTCGCAGATGCTGAAGCTGTCCCAGTCGGGCGCCGACGTGTTCTACAATTGCTCGTCGGGCAAGTTCACCTCGCAGTCGATCAAGAAGGTTCACGAGCTGAACTGGAAGGTGAAGATGAACATCATCATCTCCACCTCGGCTGGCTCGTCGATCATCAACGCCGCGGGGCCAGACGCCACCAAGGGCCTGATCTGCGCGCAATATGTGAAGGCCATCGGCGAGAAGCGCTGGCAGGACGACGCTGCGGTCAAGGAGTTCGAGGCCATTCGCGCCAAGCACCTGTCCAATGTCGATCCGGACAACAACATCGCCTTCCTCGGCTATTCCGTGGGCGTGCTGATGGCCCGGATCCTGGAGAAGTGCGGCGATAACCTGACGCGTGAAAACCTGCTGCATCACGCCACCAATCTGGACGGCCAGATTGCCCCGGCGCTGCTGCCTGGCATCACCTATGGCATCACCCCCGCCGATTACTCGCCGTTCAACTCGATGATCATGGGCATCTATGACGGCAAGGCGTGGGAGCTGCAGGGCGGCCCGATTTCGCGCTGACCTGTTGGGGTGAGGCGCCCAGCGCCTCACCTGCTGCGCGGCCGGTGTTCGCCCTTTGGCGAGCCCGGTGGCCAAGTGTGTTGAGACCAGTGTGCTGAGAACAGTGTGCTGAGACCAGGCGTACTGCCAACAAGTGTGCTGCGGACAAACGCGCTGAAGGCAAGGGTGCTGAGGGCAAGTATGCTGAGGGCTTGGGAACGCTGATCCGCCCATTGCTGGAGCGGGTGGTTGATTGCGCCCCAAGCATGAGACAGCTGATCCGCAGCTGCGCTCACGCGGTCTGGTGTTTACAGCGCCGCCAGCTGGCGCAACCGGGCCAGATTGTTAATGGTCACGCCCGTTGGGGTGATGGCCAGCACCTGCTGGCGCGCCAGCCTGGTCAGCGTGCGGCTGACGGTTTCAATGGTCAGGCCGAGATAATCAGCGATATCGCGCCGGCTCATTGGTAACGGCGTCGCAAGCCCCTGCGTCGCCGATAGCTGCAACCGGTCGCTGGCGCTCGCCGCCGCATCGAGCCGCGCGGCATCCGCGGCGACTGCCGCCTGCCCTGAACAATCAGCGACGGCGGCATGATCGGGCGCTGGCGCGCCCAGCGCCGACCAGCGCTCCTGCATGTTGATCAGGAAGCAGGCGAGTTTTTCCTCGGCGGTGCGCCGCCCCAGCAGCAGCATCTGCTCACGCGCCGCCTCCAGCTCGTCGATCGCCAGCTGCTGCAGGCGCCGTGTGACATGCGGGCGCCGGGCGGCGAAACTGTCGAAGCCACGCTGGGAGAAGACGCAGGTGGCCATGTCGGTCACCGCCTCCACCGCGCAGGCTGGCGCGGAGGCGCTGGCGAGACCGATGAAATCGCCGGGCAGCGCAAAACCAAGAATTTGCCGCCGCCCATCCGCCAATGTGCGGCAGATGCGGGCGACGCCGCTGCGGACATTGTAGACGCAATCCGCCGCCGGCGCCCGCCAGTCCACCGCCCCATCGTCGCGCGCTGATTCCGCCGCCAGGGTCTGGCCGGCGCGATACACCGTGCGGCGCGACAGATCGGCCGCCAAGGCCAGTTCGTCCTCATGCAGGCAATCGCAGACGCCCTGGCTACGCACCGGGCAGCCACAACAGGGCTCCGGTTCGTGACGGACGACAAGGCGGACGCGCTGGCTCATGGACACTTCACGCAAACAGGCCACAGGACCGCCAAACGCCCGACAGACGCGCTTAACCGGCGACAGATGATCATTAAATCAGAGAAGCACCCGTCATAACAGGTGCATTTGCGCATCTGGGCCAGGGCGCGCCGCCGGCGCGTTGCGCGAGGCCCGCCTGTTACAGCGACTGCCCCTCGGGTGCTGCCGGCGTCCAGTTGCGCAAACCGGCGCAGATGACGATCACGCCATCTGTATTACCCGGCGTCACGCCAGCAAACCCTGGCGCAGTTGGCCATGGTAACGTCGCTTCAACCACGCCAGCGCCGAATACGACGCGCGATTGCCTGAAACGCGCGCCGCTGCAGCGAACAGCATTGCCGCTGGACCTGCCACAGCGGCCGGCGCCATGTCGCGCCGCGCGCGCCGCCCCCTTGTCCGCACGCCACAGCTGTCGCTTCGCCACAGGGCGCGGCGCGGCGCGACGCGTGACGTGTGTCTGTGGCGCCACAGTGACATGCTCAACCAGCGCCGGCGCGGATCGCGAAGCTATCGCTTGATCTGGATCAATTCAGCGACGCGGCCCCCGGTGTCTTGTGACGGCAAGGCCAGCGGTGAACGCCAGCTGGCCCACATGGGGACGACGCCAGGCGCCGTGACGCGCCATATGCCGGAGGGGGCTGACAATCCGGAGGATGAGGCCCGTGTGGTCTCGCCAAAGACGACGCGTTTGCAGCGATCCGGCGTTGTGCTGGCCGCGTGCAGCCGCAGCTGAGTGCTGATGATGACGATGTCCCTCGCCCACGCCCGCCTGTCCCAAGTCCTGCTCGCCGGGACCATGCTTGCTGGCGCCATGCTCGCCGCGCCGGCGCTCGCCGCCGATCTGCCGCAGCGCCAGATGGCCCCGGTGGCCGCAGCGCCAGTGCTGCCGCAGTGGAGCCCGTGGATGATCAGGGCCCGCGCCCTGCTGGTGCGGCCGATGGATGACGCCTCGCTGTACAGCGGCGGCGCCCACCTGTTTGGCGCCAATGTCAATGTGTCAAACGCCGTGGTGCCGGAACTCGACATCACCTATTTCTTCACGCCGAATTTGGCCGCTGAGCTGATCCTCGGCGTCACGCCGCACAAGGTGAACGGCGCCCGTAGCCTGGCTGGCGCGCCGATCGGCAAGGCGTGGCTGCTGCCGCCGACCCTGACGCTGCAATATCATTTCACCGGCCTTGGGGCGTTCAAGCCTTATGTCGGCGCGGGCGTGAACTACACCATGTTCTTCGACGAGCAGGCGCGCGGCGACTTCGCCTCGTTCCGTCTCAAGGACACTTTCGGCGTCGCGCTGCAGGCTGGCTTTGACTACATGCTCGACGCCAATTGGGGCATCAACTTTGACGTCAAGAAGATCTTTCTTGAGACCGATGTGAAGGTGAACAACGGCGCCGTCTACGGCAAGGTCCGCCTCGATCCGTGGCTGATCTCCACCGGCGTCACCTATCGTTTCTGACGCGGCCCGGGGCGCCCTGCGCCCCGACCCGAATGCTGCGGAGCGCGGCTTGCGCTGCCTCCGCCTTTAATTGGCGACCAGGCAGGGGGCTGCCTGGAAAGCCAGACGTGACCGGCGCTCTTTTGGGGCCGCAGCTTCGCCTGCGGAGTGGGCGCGCCGCAACCACGTCAACTCGGGGCCAGATGTCGTCGGGGCGACATCTGGCCTCTTTTTATCTGGGTTACAGGTGGTCGTGTGGTTTCGACGGCGCCGCCGGGCCGCGAGCGTGCTGGCGCATCCGACCTGCGGCGCTCAGGCGCCGCCCGGGCGGGCGACGCAGCCATTGCGTCAGGCTCGTCGGCTGCTGGCGTCAGCCGCCATCGCGGCTGTACAGGCCGCGGAACGACACATTGGCGCCGCCACACATAGTGTTGTCATCGGCCAGCAGCCACGGGCCGACGCGGCGCAGCCAGACCTTGCAATCGTCGTCGCCGCCGCGGGCGATGGCGACCAGCCCTGCTTCGGTGACAGCGAAATCTAGCGCTGCGCCAGTCGGGCGCGCCTCACCGGCGAATTCGCCAATATTGACCCCGCCCCGCTTCACCCGCTCTGGATCGAGCGCGCCGAAAGTTGCGTCTGCCTGCAGCGCCAGCATGCCGGGCGCGGCGCCAGCCTTGATGACGATCTGCGCCTCGACGCGCCGCCACACGCCGGGCCAAAAATCGGGAGGCGTCACGCCGGAGGGGGCGGCGGCTGGCGCCATGGTCAGCTCAGCGGCGTTGAGCCAGCCGGAGCGGACGACTTCCGGCAGGCTGGCGTCGCCGCGCTTACGCGGCGCCACATAATGGGCGCAGACAAAATCGCCTGTGGCCCCCGAGACAATCACCGTGTCGCCCGCCACCACATAAGCGGTCTCACGGCAGGTCTTGCGGAAGCCGGGACAGGACGGCCCGCTGCGATAGAACTGGGCGCGGCGGATGTCGGGCTTCACCACCGCCAGATTGAGCGGGTCAGCAAGCCGTAGATCGGGCAGAGCGTCACAGCTCTCCGCCAAAGCGTGGCCCGGCGCAAGCGCGCAGCCCAGTGTGACCGCAACCGCAAGCGCCGCAGCCGCGCCGCCACGCTGCGCCCCCACCGCCCTATCTCCCCGCCTCAACATCAGCCTCTCCTTCTGCGGGCCACACCGTCCAAAGCCGCGACGCCAGTCGCGCCGCCCTGCCCAGCTTTAGTCAGACGATATCCAGCCTGAAGCGGCCGCCGTCACGGCTGACCCGGCCACGCCCGGCGCCGGTGAAATGGCCGCCGAGGATCGGCGTGCCGGCGTCGGCGAGGCGCTCGAACAGTTTGCGCCGGGTGACGGCCGAGGCGTCCTGGTCATAATCGGCGGTGGACGACCATTCCGGATGGGCGATCTGGCACGGGTGGTGCATCACGTCGCCGCCCAGCAGCAGCTCCTCACCTTTGGAGCGCAACAGGATGCTCATATGGCCGATGCTGTGGCCCGGCGTGGCGACGGCGAAGACGCCTGGCGCAATCTCCTGGCCGTCATCGACCAGATCCGCGAGGCCCGCCGCCGCGATCGGCGCGACGGAATCATCGAACACCGCGCGGTGCTCAGCGTCGTCCTGCTGGTCGCGCCAGTAATTGAAGTCGTCGCGGCCCATGGTGTAGCGGGCGTTGCGGAAGGTCGGGACCCAGTCCGCGCCTTCCAGCACCGTGTTCCACCCCACATGGTCGACGTGCAGATGGGTGTTGATGATCAGATCGACGCTGTCGGCCGGGGCGCCGGCGGCCGCCAGCCAGTCGAGGAAGGGCTCGTCGCGGTCGTTCCAGTGCGGCACCTTGCGGCCCTTCTTGTGGGCGCCGAGGCCAGTGTCGACGAGGATGCGGGCGTCGGGCGTCTCAACGATAAAGGTTTGCACGGCGATCTTCAGCCGGCCGCGTTCATCGGCGAAATGCGGCTGCAGCCAGTCAATGCCCGCCACCTCGTCTGGCGTGGCCTGGGGCAGGATGAACTTGCTGCCGCCGGTCGCCGCAAGTTCAACGACGCGGGTTACGGAAATATCGCCAATTGTCCACTCAGCCATTGCGGCGTCCTTTCGATGAATGCAACGCGGGCCTCGCCGCTCTGGAAATGCGACGCGGGCGGGGCGCAGGGTCGGGCGCGATGACGCCAAACCGCCTTGCGCCCGTCCGCCCTGCGCCTTTGCCCGCCCCATGACCTCAGGTGCGCAGCGTCAGGCCGCCGTCGGCGACGAGGCCGTGGCCGGTGATGAAATCGGCTTCATCCGAGGCCAGCAGGAACACGGCGCGGGCCATGTCCTCCGGCTGGCCGAGCCGGCGCAGAGCGGATTTTTTGGCCCAGATGGCGGCGATCTCCGGATTGGCGAAGGAGGCGCCGGTCATGCCGGTATGGATCGCGCCTGGCATCAGATAATTGGCGGTGATGCGGAACTTGCCCAGCTCCAGCGCCAGCGTCTTGGTCAGACCCGCCACCGCATGCTTGGACGCGGTGTAAGAGGTCAGGCCGATGTCGGTGTCGAAGGCCATCACCGAAGCGGTGTTGATGATGCGGGCCCGGCCCTTCTGCTGGGCGCGCTCACGCAACGCCGGAATGAAGGTGCGTGAGGCGCGGAACTGGGCGGTGACATTGACGCTGAACTGACGATGCCACTCCTCGTCGGTGGTCTCTTCCGCCAGGGCCCGGCCGCTGACGCCGGCGTTGTTGAACAGGATGTCGACGCCGCCGAAATTGTCGAGCACCGCTTTCAGCATGGCGTCCGGCGCGTCATCATCGGCGACGCTTTTGGCCAGCGTCACCACATTGCCGAGGCCCTCATGCGCGGTGGCGATGGCCGACTCCGGCCTGTCGACCGCCAGCACCTGGCAGCCCTCCTCCGCAAACATCTGCACGGTGGCGCGGCCAATGCCCGACGCCGCGCCGGTGATCACCGCCACCTTGCCCTCAAAGCGCTTCATGTCGTCTCTCCCTGATCTGGCCGATCTTTTGCGCGGCCCTTATTGTCTCGTCACAGCGCGAGCCGCCGGTGAGGCTCACCAGGCGTCGCGCAAAATCTCAAGCACATCCTCGGGCCCACGCACCTTGCGTGGATTGGTCGGCGTCCAGGGGTCGGTCATGGTCAGCTCGGCCAGCAGCTGGCCCTGATCGCGGCCAATGCCGACGGCGCCCAGGGTGTGCGGCAGATCGAGGCCGCGGATCAGCTCGGCCACCACATCAGCCGCCGCGACCCCTGGCCGGCCCATGGCGCTAGCGATGTCAGCCTGAATGGCGGCGTTGACCGGCGCGTTCCAGCGCAGCACATGCGGTAGCGTGATGCAGGAGGTGACGCCATGCGCCACGCCGAACGTGCCGCCAAGGATGTGGCCGATGGCGTGGCTGACGCCCTTCTCCACCCCACCTTGCGTGCCGACCATCGACAGCCAGACGCCGACCATCGCATCCAGCCGCGCCGCAAGATCCGCCGGATCGCGCTTCGTCGCCGGCAGCGCCCTGGCCAGCAGGCTGAGCGCTTTGGTCGAGGCGGCGTCAGCCAGCGGCTGTGCGTTGATCGAGCACAGATCCTCCACCGCATGATCGACGGCGCGTATGCCCGTCGACAGCCACAGCTCCTGCGGCGTGTCACAGGTCAGGGCGGCGTCGAGGATCACCGTCAGCGGCGTCATCTGCCGGTGCAGATACATCTGCTTGCGCCTGGCCTTTGTGTCGGTGACGCCGGCGAAAGCGGTGAATTCCGCGCCCGACAGCGTGCTGGGCAACGCGATCACCCGCACAGGCAGATCGACGCCATGCACCGGCTTGCCGGCGCCGACGATGGCGTCGAAGCCAGCGACGTCGTCCACATCGGCCGCCAGCGCCAGCTGCATCACCTTGGCGGCGTCGATCACCGAGCCGCCGCCAATGGCGACGATGACATCCGCCGCACAGGCGCGGGCGGCGCGGGTCGCCGCCAGCACGTCCTGGCGCGGCGAATGGGCGCCAATGCCGGCGTGCATCTGCTGGAAGGCGTCGCCCAGCGCGGCCCGCAGGCCGGCCTCGAGCTGCTGCGCGGTCGCCAGCGTGCCGCTGACCAGCGCGAAGACGCGGCGAAAGCCGCCGCGCGAAATCTCCGCCGCCAGCGCCTCGCGCCAGGGTTTACCGAACACCACGCCATCGGCGACGGGGAAACGGTAGGAGCCGGGCTGGATCGGGCTGGCGGCGACGCCCTTCGCGTCGGCGCCCACCTCTAGCGCGCCCATCACTTGCCCTGCCAGCGCGGCGCGCGCTTCTCGACGAAGGCCAGCGGGCCCTCGCGGAAGTCTGCGGTGCGGGAATTGCGCTCCGCCGCCTCCTCGCTGAGCTTGCGCAGCTCGGCGTCGGAATAATCATAGGCGCGGCGGGCCACCGACAGGCTCTCGCGCACCGCCACCGGGGCGTTGGCGCAGATGGTCGTCGCCAGCCTGATGGCGGCGTCGCGCAGCTCTGCGTGCGGCACCACATGGTTGACGAGGCCATAGGCGCCGGCGCGCTGGGCGTCGAGACGGCCGCCGGTGGCGATCAGCTCCAGCGCGATATTGCGCGGCAGGGCGCGCGGCAGCCGGTAAATGCCGCCAGCCAGCGCCACCAGACCACGCAGCACCTCCGGCAGGCCAAACGCCGCTTTGTCGGACGCCACCGCCATGTCGCAGGCCAGCATGATCTCAAGGCCGCCCGCCAAAGCGAAACCGTTGACGGCGGCGATCCACACCTTGGTGCGCGGCATGTGCACGAAGCCGCCGAAGCCGCCGGCCTCGGTGGAGATGCCCGAGCGGCGCCCGGCGGAGACTTCCTTGAGGTCGGCCCCGGCGCAGAAGGCCTGATCGCCGGCGCCGGTGAGGATCACCGCCCAGATGTCGTCGTCGGCCTCGGTCTCGCGCACCGCGCGCTCCAGCCCCTGGGCGACGTCGCCATTGACGGCGTTGCGCGCCTCTGGCCGGTTGATGGTGACAAGGGCGATGTGGCCGCCAATTTTTTCCAGCGTAACGGCTTGCGCATGGGCGTCTGACACGGGCGTATCCTCATTTTCTCATTATTGCGGCCGCCCCTTTGGGAGGCGGCCGTCGTGTATGGGCTCAGATCTGGCGACCGGCGCCAGCCCAATAGGGCTCGCGCAGCTTGCGCTTGAAGATCTTGCCGCTGTCCTCGCGCGGCAATTCACTGAGGAAATCGACCTTCTTCGGCACCTTGTAGCCGGCGATCTCGTTGCGCAGCCAGACGCGCACCTCCGCCTCGGTCAGCTCCAGCCCGGGGCCAGGCTGCACCACCGCCATCACCGCCTCGCCATATTCATCATCCGGGATGCCGAACACGGCGCAATCGGCCACGCCAGGCATGCGATGCAGCGCCGATTCAATTTCAGCCGGATAGATGTTGACGCCGCCCGAGATGATCATGTCCTTGGCGCGGTCGCACAGGAACATGTAGCCGTCTTCGTTGAAATAGCCGACGTCGCCGGGGAGGATGAGGCCATCCTTCTCCGAGCTGGCGCGCTTGGCGTCATCGAGCTGATAGGTGAAATCCGGGATGCCGAAGGTGCGGGCCGCCACTTCGCCGATCTCGCCCGGCGCGACTTCCTTGCCGTCGGCGTCGAGGATTTTCACCGTCGATTCCGGGAAAGCCTTGCCGACAGTGCCTGGATATTTCAGCCAGTCCTCGCTGGTGGTGAAGGTGACGGCGCCGGTTTCGGTGGTGCCGTAATACTCGTTGATCACCGGCCCCCACCATTCGATCATCTGCCGCTTGATCGGCGGCGACACCGGCGCGGCGGCGTGAACGATGAACTTTAGCGACGACAGATCGTACTTCTGCTTCACCTCATCCGGCAGGCGCACCAGACGGTTGAACATGATCGGCACCATGTGGATGTGGGTGATCCGGTGCTTCTCGATCAGCTGCAGCAATTCCTCGCTGTCATAGCGCGGCTGCAGGATGACATTGGCGCCGAGCTTGGCCAGCAGCGAGCCATAGGCGTTGGGCGCCGAGTGATACATCGGCCCGGTGACGATGGTGACGACGCTGTTCAGATCGGTGAGGCCGTAGAAGCCGAAGGCGCGCGACAGCACCAACTGGGTGGTCTGCACCTGCTCCGGGGTCGGCTGGGCGCGACGCACGCCCTTGGGATTGCCGGTGGTGCCGGAGGTGTAAATCATCGAGCCTGGCGCCTCGAGCGGCTGGGCCAACGGCTCGAACTGCTGCAGCCAGTCGGACCAGATCACCGCGCCCGCAGGGATGGCGGCGCGCTCCGGGGCGATGCCATAGGCGGAAAGGATTTCCGGCGGCGTCTCGACCACGAACACCGGCACGCCCTCGGGGAAGGCGCCCTTCACCCCCGGCAACAGATCGGCGTGGATGACGATGACCTTGGCCTCGCTGTTCTCGAACAGATAGCGGGCCTCGCTCTCGGTGTAGTGCCAGTTGACCGGCACCGAATAGGCGCCGACCATGCCGGCGGCGAAGCTGGCTTCGAAGAACGCAAAATCATTGCGCAGATAAACCGCCACCGTGTCGCCTGGCTGCACGCCCAGCTGCCGGAAGCCGCTGGCGGCGCGCGCCGCGCGCGTCATCAAATCTTCGGTGGCGATGCGGCGTTCGCCGCTGATGATCCAGCCCATTCCCTGGTTCCCCTGATGCGCCCTTGTCTCGCTCGCCACGGGCCGTCGTGACCCGCGCGGCGGCAACCGGCCTAACGCTTGTTTGACATGGAAAGGCAATCGGCGGCGCAGATCAACTGCCAATCGTGTGCAGGCGCGTGGGGATTGGGGAAAGCCATGGCTTGGGCGCGCCGCCGGGTGGCGGGGCGCAGCCTGCATGGGCCTGCGGACTGGGCCCGGAGGTTGGCGTGGCCGGGGGCTGGCGCAGAGGACCTGACGGCCCCGGCGGCGCTTCCTGCAGGCACGACAAGGCGGCCGGACAGGGCAGCCGGACAGGTTAGGACGGCGCGACAGGCGCGCCAGCTGCAGCCATGGGGCCGGCGCGCAGGGTCGCACGTCGGCGAGCGAAGCGTCACATCGCGCCCATGGCCCATGGGAACATTGTCTCATGGCCATGGCGGCTATAAGGCTGGTCGTTTGGTGATTGGAGCAAGTCCCGATCCCACCGGATCGGCGCTTGCCTCCTCTCCCACGCTGAGAGCGCGTTCCGATTGGTCAAATCATGCCGTTTGACCGAAAAGCGTCTTAGCGCTTCGACAGATCGTCCATTAGCACCCAGCTCTTGCCGTCGAATTTCTGCAGACGCAGCGACTGGAAGGCGTCGACATTGGTGGGCGTGGTTTTCACCGCCACGCCTGGCAGCAGCATCGGCAGCGACGGCTCATCGATGGTGGTGGCCATGCGCATGATGTTTTCGCGCGTCAGGTCATTGCCGGCCCGTTCCAGCAGCCGGTGCAGCAACACGGCGGAGATATAGCCGATCACCGTGCTGCCCTCGGTGACGCGCTCCTTGAGCCCGACCTCATCCATGAAGGCGAGGAACTGCTTCATATCCGCCGAGTCGTTCCACAGCGGGTCATAGGGCGTCTTGTAGGACACGGCGGTGACCAGGTCCTTGGCCTTCTCCAGCCCGGCCTGGCGCAATACGCCGCCGATCGACGCCGACACCGAGACGATGACGTGCAGCGGCTTCCAGTCCAGCTCATAGACCTTGCGGATGGCCTGGGCGCCGAATTTCGGCGTGGTGATGGTGAACATGGCGTCGGCGCCAGAGGACTTCAGCTTGACGATCTGCGAGTCGATCGTCGGATCGGCGATCTCATAGCTGGCCTCGGCGACGATCTGCTTGACGCCCTTCTCGCCCAGGCCGTGCTTGAAGCCGTTGAGATAATCCCGGCCAAAATCATCATTCTGGAACAGCACGGCGATCTTTGCGTCCGGCTTGTTCTGCAGGATGTAGCGCGCCAGAATATGCGCCTCCATGTCATAGGAGGGATAGAATGACATGGTCCACGGATAGTTTTTCAGATCATTCCACTTCGACGCGCCGGTCGAAATCAGGATCTGCGGCACTTTCTTGTTGTTAAGATATTTCTGGATCGCCGTATTGGGCGCGGTGCCGACATTGCCGTAGATGAACAGCACATTGTCGCTCTCGACCAGCTTGCGGGTCTGCTCCACGGTCTTGGGCGGACTGTAATGGTCATCGAGCGAGATCAGATTGACCTTGCGGCCATGAATGCCGCCCTTCTCATTGACCTTCTTGAAGTAAGCGGCCTGCACCACTCCCTGCACGCCATAGGCCGACGCCGGGCCGCTATAGGGCATGGCCTGGCCGATCTTGATCTCGGTGTCGCTGGCGCCTGGGCCATATTTTTTCTCGCCCGCAGCCTGCGCCGGGGACAGGCCCAGGCCGAGCGACGCCGGCCCCGCCAGGGCCGCCAGAAGATACGCAAACTCTCGCCGGTTAACCGTCATCAGCTTCTCTCCCTCAGTCGCTGTTCTTGCTGCGCCGCGTGGCGACTCTTGCTGCGTCGCCTGGCGACGGCCCGCCGCGCCTGCGCAGGCGCGGATGGTGACCGCATCGGCAGGTCGGGCGTGTACGGGCCAGGCGCGCATGGGCCAGGCGCCACCGGCGCATGCCCTCCTGCGCCAGCAATGCGCCGACGTAGCCCAACCATCGCAGGTGACAGGCCTGTATTTCCCGGACCAGAGCCACGATGCGCATGATTATACGAGCCTAGCGCAGTAGATATGGCGTGCACATTGGTCGAACGTCCAGGACAACGCTCAACTATACGTGCAGCTACACGGAGAAAAACTGGGCGATGATTACCAGGCTGCGGTGACGAACAATTGAGACAGCGCTGCGGCGCCCACGCGCGAAAGCCGCGCTGGGGTGGCGGCGCAGGAGCACAGGCCACTGTGCTTTGCGTGCGTTACTTGCGGACGCCCCGCCACCGTCATGGTCGGGCTTGACCCGACCATCCACGCCTGGCGGGCGACGCAACATGCCCATCGGCAATTGGCGGCGGAGCGGATCGCGACGGAAGACGTGGATGCCCGTGACAAGCACGGGCATGACGGCGGTGGGGTGGGCGTTTACAGCCAGTGGGCTGAAGCATGGCGGCGCGAGGCGACGGCTCCCCCTTCGCCCCCTCGCTGACGTCATGGTCGGGCTTGACCCGACCATCCACGCCTGGCGAGCGACGCAACGTGCCCATCGCCAATTGCCGGCGGCGCGGATCGCGCCGGAAGACGTGGATGCCCGTGACAAGCACGGGCATGACGGCGGTGGGGTGGGCGTTTACAGCCAGTGGGCTGCAGCATGGCGGCGCGAGGCGACGGCTCCCCCTTCGCCCCCTCGCTGACGTCATGGTCGGGCTTGACCCGACCATCCACGCCTGGCGAGCGACGCAACTTGCCCGTCGACAATTGGCGGCGGCGCGGGTTGCGCGCCGGAAGACGTGGATGCCCGTGACGAGCACGGGCATGACGGCGGTGGGATGGGGATCATGGCAGCGGCTTGGGCCTCTGGAGCGACAGCCCATGCCCCTCGCCCCTGCGCCACCCTCAACCACTCACCGGCGCGCAGCGATGGCGTCGCCGAACAGCACCCAGCTTTCGCCCTCGAAGCGTTGCAGGCGCATGGCGCCGAACGGGCTAAGGTTGTCGGGCGTGGTGTTGACGGTGACGCCAGGCAGCAGCATCGGCAGATCGCTGTCGTTGAGGCTGCTCACCTGCTTCATGATATTGGCGCGGGTCAGATCATCGCCGCAGCGCTCGAGCACGCGCTTGAGCAGATTGGCCGAGACATAGCCGAGGCTGGCCGAGCGGTCGGTGACATGGCCCTCAAGCCCCTCCTCTTTCATGAACGCCATGTATTCCTTCATATCCGGCGCATTGTCCCACATCGGGTCGAGCGCCGTCTTGAAGGTGGCGGCGGTGATCACGCCCTGGGAGGCCTCAAGCCCGGCCGGCTTCAGCACGCCGCCGATGGATGAGGCGACGCTGACCACGTAGATCGTCGGCTTCCACGCCAGCTCATGCGCCTTCTTGATCGCCTGGGCGCCGAATTTCGGCGTCGCCATCAGATAGAACACGTCGGCGCCGGAGGCCTTGAGCTTGACCAGTTGGCTGTCGACGGTGGCGTCCGACACCTCATAGCTGGCCTCGGCCACCACCATGGAGGCCGCCTTGTCGCCCAGCCCTTCCTTGAAGCCGCGCACATAGTCGCGGCCAGCGTCGTCGTGCTGCGACAGGATGGCGATTTTGGCGTTGGGCCGGGTCCCGACGATGTGCTTGCCGTAGATCTGCCCCTCCATGTCGTAGAGCGGATAGAACGCCATGGTCCAGGGGTAGGTCTTCGGATCGTTCCACTTCGAGGCGCCGGTGGCGATCAGGATCTGCGGCACCTTTTTGGAATTCAGATATTTGTGCACCGCCGTGTTGGTCGCCGTTCCCACCGTGCCGAACATCGCCAGCACGCCGTCGCTCTCCACCAGCTTGCGCGTCTGCTCCACGGTCTTCGGCGGGCTGTAGCCATCATCGAGCGAGATGTAATTGACCTTGCGGCCATTGATGCCGCCCTTGTCATTCAGACGCTTGAAGAAGGCGCGCTGCACCAGCCCTTCGACGCTGTAAGCGGAGGCTGGCCCGCTCCACGGCAGGGTCTGGCCGATCTTGATCTCGGTGTCCGATGCGCCTGGATCATATTTCTTGCCAGTGGCCTGGGCGTGTCCGGCAGCGATGGTGAGACCCAGCGCTACGGCGGCGACTGTGGCGAGACGCTTCATCTGCTTCTCCTTGCGGCGGCTGCGCCATCGGACGGCGCAGCCTCTTCGGGCCCCCACGCCAGAGCACATGTCCGGCAGCCCCAAAAAGACGAAGGCCGGGCGCATGCCCGGCCTTCATAGTGTCGCTCAGTGCTTCTGGGCCGAGATCGGCTCGCCGAACAGCTCGAAGCTCTCGCCCTTGAACCGCTGCATCATCAGCGTGTTGAACGGGCTGAAATTCTCCGGGGTGGTGGTGATCGCCACACCCGGCAGCAGCATCGGCAGATCCTTCATGTCGAGATTGGTGAGAATCTTCATCAGATTCTCGCGGCTCAGATCATCGCCAGCCTTCTGCAACACCCGGTGCATCAGCGTCGCCGACAGATAGCCCAGCGCGGCGCTGCCATCGGTGAACATGTTCTCCATGCCGATGCTCTTCATGAACGCGGCGTAGGCTTTCATGTCAGCGCTATCGTTCCACTTGGGATCGCCCGGCGTCTTCATGGCGGTGGCGGTGACCAGGCCCTGGGCGGCCTCAAAGCCAGCTGGCTTCAGCACCGAACCGATCGAGGCCGAGACGCTCACCACATAAGTGTCGGCCTTCCAGCCCATCTCATGGCGCTTGCGGATGGCCTGGGCGCCAAACTTTGGCGTCGCCATCAGGAAGAACACATCGGCGCCCGAATTCTTCAGCTTGACCATCTGGCTGTCGACGGTGGCGTCGGTGACCTCATAGGTCGCCTCGGACACCACCATGGTCTTGGCCTTGTCGCCGAGCCCTTCCTTGAAGCCGCGCACATAGTCGCGCCCGGCGTCGTCGTTCTGCGACAGGATGGCGACCTTGGCGTTCGGCGTGTGCTGGGCGACGTAACGGCCATACACCGCGCCCTCGACGTCATAGAGCGGGAAGAACGGCGTGGTCCACGGGAAGTTCTTCGGGTCATTCCACTTCGAGGCGCCGGTGGAGATCAACACCTGCGGCACCTTCTTGGAGTTCAGATATTTATGAATGGCGGTGTTGGTCGGCGTGCCGATGGTGCCAAAGATGGCCAGCACATTGTCGCCTTCCACCAGCTTGCGGGTCTGCTCCACCGTCTTGGGCGGGCTGTAGCCGTCGTCGAGGCTGATGAGATTGATCTTGCGGCCGTTGACGCCGCCCTTCTCGTTGACCTGCTTGAAATAGGCCGACTCGATCGTGCCCTGGATGCCATAGGCCGAGGCCGGGCCGCTGTAAGGCATGGTCTGGCCGAGCTTGATCTCGGTGTCGGTGACGCCCGGGCCATAATTTTTGCCGGCGGCGAACGCGCCGGTGGCCAGCGCCACGCTCGCGAGGCCCGCGAGCAGCACACTACGTCTGCGGATCATTTACCCCTCCATCGTTTCCACCCTTCGGCCAGCGTTTATGGGTCGCCGTGCCGAACCCGCCGAGGCCGGCGGGACGTCGACGGACATGGCGCCATGGCCCAGGGAGCGCCCGGCCAGCGCCTCTGGCGGCGGATTGGCGGGGACGTCCAGACGCATGGGCGCGCGCCGCTAACGTGCGACGTCGCCTGTCGACACGGGCAGCTTGCGCAGAAACCCTCCACGGGTCAATTCGTTAGCGGGTACTTGCCTTGCCCGCCGTAGGCCCGACACGACCCGCGCCTGCAGGCCCTCGCCGCGACGTCGCGCCAGCTACCGCAACGGCAAATATCAGCGGAGCGGCCGCCGCCCCTTGCGCCAGCGACCCGTCCAGACCCACGCAAATCCCAGCGGCGCCCTGCCCTTCGGCAAAGACATCAGCTGGCGCGGATCCGTCGCTGCGCAAGGGGCAAACAGCGCCGGGGGCATAGCGCAGAAAGATGCTCCTGGCCGTCTCGCCGCGCTCTGTGCTGGCTGCGCCTCATACTTATTGCCGAGATCAACCGCCCGATCGGCGGCGATGCAGCCTGTGTCATGGCCGGTCAAACCACTGCGCGGCGCCGCCTATGAGGATGCGAAGATGCTGACGCATCCGCATCCCGACATGCTCAGGCGCCGCAGGGGCTAACCCAGGCCTCGTGGAGTCATGCTGATCGGAGTCTGGTAGCCGTGACCAAAAACAACAGGCCGGGCGTCGCCGCCCGGCCTGTCATGTCATCTGGAACTGTGGCGCAATACGCCTGCGCGGGGCCACGATGGCCGCGCCTGCACCCTGCCGCCTCACGCGGCGGCGCGCCCTTTGGCGCGCGCACCGCTGGCGACTGGTATTACTTGCCGACGCTGATTGGCTCGCCGAACAGCTCGAAGCTCTCGCCGACGAAACGCTGCATCTGCAGGGTGTTGAAGGGGCTGTAGTTGGTCGGGGTGGTGGTGACGCTGATGCCAGGCAAGACGATTGGCGCCGCCGGGATGTTGAGCGTGGTGACCTGCTTCAGCAGGTTCCCACGGGTCAGGTCATCGCCAGCGTTCTTGATGGCGTGCGCCAGCACGCTCGCCGACATGTAGGCCAGGGCGGCGTTATTGTCGATGAAGTGCTGCTGCATGTTGTTGCGCTTCAGGAACGCCTCGAAATCCTTCATGTCCGGGCTGTCGTTCCACTTGGGGTCGCCCGGCGACTTCATGAAGGTGGCGGTGATCAGGCCCTGGGAGGCGTCAAAGCCAGCCGGCTTGAACACGGCGCCGATTGAGGCGGCGACGCTGGAGATCAGAGTGACCGGCTTCCAGTCCATCTCATGCTTCTTGCGGATGGCCTGGGCGCCGAACTTCGGCGTCGCCATCAGGAAGAACATGTCGGCGCCCGAGGCCTTCAGCTTCACCATCTGCGAATCGACGGTGGCGTCGGTGACCTCATAGGTGGTCTCGGCGACGATATCCTTGACCTTGTCGCCCAGGCCCTTCTTGAAGCCCTTGACGTAGTCGCGACCGGAATCGTCATTCTGCGACAGAATGGCGATCTTGGCGTTCGGCAGCTTTTCGACGACGTAATGGCCAAAAATCTCGCCTTCCACGTCATAAAGCGGGAAGAACGGCGTGGTCCATGGGAACTGCGACGGGTTGTTCCACTTGGAGGCGCCGGTCGAGATCAGGATCTGCGGAACCTTCTTCGAATTCAGATACTTCTGCACGGCGGTGTTGCTGGGGGTGCCGAGCGAGCCATACATGGCCAGCACGCCTTCCTGCTCCACCAGCTTGCGGGTCTGCTCGACCGCCTTGGGCGGGCTGTAGCCGTCGTCCAGCGAGATCAGGTTGATCTTGCGGCCGTTGATGCCGCCCTTGTCATTGATCTCCTTGAAGAACAGCTCCTGGATCTTGCCCTGCAGGCCATAGGCCGAGGCCGGACCGCTGTAAGGCATGGTCTGGCCAAGCTTAATCTCGGTGTCGGTGACGCCGGGGCCGTATTTCTTCTCGGATGCGACAGCCACAGAAGTGGCCAGTACGCCGGCAACGCCGGCGAGCAGAAGCGAACGCCTGTTCAACATGACGTGGTTCCCCTTGGGATCTCTGGGACGGATTATCAGACGCCCAACCGGGCGCCCCCTGACAGCCTGGCCGTCGTTCAGGCTGCGTTAATGGCTACCTAGGCCATGGACACCGCCACGACAAGCCAGTTAATACGAATGGATAAATGTATGACCCAACGGCATGCATCAGCCGCACGCATGACGCCAGTGGCTGACCAGCGCCAAGGCGCCGCCACAGGCCCAAACTGGTCGCGCCAGGGTCTGCCTGCTGGCCCAGGGCGTCGGCTTGACGGACGCGCGCATGGCGCCAGATGAACCCACACCCACGGGCGGCGACACGACCGCCCCGAACAGCAACGACGGGAGATACGCCAGATGAGCGAACTCGATTTTACCGGCAAGAACGTCCTCGTGGTGGGCGGCTCCAGCGGCATTGGCAATGGCATCGCCCAGGCCTTCCGCGCCAAGGGCGCCAATGTTTACGTCTGGGGCACCCGCGCCAACGCCAGCGACTATTCCATCGATGAGGGATGCGACCTGACCGGCCTGCACTATTCCCAGGTCGACGTGGCGGATTTCGCCGCCATCGAGGCGCACAAGGCGCCGTTTGAGACGCTCGACGTGCTGGTGCAGTCGCAGGGCTATGTCATCTACCGCCGCGGCGAGTTCCAGATGGATGGCTTCCAGAAGGTGATCGACATCAACCTCAACTCGCTGATGGCGATCAGCATGAAGTTCCACGGCATGCTGTCGGCGGCGAAGGGCTCGCTGATCATCATCAGCTCGACCTCGGCCTTCCACTCGACCAAGGGCAACCCGGCCTATAACGCCTCCAAGGCTGGCGCCGTCGGCCTGGTGCGCACCCTCGGCGAAGCCTGGGCGCCGGATGGCATCCGCGTCAATGGCATCGCGCCGGGCCTCGTCGACACCAAGATGACCAAGGTCACCACCGAGAACCCGCAGCGTCTGGAAGTCACCCTCAAGGGCATCCCGATGGGACGCCTCGGCCTGCCCGCCGATATGGGCGGCGTCGCCCTGTTCCTCGCCTCGCCGCTCGCCGCTTACGTTTGCGGCCAGTCGATTCCGGTGGACGGCGGCCTGATCCTCAACTGAGGCGACGCCCTGCTGTGGCGCCGCGTGTCAGCCCTGGCGGCGCCAGCCGCCCGGCAAGGCTGATGGCGCCAGATGGTTCAGCGGCGGGCATCTGGCGCTCCTGCGGCCAGCCAACCCGTCGTCGCCTCGGCGCTTTCGGATGGGCGGTGGGGGCGCCAGCCGCCATGCGCTGACAACGGCCCGGGTCGCGCCGGCGTCACCAGCAGCGCCACTGCGGTGTCGATAATATCGTCGATCGCCATCCGGCTGCGCCACCAGGCGGCGCTCTCGACCAGCTCGGCGGCGGCGCCTGGCTGGGCCGCCATATCCAGCGCCATCTCGCGCTCGGCCAGCGCCGAGACAATGTGCCCGAGCGCCGTATGAAACCGCTGTAGCAGGATGGTTTCGGAGAAACCAGGCAACAACTGGCGCAGATGGGCATAGCAGCGGCGACTGCCGGCGCTGCTGCGCCCTTCCAGCGGATTGTTGGCGAGATGGCGCTGATTGAGCCGGACGCCGGCAAGAAACCGCGCATAGCCCTCCAGCCGCTCATCGCTGTCACTGGCCACGCTGTCGACAAGAATGGCGACGATGGCGCGCACGCCCAGATTGCCGCCACTGCGCTCCAGCTCATCCAGCGCGGTGCGCCGGTAATCATCAATCGCCCGCGCCCCCTCCATCACCAGCTCGCGCACCAACGCATCCTTGGAGCCGAAGTAATAATGGATGGAGCCATTGTTGCGCGCCCCCGCTTCGGCCACAACTTCGCGCACAGACACGCCATTGACGCCACGTCGAGCAAACAATTTCCGCGACACACGACGAATACGCTCAGATGTGACGTCTGAAGCCATGCCAATATCCTTCAAAACGACTTAAGTAGGAAAACAATACGGCGAATCACTAATATCAAATCATTCAAGGACAGATTCGTTTTGTTGTCACCGCGCCTGTCTATTTAACCTATTTGGACGCTGACAGGGCCTGCCTTCCCGCGACAAGCTTAGGCCACACGTCAGCCAAGACGGTTTGACAGGGCGGCCAAGGGCCAGCCGCAACGCCAGGCGCGTCGGCGCGGCCTACCGACGTTCACTTTGTTTCGTAAGGGTCCGTCAATGTTTCGCGCACATAGACAGGACATGGTCACTGCAGCTTCCCTCATCCGGAACGCCGTCGCGCATGCGCGTCGCCTTCGCGGCTCCGTCAAGCACTGGTCCGCGGGCCGCCTGGCGGCGGCTGCGTTCGCCTCTGTCGCCGTCGCCGCCTGCGCCGCCGAACAGGCGCCGATGACGTTCGGCAAGATGACCGACGCCAGGCCGCATCCCGAGGTCGCCTCGGCGCTGAAACTGCCGGTGCATGGCATCGACGTCTCACGCTGGCAGGGCGATATCGACTGGCATCAGGTGCGCCGCGCCGGCGCCACCTTCGCCTTCATCAAGGCGACGGAAGGCGGCGACCACGAAGATCCGAAATTCCTGCAAAACTGGAACGGCGCGCGTGAAGCCGGCGTGTGGCGCGGCGCCTATCACTTCGTTTACTGGTGCCGCCCGGCGCATGAACAGGTGCAGTGGTTCATCCAGCACATTCCGCAGGATCCCGACGCGCTGCCGCCAGTGCTCGACGTGGAGTGGAACGGCCATTCCAAAACCTGCCCCAAGCGGGTGTCGCGTCAGGAAGCGCTGCAGATGATGGATGTGATGATCCGCGCGCTGGAGCAGCACACCGGCAAGCGCCCGGTGATCTACACCGACATCCCGTTCTTCCGCGACGTGCTGCAGGAGGGTGGCTTCGAGCAATATCCCCTGTGGATCCGCAGCACCGCCGCCGAGCCGCACATGCGCTATGACCGGCGCTGGTATTTCTGGCAGTACACCACCACCGGCCGCGTCCCGGGCATCAAGGGCGCCGTAGACCGCAACGCCTTCTTCGGCACCGCCGACATGTGGGACAAGTTCACCAAGGGCAAACTCTGAGGCCGGCGCCGGGGTTCTGGCGCCCGCTGGGAGTGACGCTGTTTGAGGCCGCAATCTTCAGGTTGCGGCCTTTTGTTTGGGCTGGTGCATGAGGGCGATGCGGCGGGCAAGTTTTGGCCGGCGCGAGTTGCGAGAAAAGACGTGGATGGTCGGGTCAAGCCCGACCATGACGGCGGTGGCGCAAACCACGTCGCGCATCAGTTGGTTTGGCAGCGCCGTGCGTCTCCTGCTCGCTCCACCACGCAGCAAATCTGGTCGCCGCCTTCCTACTCAATCAACCCTCACCATCACCCTCCACCCTCCACCCTCCACCGTCATGCCCGTGCTTGTCACGGGCATCCACGCTCTATGCCGCGTGGCGCTAGCCCCCCCTGGCCCCAGGCAGCCCCGCCCCCCCAAACAGCCCCGCCCCCAAGCAGCCCAATGGTTCAAGGCAGCCAAAGCCTCATCTCCGCTACCGCAGCGCAACGGCCGCCCGACGATCGCTCTTCATGCCCCCCAATGGCGCTTGCTCTCCCGCGCCCGACAGGCTGTACTGCGCCGTACCGCCCGCAAGCGTCGACAACGCGGTGAGGGCTGGCCGTGGCGCCAGCGGACACCGACGGCGATGCGTCAATCACAACAATCGGGCGGCAAGGGAGAGCACAGATGGCCTTGAGCAGCACGCCCGGTTTCAATTTCGGTCTGGGGGAGACGGCGGACCAGATCAGGGAGACCGTCGCCGCTTTCGCCCAGAATGAGATCGCGCCGCGCGCCGATGAGATTGACCGCAGCAACACCTTCGCCCGCGACCTGTGGCCGAAGCTCGGCGAACTCGGCCTGCTCGGCATGACGGTGGAGGAAGAATACGGCGGCACGGGCCTTGGCTATCTCGAGCATTGCATCGCCATGGAGGAGATCTCCCGCGCCTCGGCGTCGATTGGCCTGAGCTATGGCGCGCACTCCAACCTCTGCGTCAACCAGATCCGCCGTAACGGCACCGATGCGCAGAAGCGCAAATACCTGCCACAGCTGATGTCAGGCGCGCACGTCGGCGCGCTGGCCATGTCAGAAACCGGCGCGGGCTCGGACGTGGTGTCGCTGAAGCTGCGCGCTGAGCGCAAGGGCGACCGCTTTGTGCTCAATGGCTCCAAATTCTGGATCACCAACGGCCCGATCGCCGACACCCTGGTGGTCTATGGCCGCACCGACCCCAACGCCGGCCCGCGCGGCATCACCGCCTTCCTGATCGAGAAGACCATGAAGGGCTTCTCCACCGCCCAGAAGCTCGACAAACTCGGCATGCGCGGCTCGGACACCGGCGAGCTGATCTTTGAAGACTGTGAGGTGCCGGAAGACAATGTGCTCGGCCAGGTCGGACGCGGCGTCGAGGTGCTGATGAGCGGACTCGATTATGAGCGCGCCGTGCTGGCCGCAGGACCGCTCGGCATCATGCAGGCCTGCGTCGATGTGGTGATGCCCTATATCCACGACCGCCACCAGTTCGGCCAGCCGATCGGCACGTTCCAGCTCATTCAGGGCAAGGTCGCCGACATGTATGTGGCGCTCAACTCTTGCCGCGCCTATGTCTACGCGGTCGCCCGCTCCTGCGATCGCGGCGAGACCACCCGCGAGGATGCAGCCGGCGCGATCCTGCTCGCGGCGGAGAAAGCCACCCAGATGGCGCTCGACGCCATCCAGCTGCTCGGCGGCAATGGCTATATCAATGACTATCCCACCGGTCGGCTGCTGCGCGACGCCAAGCTCTATGAGATCGGCGCCGGCACCAGCGAAATCCGCCGCATGCTGATTGGCCGCGAGCTGTTCAACAAGACTGCCTGAGCATGTCCCATGCGGCGGACCGGAGAAGGCAGGGCGCCGCAGCGCGCCTCCTCCGGACTGTGGTCGTGCGCGCCTCGCCTGCGCCGCCAGGATCCCACACCTTGCCCCGCTTGCCCGCCGGCCGCCCGCCAGCGCCGGTGGGAACCTTTTGCCGCCGCCCCTGGTTGCCACAACGATGTCGGCGCGCCGGGCGGCGGCTGTCGCCCGCTGGCGGCGCCGCCCCTGCCACCGGCGCAGCAGGGAGATCACCATGAACAAACTCACATGGATTGCAGCGGTAGCCATGCTGGCGGCGGCGCCATCGCTGGCGCTGGCCCAGGGCGTGGTGCGTGGGGCCCAGCAGGGCTCTGACACAGGCGCCCGCACCGGTCACCGCATCGGCGGCCCGGTGGGCGGCGCGGTCGGCGGCGCGGTTGGCGGCGCGGCGGGCGCTGTCGGCGGCGGCGTGGTTGGCGGCGTCAAGGGCGTGCTCGGCGTGCCGCAGGACACCCGCGTCCGCCACGCGCCGCAGAAGCGCCGTCACTACCACCGGCAGCGGCATTATCGTCGCTAGGGATCAGGGGAGAGGCGCGTCGCGTGGCGCGCCTCTCTCAAGCCATTGCGTTTGGCCGGCGGCTTTCCACGCGCCGCGCGTCGGGACAGCCGTGTCACGATGTGACGGCAGCGCCAGCCCCGCCCCCAGCCGCCCTCGCCCTTTGCGCGCCAGCCGATTGGCCTTGAACGCGGCGGCGTCTATCATCACACGATTCAGCGTGGCGCATGTCAGGAGCCGCGCCCTGCCCGCCCCCCTGGCCTGCGCCGCCGCTGCAGCGCCCTGGCCCATTGCGGAATCGTGATTGTGACTCAACAAGTCCCCCCGAAAGACCCCTCACAACAGTTCGGGACCTCTGGCATTGAAGCGATGGAGCGCCCCGGCCTCGTCACCCGCCTGCTGATGGGCGTGGTCGAGCGGGTCGAGCGGCTCAATCTGCGATGCGCCAGGGTCGGCAATCCGCCGGTCTATGACAACGCCACCTTCCCGTGGGTGGCGGAGATCGAGCGCGAATGGCCGCTGATCCGCGCTGAGCTGGACAAGGTGCTGGCGCGCCAGTCCGAGCTGCCGAGCTTCCACGACCTGTCGCCGGACGTGAAAACCATTAGCGATGACAGCCGCTGGAAGACTTTCTTCCTCGCCGGCTATGGCCTGAAATCTGAGCGTAATATCGAACAGTGCCCGGAAACCTGGCGGATCATGCAGAAGATCCCTGGGCTGAAGACGGCGATGTTCTCGATCTTTGAGCCCGGCAAGCATCTGAAGCCGCATCGAGGCCCCTATAATGGCGTGCTGCGCCTGCATCTGGGGCTGATCGTGCCCGAGCCGCGCGACCGCCTGGCCATTCGCGTCGCCGACCAGGTTTGCCATTGGCAGGAAGGCAAGGCGCTGGTGTTCGACGACGCCTATGAGCATGAGGCGTGGAACCACACCGACAAGACCCGGGTGGTGCTGTTCGTCGATTTCGTCAAACCGTTGCGTTTCCCGGCCAATTTCTTCAACTGGCTGCTACTGAACGTCGCCGTCTTCACCCCCTTCATTCGCGAAGGCGCCGACAATCAGAAGGAGTGGGAGAAGAAATTCTACGCTCAGGCCGAGGCCATGCGGAACCGGCCGAAGACCTGAGCGCGCGAGGCCTGCTTCGTCCCGCGCGGCGTAGGCGCCAGGCGGCCAGGCTGGCGGGGCTGCGCCTCCCCGTCGGCGAGGCTGGTCTATCCGCAGCGCGCGAATTGTGCTCACGGCGCCTGAGCATGTCAGGATGCGGATGCGTCAGTATTTTCGCATCCTGGCATGACGCCAGCCCTGGCCAGATGTGCGACAGCCATGGGCGGAGCTTTCACCTGATCAATAAACGGCCCCGGTAAGCGTCATGCCGGCCGCCTGCCCCAACCACAACAACCGCTAACAATTGCTGAGGAAACCGCCATGCCCACGCCTCCCGAGAGCCGCCTTGAGAACGGTCAGATTGTCGTCCATGCCAATGGCGCAGCCATTCCGGCCATCGCCATCGGCACCTGGCAGTCCACCGACCAGGCCGGCGCGCTGGCGGTCGAGGAGGCGCTGCGCAGCGGCTACCGCCACATCGACACCGCCGCGATCTATGGCAATGAGGCCGAGGTTGGCGCTGGCATCCGCGCCGCAGGCGTCTCACGCGAGCAGTTCTTTCTGACCACCAAGGTGTGGCGGGAGAACATGAGCCGCGACGCAGTGCTGCGCTCAGCCGAAGAAAGCGTGGAGCGGCTCGGCGCCGGCCCGCTCGACCTGCTGCTGCTGCACTGGCCCAACCCGGATGTGCCGCTGGCGGAATCCCTCGCTGGTCTGGCTGCGGCGAAGCAGCAGGGCCTGACCCGCCATATCGGCCTGTCGAACTTCACCATCCCGCTCGTCGAGGAAGCGGTGCGCCTGTGCGAGGAGCCGCTGGTGACCAATCAGGTCGAGTATCACCCGCTTCTGAGCCAGCACCGGCTGATCGCCGCCTGCGCCGCCCATGGCCTGTCGGTGACAGCCTATTCGCCGCTGGGCCGCGGGACGCTGCTCGCCGATCCGGTGATCACCGCCATCGCCGCCAGCCATAGCCGCGAGCCGGTGCAGATTGTGCTGCGCTGGCTGGTGCAGCAGCCAGGGGTGATCGCGGCGCCGAAATCGGTGACGCCGCAACGCATTCGCAACAATCTCGCCGTGTTTGATTTCGAGCTGAGCGAGCTGGAGATGGCGCGCATCAGCAATCTCGCCCGCCCTGACGGCCGGCTGATTAACCCGTCCTTTGCCCCGGCATGGGATTAAGCCTTTGGCCATCCGGTGATGGCATGGCCGGGATGGCGCGGCCCAGGCGCTGACAATCTGTCGCCGGGCGAATGCGCTCCCACGGCTCACCATGTGGCCCGTGGGCGCGCCAGGCGTGGCCAGTGATGATGCGGCGTTGGCGGGGGCCAGCGCGGGGGAGGACACATGTTCTTTGTGCTGTCGAAGGTCCTGTGGTTTTTCCTGACGCCGTCTAACCTGCTCGTCACCCTGTGCGTGGCTGGCGTCGTGCTGCTGCTCATCGGCTGGCGGCGCACTGGCCTGACCTTCGCAGCGCTGGGCGCGCTGGGCCTGCTGATTTTTGGCTTCAGCCCAACGGCCAGGCTGCTGTTGCGACAGTTGGAAGATCGTTTTCCCGCGGTCGCCATGGATGATCCGCGACCTGTCGATGGCGTGATCATTCTCGGCGGCTCGGCCGAATTGCGGCGCGGCCAGATCAAGCTCAATGACGCCGCCGCCCGCACCACCACGGCGGTGGCCCTCGCCCGGCGCTATCCAGAGGCCCGTATCGTGTTTTCTGGAGGCGACGGCAATCTGGTCGGCGGGGTGGCAGGGGCCAGCGAGGCCGACGCCATGCGCCTTTTGTTGCGACAGATGGGGCTGGAGGGCGAGCGGGTGATCATCGAGGGCCGCTCACGCAACACGCGCGAGAACGCCGCCTTCACCCGCGACCTCGTGCAGCCCGGACGCGGCGAACGCTGGCTGCTGGTCACCTCAGCCTTTCACATGCCGCGCTCGGTGGCGGTGTTTCGGCATGAGCGCTTCCGCGTCACGCCCTACCCGGTCGACTTCCATAGCCGGGGCAGCGATCGCGACTGGCTACCGTTCAACGAAGCCGCCGAAGGCCTGCGCCTGACCGACCGGGTGGTGCGGGAATATATCGGCATCTTCGCCTATTGGCTCGCCGGCTACACCTCGGAGCTCTGGCCCGAGCCGCTGGAGTGACACAGCCATCGCCTGACTGGCGCCAGACCACGATGAGCATGACATATCGGGGTCTGGTCAAGCCCGTGCGGCGCCTGAGCATGTCAGGATGCGGCTGCGTCAGCATCGTCGCAGCCTGGCATGACATCGGCGGCGAGCCGCCCGCTCATCTGCGCGGATCATTCCGGGACCGGGAATCACACAGGCGCCGAATCGGCGCCTGTTCACACTGCGATCGTTGTTCACGCCGTGACCGCGCAGCCTTCACGGCTGGCGCTTCGGCGCAACGTGTCGGGCGGTCAGATCTCCCAGACGTCGAACTGCGGGCCACGACCGACGCGATACAGGCCGCGGAAGGTGTCCGGATCCGCAGGCTCGCCCTTGCGATAGATGATGACGCTGCCATCATGCGCCAGCTTCACCAGCGCGAGGCGCAGCGGCTGCATCAGCGGGCTCCAGCCTTCCGGGCGCGGGCCGCCGACCGCACGGGCGATCTCAGCCGGATCGATCAGCGCGTCGCCGCCCTTGCGCAGCATCTCGCGGGTCATTTCTTCCAGCGGCAAATGCACGCCGACGCCGCGGCGGCGCTGCGCCGGCGGCTTTTTTCCATTTGGATCGGTGGTTTCATCAGCCGACGCCTGAGAGGCTTTGGGCTGACCCTTGCCGGTTTTGCTGTTCGAGGTCATGGGCTGTCGATGCGCTACTGCATGCCTCGCGTCAAGGGCCTGACAGCACGGAGCTTTCAACGGCGCCCTCGTCCCGCCTGTCCTCATCTGCCGCAATGGCGTTCCGGGCGTCAGAATGGAACTGCCGTATCCATAAGGCCGCGACAACCGGCGCGGTGGTGGCGATCAGCGCCCATGGACCTATGAACCAGCCGAGATACGCCAATGCGAAAATAATTGCGCGCTGGCCACGGTTAAATTGGTGGCCCGCCGCAACGTTCATCGCCCCAGCCTTGCGCACATGGCGCTCGCCAACCTCACCAGATCCAGGCGGCGGCATGGCGCCGAGCAGAACCGCCGCATAGTTGAACAGCTGGTAAGACCAGGCGAAGCGAAAGAACGCATAGCCGAAAATCAGCACGAGGCCGATGATCTTGACCTCCCACACCAGGCGGTCCAGCGCCACTGCCAGCGGCAGATCAGCGACCACCCGCAATGCCTCGTCGGTCGAACGCAGAAAAGCTAGCGCGCCGCCCATCGCCAGCAATGATGTCGATGCAAAAAACGAGGCCCCATTCTGCAACGTGCCGATCAGGCTGGCGTCGAACACCCGCTGCTCGCGCGCGACAACCCGCGCCATCCACTCGTGGCGATAGCGGTTCATGCGCATGTTCAGGCTGCGTTGTGCGATCGGCCAGCGATCCACCGCCAGGCCATAGATCACCCACGCCGCCATAAACAACGCTAACGCCACACCATCGCCCACGCCGAATCCTGTCAGCATGCCCGCCCCCCCTGGTTTCCTCCGACAGCGCCCGGCGTTGTTCGCCGTGGCGCTAACGCCCTCGACAGTCTTGTGGCGGCACGCTGGCGGCGTTCATTGCGCAAGCCCATCTGGACAGGCTGGCCGCCGCGCCACATGCTGGCTGACACGAATGAACCCGGACGCCATGCCGCCGGAAGGGAGTGTCGCATGCCCCAGGATATTACGCTGGGCGTCAAGGCCATGGTCGCCGACGCCAACACGCGCATCAAGACCTTGTCAGTAGAAAACGCCCGCGCCCTGCTCGGCAAGGACGACGTTACTTTTGTCGACCTGCGCGATCCACGTGAAATTGAACGTGAAGGCAAAATCCCAGGCGCATTTTCCTGCACACGCGGCATGCTGGAATTCTGGATCGATCCGGCCAGCCCCTATTTCAAACCACAATTCGCCGAGGACAAGACCTTCGTGTTCTTCTGCGCCGGCGGCTGGCGCTCGGCGCTGGCGGCGGACACCGCCCAGAAAATGGGGCTGAAGCCCGTGGCGCATATCGATGGCGGCTTCGGCGCCTGGAAGAAGGCCGGCGCGCCTGTCGACAGCTGAGACGTGTAAGAGCGCGGTCAAGTCCTCGCGAGGGGCGCGGAGGCCCTCCGCGAGCACTCACGCCTTGCCCGCGCCAAGGCTGCGTCAGAAATTTTACCCAGGCAGTGCAATATGACCAATCAACCTACGGCAAAGTCGGCGCAACGCAGAGGGGCGACCGCCGCCGCCCTGGCGCTGGCCTTGGCTCTCGGCGCATGCGCAAGCAATTCTCCGCCCAGGACGCCGCTGCTATCGGCCACCGAGCCCAAGGTGCTTGAAAATCGGGAGAAGGCCATCGCGATCAGGGTCGCCAATTGGTCAGCGGCCAGACAACCGCGCGGCGCCCGGCGGCTTGGAGAAATTCGCAGCGCCACCATTTCGGGACCAAAACTGCAGCGTGGCGGCGATGTAGAGGCCTATTGTGTTGGGCTGAACGAATATTTCGAAACCCCGGACGCCTTGTTCCCCGACAAGGTGGACGCGAAGTACGGCCTGTACGTGCGGATTTTCCGTAAGGACAATTTGATATCGATTTCACGCCAGAATTTTTGCGAAGCAGAGCCTGACACCCGGCCCTTACCTTATGTGGTTGACGCGCGTCGCCTGCAACAGGCGCGTATGGATCGCATGCGCGAACAACTGGAGGCCGACACGGCGGCGGCGGCGCTCGCAGCCAGTCGCCCGGCGATCACGACGCCAGCTAAACGCAATACCAGGCCGTGAAGGTGCAGACGCAACCACGAACTGCACGGCTCGAGCGCCGCCAGCGCCCGACCTGAAGCCCATGCACCATGCTCATCAGGTTCGACTGTTGGCGGCAGAAACGGGCGCCCCCCGCCCCGGCCACGCCAGAAACGAAACAAGGCCCGACTTGCGCCGGGCCTTGTTTCACTCTCAGCAACTGGAGCGCCGCGCCGTCAGGGCGCGGCGGCCAGGACTGGATCAGGCGAACTCGAGGATGATCGCGTCGACGGCGAGGCTGTCGCCTTCCTTGGCGTGGATCTTCGAGATCGTGCCGTCGCGCTCGGCGCGCAGCACGTTTTCCATCTTCATGGCCTCGACCATGGCCAGCGGCTCGCCGGCCTTCACTTCCTGACCTTCGACCACATTGATGGCCTTGACCAGACCAGGCATCGGGCACAGCAGCTGCTTGGAGGTGTCGGCGGCGACCTTCTCCGGCATCAGCGCCGCCATGGCGGCCTCGTGCTGGGTGTAGACGCGGGCGTCGACCAGCGTGCCGGCATGGGCGATCTGGTAGCCATTAAGGATCGGACGGATCTGGGCGACGACTTCCTGGTCATCGATCATGCCCTGCCACACCGGCTCACCCGGGACCCAGTCGGCCTCGACGATGCGCGGCTGCTCCTCGTCGTCGAAGGAGATGATGACCTCATCTTCCTCGCCAGCGCTCACCAGGATCGGGAACGACTGGTCGCCGAGCACCGCGACGCGCTCATTCTCGAACTCCACGTCGATGACGCGGTCAAGCTGGCCGGTGATGGCGCGGCGACGCTCATTGTGCAGATTGTCGCAATAAGCCGCGATCACCGCGATCAGACGGGCGGTCTCACCTTCTGGCTGCGGGTTGACGAAGCCTTCCGGGAACTCCTCGGCGATGAAGCCGGTGGAGAGCTCGCCCGACTGCCAACGCGGATGCTGCATCAGCGTCGACAGGAACGGGATGTTGTGGCGGATGCCGTCGATGGCGAAGGCGTCAAGCGCCTGAGCCTGGGCCTGGATGGCCTGCAGACGGGTCGGCGCGTGCGTCACCAGCTTGGCGATCATCGGATCGTAATAGATCGAGATCTCGCCGCCCTCATAGACGCCGGTGTCGTTACGGACGATGACGCCCGACTCGTTCTCGCCTTCCTCCGGCGGACGATAGGTCACGAGGCGACCAGTCGACGGCAGGAAGTTACGGGTCGGATCTTCAGCGTAGATGCGGCTTTCGACAGCCCAGCCATCCAGCTTCACATCGGCCTGGGAGATGGCCAGCTTCTCGCCATAAGCGACGCGGATCATCTGCTCGACGAGGTCGATGCCGGTGATCATCTCGGTGACCGGATGCTCAACCTGCAGACGGGTGTTCATCTCGAGGAAGAAGAACGAGCGGTCCTGACCGGCGACGAACTCGACGGTGCCGGCGGAGTCGTAGTTCACGGCCTTGGCCAGCGCCACGGCCTGCTCGCCCATCAGGCGGCGGGTGGCTTCGTCGAGCAGCGGCGACGGCGCTTCCTCGATGACCTTCTGGTTACGGCGCTGGATCGAGCACTCGCGCTCGCCGAGGTAGACGACGTTGCCGTGCTTGTCGCCGAGAACCTGGATCTCGATGTGGCGCGGGTTGACGATGAACTTCTCAACGAAGACGCGGTCGTCGCCGAAGGACGAGGCGGCCTCGGAACGGGCGCGATCGAAGCCTTCCTTCACCTCATCGAGGCTGTAGGCGATGCGCATGCCCTTGCCGCCGCCGCCAGCGGAGGCCTTGATCATGACCGGGAAGCCGATCTCTTCGGCGATCTTGCCAGCCTGCTCGGCGGTCTCGATCACGCCGAGATAGCCCGGCACGGTGCTGACCTTGGCGGCGTTGGCGAATTTCTTCGACTCGATCTTGTCGCCCATGGCCTCAATGGCCTTGGGGTTCGGACCGATGAAGACGATGCCGGCGGCGGCCAGCGCTTCCGCGAAAGCGGCGCGCTCGGACAGGAAGCCATAGCCCGGATGCACCGCTTCGGCGCCCGTCGCCTTACAGGCGTCGATGATCTTCTCGATGATGAGGTACGACTGGGCGGCGGCCGGCGGACCGATGTGCACCGCTTCGTCAGCCATCTCGACATGGAGCGCGTCACGATCGGCGTCCGAATACACGGCGACGGTCTTGATGCCCATCCTGCGCGCGGTCTTGATGACGCGGCAGGCGATTTCTCCACGGTTGGCGATGAGGATCTTGCTGAACATGCCCCGCCCGTTTCCATTCCAAACTGTTGCGCTTCCCTGACGACGCATGACGCGTGACGCCCGCGGAGAACGCGAAGACCCAAGGGATGGAGCGCCTGCCTGGGCTGCCCAGACGTCGCTCTCATGGCCACAGCGCCCCCCTCGACGGAGCATGGCTGCAGCGTGAATTGAACTGGCGCAGGCCTCAACCCCGCCTGGGGGAGCTTGCGCCGACGGACGCCGGAGCGTCCACCGGTACGCCGGTCCAGAGCCCCTGCCCTGAACCGGCCGGTTCGTCTTACTTCAGCAGGTGGGCGATCGCGGCGCGCTCGCCTTCCAGCTCGTCGAGCGTGATCTTGATCCGCTCCTTCGAGAAGTCGTCGAAGCTCAGACCCTCAACCCGCTTGTAGTGGCCGTTCTCGCACACCACCGGCACGCCGAACATCACGCCTTCCGGAATGCCGTAGCTGCCATCGGACGGAATGCCCATCGACACCCATTTGCCATTGCTGCCCAGCACCCAGTCGCGGATGTGGTCGATGGCGGCGTTGGCGGCCGAAGCGGCGGACGACAGGCCGCGCGCCTCGATGATGGCGGCGCCGCGCTTGCCGACGAGCGGGATGAACTGCTCGCGGTTCCAGGCTTCATCATTGATGACGCCGGCGATCTTCTTGCCGCCCACCGTGGTCTCACGATAGTCGGGATACATGGTCGGCGAGTGGTTGCCCCACACGGCCAGCTTCTCGATGTCAGCCACCGGCACATTGGCCTTGGACGCCAGCATCGACAAAGCGCGGTTGTGATCCAGACGCAGCATGGCGCTGAAGGCTTCCGCCGGAAGATCCGGGGCCGACTTCATGGCGATGTAAGCGTTGGTGTTGGCCGGGTTGCCGACCACCAGCACCTTGACCGAGCGCTTGGCGACGTCGTTCAGGGCGCGGCCCTGCACGGTGAAGATCTCGGCGTTGGCGCTGAGCAGGTCGGCGCGCTCCATGCCAGGACCACGCGGACGGGCGCCGACGAGGATGGCGATGTCGGCGTCCTTGAACGCCACCTTCGGATCGTCGGTGATGGTGCAGCCGGCGAGCAGCGGGAAGGCGCAGTCCTCAAGCTCCATCACCACGCCGCGCACGGCGTTCTGCGCCTGCGGCAGGTCGAGCAGCTGCAGGTGGACCGGCTGGTCCTTGCCGAGAAGATCGCCATTGGCGATGCGGAACAGCAGTGCGTAACCAATCTGGCCTGCAGCGCCGGTCACGGCGACGCGCATGGGAGTCTTGCTCATGTTAGCTCCTTGAATGGAACGTCCGGGCGCTCATGGCGCTGCCGGACGCTGGTCGGCCCTATGGGTCATGACAACAACATCCTGGGCGCATCATGCGGCGTGTCCGCCGCAATCGCGCCCTGCCTGGGAGGGGCCGCCCCACGGTCCGGGACCACAGGCCGGCCATCGCCTCAGAGCGGAATGTTGTCGTGCTTCTTCCACGGCTGCTCCGCCTTCTTGGTGCGCAGCATGGCGAGCGCGCGCGACACCCGGCGACGGGTGGAGTGCGGCATGATCACTTCGTCGATGTAACCGCGCTCGGCGGCGACGAACGGCGAGAGGAAACGCTCTTCGTATTCGGCGGTGCGGGCGGCGATCTTGTCGGCGTCGCCGATATCCTGACGGAAGATGATCTCCACCGCGCCCTTGGCGCCCATCACGGCGATCTGGGCCGTCGGCCAAGCGTAGTTCACGTCAGCACCGATGTGCTTGGACGCCATCACGTCATACGCGCCGCCGAAGGCCTTGCGGGTGATGATGGTGACCAGCGGCACGGTGGCCTGGCTGTACGCGAACAGCAGCTTGGCGCCGTGCTTGATCAGGCCGCCGTATTCCTGCGCCGTGCCAGGCAGGAAGCCCGGAACGTCGACGAAGGTGACGATCGGAATGTCGAAGCTGTCGCAATAGCGCACGAAGCGGGCGGCCTTGCGCGAGGCGTCAGAGTCGAGCACGCCGGCCAGAACCATCGGCTGGTTGGCGACGACGCCGACCGTACGACCCTCAACGCGGGCGAAACCGGTGATGATGTTCTTCGCGTAGGCTTCCTGGATCTCGAAGAAATCGCCCTCGTCGACGACCTTCAGGATCAGCTCCTTCATGTCGTACGGCTTGTTCGGATTTTCCGGGATCAGCGTGTCGAGCGAATTGTCGAGGCGGGTCGGATCGTCGAAGCTGGGCAGCTCCGGCACGCCGTCGGTGTTGTTCGACGGCAGGAAGTCGATCAGACGACGGACCTGCAGCATGGCCTCCACGTCGTTGTCCCACGAACCGTCAGCGACGGAGGACTTCGAGGTGTGGACCTTGGCGCCGCCGAGCTCTTCGGAGGTCACGGTCTCATTGGTGACGGTCTTCACCACATCCGGGCCAGTCACGAACATATAGGACGTGTCGCGGACCATGAAGATGAAGTCGGTCATCGCCGGCGAGTACACGTCGCCGCCAGCGCATGGGCCCATGATCACCGAGATCTGCGGGATCACGCCCGAGGCCATCACGTTGCGCTTGAACACTTCGCCATAGCCGCCGAGGGCTGCGACGCCCTCCTGGATGCGGGCGCCGCCAGCATCGAAAAGGCCGATGATCGGCGCGCGCATTTTCAGCGCCATGTCCTGGATCTTGACCATCTTGGCGGCGTGCGTCTCGGACAGCGAGCCGCCGAACACGGTGAAGTCCTTGGCGAACAAGAAGACGGTGCGACCATTGACGGTGCCCCAGCCGGTGACGACGCCATCGCCCGGGATCTTGGTCTGATCCTGCATGCCGAAGTCGACGCAGCGGTGCTGCACGAACATGTCGAACTCTTCGAACGACCCAGCGTCCAACAGGAGTTCAATGCGCTCGCGCGCGGTGAGCTTACCGCGACCGTGCTGCGCCTCGATGCGCTTCTGACCGCCGCCGAGCCGCGCTGCGGCGCGACGCTCCTCCAGCGCCTCGAGAATATTCTTCATTCTGCTCCCCCGCGATCGGATTGCCGAAAACTGGCTGCTCCCTAACACTCAACTAAACGATTAGGAAGCGTCTTCCACAACAAAGGTTCATCTGCCCGTCATCGCGCCAAGCCAAGGCGACGACAACGGAATTCACTCTGGCATGCCCGCACGGCAGGCAGCGGCCGCCGCAGAAAAGTCTGCAAAACGCCGCGCCCTGCGCGCCTGCGCCTCAGGGTCGTCGCCCCAACGGGCGATCTGGTGATCCTCATCCACATGCGCCGCCGCCCATGCGTCAGCGACGCTGAGCCGGCCATCGCGCACCGCCAGCGCCAGGATCAGCGAGCCGGCCAGCGAGGTCATTACATGCAGGCCGGCGATGACGAAGGGGTGGTCGACGGCGCGCGCCGCCGCCTCGGCCGCTGCCAGCGTCGCCGCTGGCTGCTGCACATGCATCACCCCTTCGGCCAATGCGAAGCGGGCGCCATAGCGCTCATCCATCCACGCCAGCAGCGGGTCCCAGAGTTGCGTCTGGCGCAGGGCGAGGCTCTCTGGCTCGGCGGCGCGGTAGCACAAAAGATCCGTGCCCGCGTAACGGATGATCTCGGCCAGCACCGGCTCATGATCCGGCGCCACGGCGTCGAGCGCGGCGAAGGCCATGCGCGTCACCGGCATGGTCGCCGGATTGATCTCGGTGTGCTGGGCGTCCCATTCGGCGGCGATCTGCTCCGCCAGCGCCTGCGTCGGCGCCGTCAGCAGGCGCCGGCCCGAGGTGCGGGCCTGGCGGCCATCAAGACGGATCGAGAAGGCGCCGTCGTCCTCCGCCTGCACCGTCACCGCCTTGTAGAAGCGCTTGGGCAGCACCGGCAGCATCGCCTTCTGGCTGAGGCGGATCGGATCACCGCCATCTGGCGCGCGAAAACTCATCTGTCTTCCTCATTTGTTCTTAGGCGTCCAGCGTCTGGCCTGGCGCTGCAGGCGCTGTCAGCCAACCAGATGTGAGTGCGGCGGACGTTAACGCCACGCGCCCGTCCGCCCGCAAACCGGCGATCATTCAATTACTTGACCACGCTGACGCAAGCGACCAGACGACGCGTCACTCTTCCGGCGATTCAACGATCGGGTCGTAGCGCGACGCATCGAAGCCGAGCAGGTTCCACGTCTGCGCCATGTGCGGCGGCAGCGGCGCGGTGACATCGATCGGCCTGCCGTCGCGCGGATGCGGGATGATGATGCGGCGGGCCAGGAGGTGCAGCTTCTTCTGGATGCCGCCTGGGACCTCCCAGTTCTCGACGTTGAAATATTTCGGATCGCCGACGATGGGATGGCCCATATGCGCCGTGTGGACGCGCAGCTGGTGGGTGCGCCCGGTCACCGGCTTCAGCGACACCCACGACATTTTCTGGGCCGAGTTTTCCACCAGAGCGTAATAGGTGACGGCGTGGCTGGCGCCGTCATCGCCATGCCGGGCGACGCCCATGCGCGAATCGCCGCTCTCAGGATCTTCTTCCTTGGCGATATAGGTCGAGATGCGGCCCTGCTTGACGCGCGGCACGCCGGCGACCAGCGCCCAGTAAATCTTGCGGGTGACGCGCGACTTGAAGCTCTTGCCCAGCGTCGCCGCCGCCAGACGGGTCTTGGCGATGACGAGGCAGCCCGCCGTGTCCTTGTCGAGCCGGTGCACCAGGCGCGGCTTCTGCCCGGCCTTGTCGCGCATCGATTCGAGCATGCCGTCGACATGGCGATAGGTGCCGGAGCCGCCCTGCACCGCCAGGCCCATGGGCTTGTTCAGCACCATCAGATCCTTGTCCTCATAGAGGATCAGCGAGCGCAGATAGGTCGCGTCATCCTCATCCTGTCGCGGGGTGCGGCCGGTGGGACGGGCCTCGGTGAGCTTGAGCGGCGGGATGCGCACGCTCTGGCCCGCTTTCAGCCGGTCGTTCGGCTTGACGCGGCCGCCATCGACCCGAAGCTCACCCTTGCGGACGATGCGCTGGATGTGGGTGAAGGCCAGCTGCGGGAAGCGCGCCGTCAGGAAACGGTCGAGCCGCATGTCGGTCTCGTCCGGCTCCACCACCAGGGTCTGGACGCCGGTGGCCAGCGCTTCGGTCGTGCTGGCGTTCAGGCGGGCCCGCGTCCCTGGCGCTGCGGTGGGCTTGGCCTCCCGGCGCGCCGTCGCGCGCTCGCGCGGCTGGCTGTCGCGAGCTTGGCTCTCGTGGGTCTGGCTGTCGCGGGGCTGGCGCTCGCGCGGCTGACGCTTCGCCGTCGCCACCGGCTCGTCCTGCTCATCGTCGTCGTCATCAGCTTGGAAACCAGCGCCAGAGGCCGCCTCGGCCTCAATCGCCGCCCAGTCGATGTCGTCCTCGCCCTCGTCGACGCCGCTGTCCCACAGATCGCCCCAATCGGCGTCGGCGGTCTGGATCTCCTCCAGCTTCGGCGCCTTCTCGGCGGCAGGGTTCCAGCCTGGCCGGGCATAGCCCTCATCGCGACGCGGCCCTCGCCCGGCGCCCTTGCCAGCCCCCTTGCCAGTCCCCTTGCCTGCTGCCTTGCCAGAAGCTTTGCCTGCGGCGCCGCCGCGCAATTCTTCCTTGCGCACAAAACGTCCCGCCGCCGGGTCATAGGTCGGCTTGCGCGGCCCCGCCGCTTTGGCCGGGCGCGGACCAAAGCCGCCGCCTGGCCCACCGCCCTGGCGCGGGCCCTTGCCAAATCCGCCGCCAGACTTGCGCCCGGTCGCCTGGTCGCCAGACGCCGCCTCACCGCTGCGGGCGGCGGCGCCAAAGCCGCTGCGCTTGCGCGAATTGGCGAACCAGTCGTCATCAGCGGCGCCGCTGCCGGTGTTCTGCACCTCGGCAGGCGGGGCACGATGGCCCTGACGCTCGTCGCGGCGCTCAACATGCTTGCCAGGCCTGAAGGACGGCGCATGCGCCCCGCCTGGCCTTGACCTTTGAGGCCTTGCGCCGTCGGGCCGGGCGCCGCCAGTCCTGAATCCGCCGGGCTTGCCCCCGCGTCCGCCATTGCGGTTGCCAGTATCGCGGGTCATGCCAGGCTCCTCATCACTGCAAGTCCGACCGCCAGACCCACAACGCCACATATCAAGGACCCGAGAACGTAAGCCAGAGCGGCGGCGATATCGCCCCGCTGCCACAGCATCACCGCCTCGAGTGAAAAGGTTGAAAACGTCGTATAGCCGCCCAGCACGCCCGTCGCCAGAAACAGCCGCAGCTGATGCGACGCGCCATCGGGACGCAGCGCCAGCCAGCCGATCAGCAGGCCCATCACCAGCGAGCCGCTGACATTGATCAGCATGGTTCCCCAGGGAAAGCCATGGCCAAGCGCCCGCAAGGTCACAACGCCCGCGACATGTCGCAGGACGCCGCCAAGCCCGGCCCCGACAAATACCAGCGCGAGTGAAAGCATGCCACGGACCACACGCGGCGAAGGCCGAACCATCCAGCATTCGCCGCGCCCCGAAAGCCGAGCACATACACCCATGGCGGTCCCTGGCGCAAATCCTGCGCCATCCGCCCTGGCGTCCGGCGCGGAAGACCCAGGCGCGAGTAGCACTGTCGCGACGGACCTTGGAGAGACAAGCCAGAGCGAAACCCGCCCTGCCCTGACCGCCAGACCTCAGGGGGACCGCCGCCCGGCGACTTCCCGGCGGCCACAGCGGCGGCTCAGCGATCCATCATAACTCGCTCAGCCCAGGCTCACGCCCCAGCCTGCCGCTGCCGGGCCAGGTCAATATACCAGGCGAAGCTGTCGGGATTGGCCATGGCGTCGCGATTGATCAGCCCTTCCGGCGGATGGCCGAGCAGCAGCCGCTTCACCGGCACCTCCAGCTTCTTGCCCGACAGGGTGTAAGGCACGGCAGGCGCCTCTACGATGGCGTTGGGCACATGTCGGGCCGACAGTTGCTGGCGAATGCGGGCGTTCACGGCGGCGCGCAGGGCGTCGTCAATGACGTGACCCTCTTTGGGCACAACGAACAGATACAGGAACGATTCCCGCCCCAGGAACTCCAGATCGACCACCATGGCGTCGGCGATCGCCGGGAATTCATCAACAATGCGGTAGAATTCGCTGGTGCCCATGCGGATGCCGTGGCGATTGATGGTGGCGTCGGAGCGGCCATAGATCACCGCGCCGCCGCCCTCGGTAATGCGCAGCCAGTCGCCATGGCGCCAGACGCCGGGATAGACGTCGAAATAGCTGTCGAGATAGCGCCTGTTGCCCGGATCGTTCCAGAAATACAGCGGCATGGACGGGATCGGCGCCGTGCACACCAACTCGCCCACCGCATCGATCAGCAACTTGCCCTCCGGATCCCACGCCTCAACCTTGTGCCCCAGCGCCCGGCACTGCATCTCGCCGGCATAGACCGGCAGCGTCGGCGCGCCGCAGATAAACGCCCCGGCGAAATCGGTGCCGCCTGAAATCGGCGACAGCCAGATATCGTCACGGACGTTCTCATAGATCCAGGCGTAGGCCTCCGCCGACAGCGGCGAGCCCGTCGACGACATGGCGCGCAGGGACGACAGATCGGCGAAGTCGCGCGGCCTGAGGCCGGCCTTGGCGCAATTGCCGTAATAGGCCGCGCCGCAGCCGAAAATCGTCACCTTGGCCTTCTCGATAAAGCGCCACAGCACGCCAAGATCCGGCCAGGCCGGGTTGCCGTCATACAGCGCGATGGCCGAGCCCGCCGCCATGGCCGCCACCTGGGCGTTCCACATGATCCAGCCTGAGGAGGTGAACCATTGCGTGGTGTCGCCTGGCCCCATGTCGCAATGGAGCGACTGCATCAGCAGCATTTCCACGGTGATGCCGGCATGGCCATGGACGATCGGCTTGGGCAGGCCCGTGGTGCCCGAGGAATAGACCACCCACAGCGGATGATCGGCGTCGACGGCGACCGGCGCCGCCTGCTGCGGATTGGCGATAAGCGTGCGCCAGTCATGCGCATTGGGGAAACGCGCCCGGTCGACCTCAGCCTGAAGGCGCGGCAGGATCACCAGCTGCTCTAGCCCTGGCAGCGCCTCAAGCAATTCGGCGATGACGTCCTGACGATCAAACGGCTTGCCGGCGTAGGCATAGCCATCGGCGCAGATCAGCACCTTGGGGTCGATCTGGCGGAAGCGGTCGAGCACCGCGCTCTTGCCCATGTCGGAGGAGCACAGCGACCACACAGCCCCGAGGCTGGCGACGGCGAGGAAGCTGACGATGGTCTCCGGGATATTGGGCAGCACCGCCACCACCCGGTCGCCAGGACCGACGCCGAACGCCTGCAAGGAGGCGGCCATGGCGCCGACCTGCCGGCGCAGTTCGCCCCAGCCCAGCTCGTGCAACGCGCCGTCCTCGGACGCCGAGACGATGGCGCGGACATCCGGATCATCCATATGATGCCGCAGCACGTGATCGGCGTAATTGAGCCGCGCGCCCTGGAACCAGCGGGCGCCGGGCATGTCGTGGCCCGACAGCACCTGGGTATAGGGCGTCTCGCTGCGGATCTCGAAATAGTCCCACACCGCGGCCCAGAAGCGTTCGAGATTGTCGACCGACCACTGCCACAGCGCCGGATAGTCGACGAAGCTGACGCCTTCCCGCTGCTCCAGCCAGCGGGTGAAACGGGTGATGCGGGCGTTGTCGATATCCGCCTCAGACGGGCTCCACAGCAGCTTCGGCTCAAGGGTCGCGCCGCTGGCGCTGGCTGCGTCGGTGCTCTGGCTGGTGCTGCCGCTCATGTCCACTCCCTGGCGTCGGCCCTTCCGCTGGGGCTGACCGTGTTATTGGATGCTCTTGCTGGCGGGCCAGATTAGTGGCCCGCAGCGGAAACGCCAGCCTGCGTCTGGCGGCGCAACTGATTGGACAGCGCCTGCGCGGGGCCATTTCTAGCCCAAGCACGCGCGGACCGGGTCAATCGGCGTCGTCGCGGCGCGCCCGGCGCTCCCGGCGCAGCTTTTCCCAATAGTCGAGCCGCTTGCCGATATCCCGCTCAAAGCCCCGCTGCGTCGGCGTATAAAACTGGCGGCGCCCCAGCTTCTGCGGCCAGTAATCCTGGCCGGAGAAGGCGTCTGGCTGGTCATGATCATATTGATAATCAGAGCCATAGCCCTCAGACTTCATCAGTTTTGTCGGGGCGTTGAGGATGGTCTTTGGCGGCGACAGGGAGCCGCCGTCGCGGGCGGCGGCGCGGGCGGCGGCCAGCGCCAGATAGACCGCGTTGGATTTGGGCGCGGTGGCCAGATAGACCACGGCGTTGGCCAGCGCCAGAAAGCCCTCGGGCGCGCCGAGGAATTCAAACGCCTCCTTGGCGGCGTTGGCGGTGACCAGGGCCTGGGGATCGGCGAGGCCAATATCCTCCACCGCCATCACCACCAGCCGCCGGGCGATGAAAAGCGGGTCCTCGCCAGCCTCGACCATGCGGGCGAAATAATACAGCGCCGCGTCCGGATCGGAGCCGCGCACGCATTTATGTAGCGCCGAGATCAGATTGTAATGGCCATCCTGACCCTTGTCGTAGAGCGGGGCCCGGCGCTGCACCACGGCCACCAGCCGCGCCGGATCGAACACCTCGTCTGGCCGCGCCGAGCGCCACACCTCTTCGGCCAGGGTCAGCGCGGCGCGGCCATCGCCATCGGCCATGCCGACCAGGGTCGCCCGGGCGTCGTCGGTCAGCGGCAGCGGCTTTTGCTCGATGCTTTCGGCCCTTGCGAGCAAACCATGAATCGCCGTCTCATCCAGGGCGTGGAACACCAGCACCCGCGCCCTCGACAGAAGCGCGGCGTTGAGCTCGAACGACGGGTTCTCGGTGGTGGCGCCCACAAGGGTGATGACGCCATCCTCCATCACCGGCAAAAACGCATCGAGCTGGGCGCGGTTGAAGCGGTGGATCTCGTCGACGAACAGCAAGGTGCGACGCCCGGCGGCGCGGTGCATGCGCGCCGCCTCAAACACCTTCTTCAGATCTGCGACGCCCGAGAAAATGGCGGAGATCTGCTCGAAGCGCAGATCGGTGTGGCCGGCGAGCAGCCGGGCCACCGTGGTCTTGCCAGTGCCAGGCGGCCCCCAGAAGATCAGCGAGCCGAGCGAGCCGGACGCGAGCATGCGCGTCAGCGCCCCCTCCGGCCCCACCAGATGCTGCTGGCCGATCACCTCATCGAGCGCGCGCGGCCGCAGCCGGTCAGCCAGCGGGCGACCGGCCAGATCAGCGCGCCCGTCGCCAGCTTTATCGCCATCTTGCCCGCCATCTTGCCCGACCCCTGGCTCCATGCCTGAAAACAGATCACCCATGATCGCTCGCTCGCGTCTGTCAGCCGCCAATGGCGCGGCCATCAACCTGCGACCCATGCGTCCAAAACGCCCACATCGCCGGGGCGGGTCGCTGCGCCGCAATCGCGCCGCGTTCGCCGTGTTGTGTCCGATGATGTATATAGCCTCAAAGCGGCGTGGCGCCGCCTCGGCCGAATATTTTGCCACAGTGGCGATACGGCTTGGGCAGGCCGTCGCTGTCCATGGCAGTGACATGGGGCCAGTCGTCCCAGGCCGCACACATCACGCAAAAGATAAAGACGTTCAGTCAACTACATGGTTAACAATTATAATTAACCATTGTTAATGTAAGGCATGAAGCAGGATATGGCGAGACGCGCAGCATCGGTCAGGGCGGGCGAAGCACGAGGGATCGCGGCGCGGGCTGCCGCAACATCACTCGCTATCGGTCTGTTTTTGCTGGCGCTGTTCGCCCTGCCCGGCGCGACCTCAGCCACAGCGCAGCCGCGGCCAGATGATCTGGTGCGCGCTTCACTGCTGATCGAGCCATCGGCGATCCAGGCCGGCCAGCCATTCACCGTCGCCGTGCGGCTGCAGATGAAGCCGCACTGGCATACCTATTGGCGCAACCCTGGCGATTCCGGCCTGCCGACCGAAATCCGCTGGACCCTGCCGAAAGGCTTCAGCGCAGGCCCGATCCAATGGCCGACGCCGGAACGACTGCCCGTCGGGCCGCTGATGAATTTCGGCTATGAGGGCGTGGCCTATCTGCTCACCGAGATCACCCCGCCGGCTGATTTGGCCCCTGTCGGCCAAATCAGGCTGCAGGCCGAGGCCTCCTGGCTGGTGTGTGAGAAGGAATGTGTGCCTGGCGGCGCCAGCCTCAGCGCCAGCGCCCCGGCGGCGCCCGCGACCAGTTCGGTCCCCCCGGCGGCGAGCCATGCCAGTGATTTCCGCGCGGCGCGCGCGGCGCTGCCAACGCCCCTCGCCGGCGCCAGCTTCAGCCTCGACGCCGCCGCCCTGCGCGTCACCGCGCCGCTGCCGCCTGAGCTGGCGGGCACAACGCCTGGCGCCGTGGCGTTCTTCCCGGTCGACGAGAGCCTGATCGACAACGCCGCGCCGCAAGCGTTCAGCGTCGACAATGGCCAGCTCAGCGTGATTATTCCGCGTGCGACCAGCTCGCTGACCCCTTCGGCGCCAACCCCCGGCCACCTTGAGGGCGTGCTGCAGCTGACGGCGAACGGCGCAACGCGCGGCTACGCGATCACCGTCGGCACGCCGCCCGCGCCTGTCGCCGCCAGCAGCGCCCCGCATCCGGCCCTGCGCGCCGCGGCGACGCAAGACAATGCGGCTGCTCCAGCAAACGCCGCGGTCGCGCCGCCTCTGCCCGCCGACACCGACCATCTGACGCTGATCACCGCCATCATTCTGGCCTTCTCCGGCGGCGTCATTCTCAATCTGATGCCCTGCGTGTTCCCGGTGCTGTCGATCAAGGTGCTGTCGCTGGCCCAGGGGGCGGGCAAGACGCCGGGGGCGATGCGCCTGCATGGCGTCAGTTATGGCGCTGGCGTGCTGGCCGCCTTTGCGGCGCTGGCGCTGGCGCTGATAGCGGCGCGCCAGGCGGGCGCCAGCGTCGGCTGGGGCTTCCAGCTGCAATCGCCGGTGGTGGTGGCGGCGCTGGCCTGCGTCATGCTGGCCATGGGGCTGGGGCTGAGCGGGGCGGCACAATTGGGCGGCGGTCTGGCTGGCATTGGCGACCGGCTGACCCGCAGCGGCGGCTACGCCGGTTCGTTCTTCACCGGCATTCTGGCGGCGGTGGTGGCCAGCCCCTGCACCGGCCCGTTCATGGGCGCGGCGATTGGCTTCGCTCTCACCCAGTCAGCGCTGGTCACCGTCGCGGTGTTTCTGGCGCTGGGCGCTGGCCTCGCGGCGCCTTTCGTGCTGCTCGCCTTTGTTCCGGCGCTGGTGCGGCGCCTGCCGCGCCCCGGACGCTGGATGGAGATTCTCAAGCAAGCGCTCGCCTTCCCGCTGTTCGCCACCGCCGCCTGGCTGCTGTGGGTGCTGAGCCAGCAGGTCTCGCCGATTGGCCTGGCGCTGGCGCTCACCGGCCTTGTCGCCGTGGCGCTGGCGCTGTGGGCTGGCGCCTTGGCCGCCAGCTCAGGTCGCGCCGGCGCCATTGCAGCCCGGATGACCGCCGTCATCGCCTTGTGCATCGCCATCGCCTGCATCTGGCGCGTCGACAGCTTCGCCGCGACTCCAGGCGCCGCCGCGCCTGCGCCAGGCGTCGAGGCATTCTCCCAGCAGCGGCTCGACGCGCTGGTTGAGGAAGGGCGACCGGTGTTCGTCAATCTCACGGCGGCCTGGTGCATCACCTGCATGGTCAATGAGCGCACCACCCTCGACACCGCCGCTGTGCGCGACAGTCTGAAGGCGCGCGGCGTGGTTTATATGAAGGGCGACTGGACCAACCAGAACCCGGAGATCACCGCCATTCTCGCCCGCTTCGGCCGTGGCGGCGTGCCGCTCTATCTGCTGTATCGCGGCGACGGGGCCGCCCCGCAGGTGCTGCCGCAGATCCTGACGCTCGGCCTCGTGGTCGACGCGCTCGACGCATTGCCGCTGCGCACCGCCACAGACGGCGCCGGCGCTGCGGGCGGCTGAGGCCCGTCGGCAGGAAGGCGCCCCCGACCCCACAGGCGCCCTCTCGCTTGTGTGGCGGGCCAGACGGCCCAATAATCATGCCCGAGCGCGCCACAGCGCAGCGGCGCCGACCAGCGTGCCCCTGTCAGGCGGATGGCGATAGGAGTGAGCACAGGGCGCGCCGCACCAGCGGCAAGGGAAGGAATAGCCATGGCCACGAATGTATTGTTGAGCCGCCGCCGCCTGCTGCAGGGCGCCGCCGCTGTCGCGATCAGCCTTGCGGCGCCTGCCCTGTTGTCGCCAGCGCCAGCCATGGCTGCGGCGCAACTGGGCGCGCCTGCCCCTGGCTTCACCCTGACGTCGGCGAACGGCGACGCGGTGTCACTGGCCGACTTCCGGGGCAAGATCGTCGTGCTGGAATGGACCAATCACGACTGCCCGTTCGTACGTAAACACTATATCAGTGGGACCATGCAGAGCCTGCAGCGCGATGCCCGGGCCGGCGGGGTGGTGTGGCTGACCATCATTTCATCGGCGCCAGGCGAACAGGGCCATGTCTCGCGCGCCGAAGCGCAGCGCCTGAGCGCCAGCCGCGGGGCCACGCCCACCGCCGTGCTGTTCGATCCGGATGGCAAGACCGGCCGCGCCTATGGCGCCCGCACCACGCCGCACATGTATATCATCACGGCCGACGGCAAGCTGGCCTATATGGGCGGGATCGACGACAAGCCCAGCGCCAACACCGCCGACATCGCCACCGCCCGCCCGCATGTGCGCGAGGCGCTGGCGGAACTGACCGCCGGCAAACCAGTCAGCACACCGCAATCCCGCCCCTACGGCTGCGCCATCAAATACGCCAGTTGAGGCGGCGGACGCCGCCAGACTGATTGCGGCGCATCGCGCAGCCCAGCTCAGCCGTCATGCCCGTGCCTGTCACGGGCATCCACGTCTTGGCTGCAGAGGTCGGAGGAACCGGGACAAATGGCAACAGGCTCTCAGGCGCATCAGCTTCCTGCAAAAGTGGATGCCCTTCCCGAGCCCCCTCAAACGAATGCATGCCCGTGACAAGCACGGGCATGACGGGTGGAACGGCGAGGCTGGGATGGTTGGCGTGTCGCAGAGAGAGCAACCACTCCGAATCCAGGATGAGACCACCCCACGCCAGTGGATGACCAGAGGCCGGAGGCTACACATCCGAAGACTGTCCCGCCCCAAAGCCGTCATGCCCGTGCTTGGCACGGGCATCCACGACTTCCGCACGCTTTGCCTGGTCAGCCGCCACGCGTCACCGTCACGCCCGGACGGCGGCGAGGCCGCCAATCAGCCCAGGGTCGCCGTGAACACCTCATCGCCACGCTTGATGGTGATCTCCCAATAGCGGGCGCGACGCTCGAGCACATCGCCGAGTTCGCGCGAGGTGGCGACTTTCTCGCCATTGACGGCCAGGATGATGTCGCCCTTGCGCAGGCCGACGCTGGCGGCGTTGGAGCGTTCGGCGATGTCGAAAATCACCGCGCCATTGCCCATGATGTCCATGGACAGCTCTTCGGCCACAGCCGGCGACAGATTGGCCGCCGTCGCGCCGCCGAATGGGGTGCGCTGCGGTAGCTTGACGAGGTCGCGGGCCGGGGTTTCCGGCGCAGCCGACAGCCGCAGTTTCAGGGTTTCCTTTTTGGCGCCGCGCAGCACCGAGAGCGTCGCTTCGCCGCCCATCGGCCGGGTGGCGAGGCGATAGCCGAAGGCGTCTGGATCCTCGACGTTCTGGCCATCCACCGCGAGAATAACGTCGCCGCGCTTCAGGCCCGCCGCCTCGGCCGGTCCATCCTTGCGCACCTCGGCGACCAGCGCGCCCGTGGGGCGGTCGAGGCCGACGCTCTCGGCCAGATCCGCCGTCACCGCTTGCAGGCGGCCGCCAAAATACGGCCGGCGCACCAGCTTGCCGCCGCTCTTCGCCGATTCCACCACCACTTTGGTCATGGCCGCCGGAATGGCGAAACCAATGCCGACGCTGCCGCCAGAGCGCGAATAGATGGCGCTGTTGATGCCGACCAGCCGCCCCTTCATATCCACCAGCGCGCCGCCCGAGTTGCCCGGATTGATCGCCGCGTCGGTCTGGATGAAGAACTGGTAGTCGCCGATGCCGACCTGGGTGCGGGCCAGCGCCGAGACAATGCCCTGGGTCACCGTCTGGCCGACGCCGAACGGGTTGCCAATGGCCAGCACCAGATCGCCAACCTCCAGCGCATCGGAATCGCCCAACTCCATGGCCGGCAGGGTCACGCCCTTGTCGCGGATGCGCAGCACGGCGAGGTCAGTGCGCGGGTCACGCAGCACGATATCGCAGGCGAATTCGCGCTTGTCGGCGAGCGCAATCTTCACCTCGGTCATGTTCTCGATGACGTGATGGTTGGTGACGATGATGCCCGATGGGTCAACGATCACGCCCGAACCCAGCGAGCGCGCGACGCGCTCACGCGGCACCCCGAACTCACCGCCGAAGAACCGACGAAAGAACGGATCCTCGAACAGCGGGTTCTGCGCCCGACGCTCGACCCGGGCGCCATAGACATTGACCACCGACGGGGCGACGCGCTTGACCACCGGGCTGAACGACAGGGCGATCTCACCGCGGCTCTGTGGAACCTGCTGCGCCTGCGCGCCAAACGCCGAAGCGCCGAGCACCGTGGCGGCAAGCGCCAGCGCCAGAGCGGAGCGCCGCCATGGACGCATGACGCCCGGCCGATGACCCTTGCGATCCGCCATGTCGTCCAATGCCCTCACCATCCATCATCTCCCCTCGTCAGCCGCCAGGCCCCTGCCAGCCGGCGCCATTGGCCGAATGGCCAACCGCGCTGATAACCCAAGCTGTCGCAAGGCCATCTGGTTCCCGCACGTCGCCATGGCGCCGCAAGGCATCCTGCCCTCACCATAGAACCAGAATCATGGCCGCCATGTGCGCATCATTGGGCTGAAGACACAAAAAAAGGCGGTGGAAATCCACCGCCTCATCAACCGGCCTCAGGGCCAGAAGATCACGCCTCGTCGGCGATCTGGGTCGGACCGGAGTCCTTGCCCTTGGCGTCGACGTCACGATCGACGAACTCGATCACGGCCATCGGCGCGTTGTCGCCGAAGCGGAAGCCAGCCTTCATGATGCGCAGGTAGCCGCCGTTGCGGTCCTTGTAGCGCGGGCCAAGCACGGCGAACAGCTTGCGGACCTGATCCTCGTCACGGACGCGCGAGATGGCCTGACGACGGGCGTGCAGATCGCCGCGCTTGCCGAGGGTCACCAGCTTCTCGACGATCGGACGCAGGTCCTTGGCTTTCGGCAGGGTGGTGACGATCTGCTCGTGCTTGATCAGGGCGGCGGCCATATTGGCGAACATCGCCTGGCGGTGCTCGGACGAGCGGTTGAAACGACGATGCGCGAAACCATGACGCATGGGGGCTCTCCAGTGTTATGCGACCGCCGTGCCACGGTACGGCCGCTCTCTTGTCTTGCTGGCCGGATCATCCGGCCAGGGAACAAACTCAGTAATGCTCTTCGAAGCGCTTGGCGAGGTCTTCGATGTTCTCCGGCGGCCAGCCCTGCACGTCCATGCCGAGGTGCAGACCGAGGGTCGCGAGAACTTCCTTGATCTCGTTGAGCGACTTGCGACCGAAGTTCGGGGTGCGGAGCATTTCCGCCTCGGACTTCTGGATGAGGTCGCCGATGTAGACGATGTTGTCGTTCTTGAGGCAGTTGGCCGAACGCACCGACAGCTCGAGCTCGTCGACCTTCTTGAGCAGCGCCGGGTTGAAGGGCAGCTGCGGCGCAGCAGCAGCGCCAACCTCTTCGCGACGGGGCTCTTCGAAATTGACGAAGATGGCCAGCTGGTCCTGCAGGATGCGGGCGGCGTAAGCCACGGCGTCCTCAGGCGTCACCGAACCGTCAGTCTCAACCTCAAGGGTCAGCTTGTCATAGTCGAGAATCTGGCCCTCACGGGTATTCTCAACGCGATACGACACCTTGCGCACCGGGCTGTAGATGCTGTCCACCGGGATCAGGCCGATCGGCGCGTCCTCAGGCGTGTTGCGCTCAGCCGGCACATAGCCCTTGCCGGTGTTGACGGTGAACTCCATGCGCACTTCAGCGCCATCGTCCAGCGTGCACAGCGGCAGGTCGGGGTTGAGGATCTGGATGTCGCCAACGGTGTTGATGTCGCCGGCGGTGACAAGGCCCGGGCCCTGCTTGCGCAGCGTCATCCGCTTCGGGCCTTCGCCCTGCATGCGGATTGCGATCATCTTGACGTTGAGGACGATGTCGGTGACGTCTTCACGGACGCCCGGAACCGACGAAAACTCGTGCAGCACGCCATCGATCTGGATGGCGGTGACGGCCGCGCCCTGAAGCGACGACAGCAGGACGCGCCGCAAGGCGTTACCCAGCGTCAGGCCGAACCCGCGCTCCAGCGGCTCAGCCACCAGGGTAGCCACGTGCCTGCGGTCATCGCTGCCCGACACTTCGAGCTTGCCCGGCTTGATCAGTTCCTGCCAGTTTTTCTGGATCACGAGCACACCTCTGCGGATCTCATAAAGGGCGGCGCGCTGCCCCATTCAACCGGACAGCTGCGCCACAAACGATCTCGCCCCGGCCAGGGCCGGGGCAAGCAGGATCAGACGCGGCGACGCTTGCGCGGGCGGCAGCCGTTGTGCGCGATCGGGGTCACGTCACGGATCGAGGTGACGGTGAAACCAGCGGCCTGCAGGGCGCGCAGGGCCGATTCACGACCCGAACCCGGACCCGACACTTCCACCTCGAGGGTGCGCATGCCGTGGTCGGCGGCCTTGCGGGCGGCGTCCTCAGCAGCAACCTGAGCGGCGTACGGGGTCGACTTGCGCGAACCCTTGAAGCCCATCGTGCCAGCCGACGACCAGGAAATGGTGTTGCCCTGGGCGTCAGTGATGGTGATGAGCGTGTTGTTGAAGCTCGCGTTCACGTGAGCAACACCGGAGACGATGTTTTTACGCTCACGACGACGAACGCGCGTAACTTCCTTGGCCATAAAACTCTTCCTTCAGGCGCGCCCGTGGTGCCAGGCGCTCGGGATAAAAACACTGGCGCGGGACAGGGGCCGTAAGACCGCCCTGCCCCAACGCCGAACATTCAGAAAAAGCAGATTACTTCTTCTTGCCAGCGATCGGCTTGGCCTTGCCCTTACGGGTGCGGGCGTTGGTGTGCGTGCGCTGACCGCGAACCGGCAGGCCGCGACGGTGACGCAGACCACGGTAGCAACCCAGGTCCATCAGGCGCTTGATGTTCATCGACACTTCGCGACGCAGGTCGCCTTCGACCAGATAGTCGCGGTCGATGGTCTCACGAATCGCCAGAACCTCAGCGTCGGTCAGCTCGTTGACGCGACGTTCAGCCGGAATACCGACCTTCTCGCAGATCTCGCTGGCAAACTTGGCGCCAATGCCGTGGATGTACTGAAGCGCAATGACGGTGCGCTTATTGGTCGGAATATTTACGCCAGCAATACGAGCCAATGTCGTCTCCATGTCACCGGCGCGGTGGCCGGTCTGGTAAAAGCCGCCTGAGCGGCGAAATCCGCATCCGGTGGAGGCCGGCCTTGCGGGGAAACACCAATGCGAGCGGCGCCGTCCCTGCCTTAAGCAGAACAGCGCCGCCCGAAAAGTTGCGACCTGTTAACCCCAAAAGGCTCAGGCGTCAACCTTGTCCAGCGTCGCATAGAGCGCTGCGCTGACGGCGTCGATGGCCTGATTGCCGTCGATGCGGGTCAGGGCGCCCTTACCTTCGTAGAAAGGCGCAACCACTGCGGTATCGCGGTTGTAAGCGGCGAGACGGGTCTTGAACACTTCCGGATCATCGTCCGCGCGGACCGGTTCGCCACGGGCTTTCGACTCAGCGGCGCGATTGATGATGCGGCTGACCAGACCATCCTGATCGACCACCAGCTCAACCACGGCGTCCAGCTTCAGGCCCTTTTTCGCCAGCAGCGCGTCGAGCGCCTCGGCCTGGGCCACGGTGCGCGGGAAGCCGTCGAGGATGAAGCCCTTGCGGGCGTCCGCCTCTTCAACGCGATCGGCGATGATGCCGATGACGATCTCGTCAGACACCAGCTGGCCCGCATCCATCACAGCCTTGGCCTTGAGGCCGACCGGCGTGCCGGCGGCGACGGCCGCACGCAGCATGTCGCCGGTGGAAAGCTGCGGGATGCCGTAACGCTCCACCAGGCGCTTGGCCTGGGTGCCTTTGCCAGCGCCCGGAGGTCCGAGAAGAATCAGTCTCATTTACGCCGTCCCCCTTTGAGTTTGGCCTTCTTGACGAGACCCTCGTACTGGTGCGCAAGCAGATGCCCGTGAACCTGGGCCACCGTATCCATGGTCACGGTCACCACGATCAGCAGTGACGTGCCGCCGAAATAGAACGGAAGCGAGGCATAGGAGATCAGCAGCTCGGGGAGCAGGCAGATGAGGGCCAGATAGGCCGCGCCGATCACCGTGATACGGGTCAGCACATAATCGATATAGTCAGCGGTGCGGTCGCCCGGACGGATGCCCGGAATGAAGCCGCCCTGCTTCTTGAGATTGTCCGCGGTCTCGGCCGGGTTGAACACGATCGCCGTATAGAAGAAGGCGAAGAACACGATCAGCGCCACATACAGGATGATGTACAGCGGGCGACCATGGCCGAGATAGGCCGACATCTGCGCCAGAATGCCCGTGCCGTCGCCAGCCGCCGAGAAGCTGGCGATGGTGGTCGGCAGCAGCAGCAGCGATGAGGCAAAGATCGGCGGGATGACGCCGGCGGTGTTGAGCTTCAGCGGCAGGAACGAGGTCTGGCCTTCGTACAGCTTGTTGCCGACCTGGCGCTTCGGATAGTTGATCAGCAGCCGACGCTGGGCGCGCTCCATGTAAACGATGAAGGCGATGGCGGCGACCGACATGACCAGCACGCCGAGAATGATCCCCGTCGACAGGGCGCCCTGACGGCCCAGCTCAAGCGTGCCGCCAATGGCCTGCGGCAGCTCGGCGACGATGCCGGCGAAAATGATCAGCGAAATGCCGTTGCCGATGCCGCGCGCGGTGATCTGCTCACCGAGCCACATCAGGAACATGGTGCCGCCAAGCAGCGTGATGACGGTCGAAATGCGGAAGAACAGGCCGGGATCCAGCACCACATTGCCCGAGCTCTCCAGACCAATGGCGATGCCCCACGCCTGGAACACGGCGAGCACAACGGTCAGATAGCGGGTGTACTGGTTGATGACCTTGCGGCCCTGCTCGCCCTCCTTCTTCAGCTGCTCCAGCGACGGCACGATGCTCGTCAGCAGCTGGATGATGATGGAGGCCGAGATATACGGCATGATGTTGAGCGCGAAAATCGCAAGGCGCCCAACCGCGCCGCCAGAAAACATGTTGAACAGGCCAAGCACGCCGCCCTGGGTCTGGCGGAAAATCTCAGCCACCGCGTCGGGGTTGATGCCCGGAAGCGGGATATAGGTGCCGAGGCGATAGACGATCAGCGCTCCCAGCGTAAACCAGATCCGTTTCTTCAACTCCTCCGCCTTGGAGAAGGAACTGAAACTGAGACTGGATGCGAGCTGCTCAGCTGCTGACGCCATGGTGTGTCCCCGGGCCCTTCCGGAGGGCGGCGCGCCGCCCTCCGGGTGATTGGGCCGTCATAGAAATTATCGGAACTTCAGACGGTTACATCGTCATCCTGAAGCAGAGCCTCAGGCCTCGGCAGCAACCTCACCGCCGAGAATCGTGACCGAACCGCCAGCCTTCTCGACCGCTTCTACGGCAGAGCGGGAAGCGCCTGCAACCTGCAGGGCGACCTTGGCCTTCAGTTCGCCGACGCCGAGGATGCGCACGCCGTCGCGAAGCTTGGTCACAACGCCAGCCGCCATCAGGGCTTCAACGGTGATCGGAGCCTTGGCGTCCAGCTTGCCCGCGTCAATCGCGACCTGCAGACGACCGAGGTTCACCTCGTTGTAGTCCTTGCGGAAGATGTTGTTGAAGCCACGCTTCGGAAGGCGACGATGGATCGGCATCTGGCCGCCCTCGAAGCCCTTGATGGCGACGCCAGCACGGGACTTCTGACCCTTGACGCCACGGCCGCCGGTCTTGCCCTTGCCCGAACCAATGCCACGGCCAACGCGCATGCGTTCCTTGGTGGCGCCCGGGTTATCGCGAATGTCTGTGAGCTTCATGTTTCTCACTCCCCGTCCACGACACGAACGAGGTGCTTGACGGCTTCGATCATGCCGCGGGTCGCGGAATTATCGGGAAGCGTCGAGCGCTTGTTCATCTTGTTGAGGCCCAGGCCGATCAGCGTTGCACGCTGGGTCGACACGCGGCGGATCGGGCTGCCGATCTGCACAACGGTCACGGTCTTCTGTGTATTGGACATCTCGCCCCCCCTCACGCTTCAGCGGAAACGTCAGAGCCGGCGTCGCGACGACGCGACTGAAGGGTCGACACCTTCAGGCCACGGCGGGCGGCGACGGAGCGCGGGCTGTCTTCCTGCTTCAGCGCGTCAATGGTGGCGCGAACCAGGTTGTAGGGGTTCGACGAACCGAGCGACTTCGCCACGACATCGTGCACGCCCAGGGTCTCGAACACGGCGCGCATCGGACCACCGGCGATGATGCCGGTACCCGGAGCTGCGGCGCGCATGATGACCTTGCCAGCGCCCCAACGACCGTTGACGTCGTGATGCAGGGTGCGGCCTTCCTTCAGCGGAATGCGGACCAGCGTGCGCTTGGCGGCTTCAGTCGCCTTGCGGATCGCCTCCGGCACTTCACGCGCCTTGCCGTGACCGAAGCCAACGCGACCCTTCTGGTCGCCAACGACCACGAGAGCGGCGAAGCCGAAGCGACGACCACCCTTCACGACCTTGGCGACACGATTGATATGTACAAGGCGATCAACGAATTCGCTGTCGCGCTCGCGCTCTTCGCGCGGCTGCCTGTCTCTTGCCATAACCATCTCACTTTCGCAGGAGTGCGGCTGCTCCCGCTCGCAAATTGATGAAAGCCGCAAATGAACCGCTGACTTATACTAGGATGCGAAGATGCTCACGCATCCGCATCCGTGAATGCTCAGGCGCCGCACGGGCTTAGCCTGAACCCGATATGCCATGCTCATCGGGTTCAGGTACTAAACGCCAAAAATGGCTGACGCAATCAGGCCGCCCCTCAGGAGCGACCTGTTGCACAGCCATTCTGAGCGAATGAACGCGTCAGAAGTTCAGGCCACCCTCACGGGCGGCGTCCGCCAGGGCCGCGACGCGGCCGTGGTAGATGTAGGAGCCACGGTCAAAGACAACGTCCTTGACGCCAGCAGCCACAGCGCGCTCGGCGACGAGCTTGCCGATGACCTTGGCGGCCTCTACGTCCGCGCCGGTCTTCAGACCACCGCGCACATCCTTCTCCAGCGTGGAGGCGGAAGCCAGAGTGACGCCCTTAACATCATCGATGACCTGGGCGTAAATCTGCTTGGAGGACCGGAACACCGACAGTCGCGGACGACCATTGGCGGCGGCCCGAAGGGAGCGGCGAACGCGGGCCTTGCGGCGATCGCTCGAACCTTGATTCGAAGCCATGTTCGATCCTTACTTCTTCTTGCCTTCCTTGCGGAAGATGAACTCACCAGCGTACTTGACGCCCTTGCCCTTGTAAGGCTCGGGGCCACGGTACTCGCGGATCTCGGCGGCCACCTGGCCCACCTGCTGCTTGTTGATGCCAGACACGACGATTTCCGTCGGCTTCGGCGTGACAATCGAGATGCCAGCCGGAACCGGGTAGTCAACGTCATGGCTGAAGCCAAGCGACAGCTTCAGGTTGCTGCCCGCGACCGCAGCGCGGTAACCGACGCCGTTGATCTCAAGCTTCTTCTCAAAGCCCTTGCTGACGCCCTCGACCAGGTTGCTCACCTGCGAACGCGACATGCCCCAAAGGGAGCGGGCCTTCTTGGTTTCGCTACGCGGCTGCACCGAGATGGAGCCGTCTTCAAACGCAACCGACACATCGTCAGGCACGACGAAGGACAATTCGCCCTTTGCGCCCTTGACCTTAACCAGCTGACCGTCGACCGTCGCAGTGACGCCGGACGGCACGGTAACCGGCTTTTTTCCGATACGAGACATAATATGGTCCCCCGTGGGTTCGACAACGCTGCTGGTCAGAAGACCTTGCAGAGCACTTCGCCGCCCACGTTGCTCTCGCGAGCCGTATGATCGGCCATGACGCCCTTCGGCGTCGAGAGAATGGTGACGCCAAGACCGTCAGCAACGCGAGGCATCGCGTCCACTGAAGCATAAACCCGACGACCCGGCTTCGAGACGCGCTCGATCTTGCGGATCACGGGCTGGCCATCGAAGTACTTGAGTTCGATTTCGAACTCGGTACGGCCGTTGCCATATTCGGTCACGGTGAAGCCGCGGATGTAGCCTTCCTGCTGCAGCACGTCGAGGACGCGGGCGCGCAGCGTGGAGCCAGGGCTGGTCACGCGGGGACGGCGACGCATCTGCGCATTGCGGATGCGGGTCAACAGATCGCCGATGGGATCATTCACTGCCATGGCGCTCTCCTTACCAGCTCGACTTCACGAGACCCGGGATCAGACCCTGGGAACCGAGCTCACGAAGCGCGATACGCGACATCTTGAGCTTGCGATAGTACGCGCGCGGGCGACCCGAAACCTCACAACGGTTACGGACGCGCGTCGGGCTGGAATTGCGCGGAAGCTGAGCCAGCTTCAGGACAGCCTCGAACCGCTCCTCAATCGGACGGTTCTTGTCTTCGGCGACCTCGAGAAGGCGGGTGCGACGGCCAGCATACTGCTTGACCAGCTTCTCACGCCGCTTGTTCTTCTCAATGGAACTCTTCTTGGCCATATTATTTTTCTCCGGTGTCCGCGTATGAGCAGGAAGCCCTGCTCACTGCCGGAACGGGAAGTTGAAGTGCTTCAGAAGCGCGCGGGCTTCGGCGTCAGTCTTCGCCGTGGTGCAGACGATGATGTCCATGCCCCACATGGTGTCGACCTTGTCGTAATTGATCTCAGGGAACACGATGTGCTCCTTGATGCCAAATGCGAAATTGCCGCGACCGTCGAAGGACTTGGCGTTCAGGCCGCGGAAGTCACGGACGCGCGGCAGCGCGATGGTGACCAGACGGTCCATGAACTCGTACATGCGCACGTTGCGCAGCGTCACCTTGGCGCCGATCGGCATGTTCTCGCGCAGCTTGAACGTCGCGATAGCCTTGCGGGCGCGGGTCACCAGAGCCTTCTGGCCAGCAATCTGCGTCAGATCAGCCGCAGCGATCGTCGCCTTCTTGCTGTCGCCGGTGGACTCGCCAGCGCCGATGTTCAGCACGATCTTGTCGATGCGCGGAACCTGCATCGGATTGGTGTAGCCGAACTCTTCGATCAGCGCCGGACGAACAACCTCGTCATAGTGCTTGCGAAGACGGGCGGCGTAACCTTCCGGAGCGCGCGGACGGCCGGTAGCAGCAACCTCAGACTTGTCAGCCTTCGGCGCCTTGGTCTTGGCGACCTTCTTGCTGTCTTTCTCAGCCATCGATCACTTCCCCGGAACGCTTGGCGACGCGCACCTTGCGACCATCTTCCAGAACTTTGAAACCAACGCGGGTCGCCTTGCCATCCTTCGGATCAGCAAGCGCGATGTTCGACAGGTGCAGCGGGGCTTCCTTCGAGATGATGCCGCCCTGCGCCGTCTGGGTCTGACGCTGGTGACGCTTCACCAGGTTGAGACCACGAACAACCGCACGCTCTTCCTTCGGCAGAACCTGAACGACTTCGCCAGACTTGCCCCGGTCACGACCGGTGAGAACGACGACCGTGTCGCCCTTCTTGATCTTCGCAGCCATCAGAGCACCTCAGGGGCGAGCGAAATAATCTTCATGTGATTGCGAGCGCGCAGCTCACGCGGCACTGGTCCGAAAATACGGGTGCCAATCGGCTCTTTGTTGTTGTTGATCAGAACCGCTGCATTGTTGTCGAAGCGGATGACCGAGCCGTCTGCGCGACGGATGTCCTTCGCGGTGCGGACGACGATCGCCTTCATGACGTCGCCCTTCTTCACGCGACCGCGCGGAATCGCTTCCTTGACGGACACCACGATGATGTCGCCCACGCCTGCGTACTTGCGCTTGGAACCGCCAAGCACCTTGATGCACATCACGCGGCGGGCGCCGGAGTTGTCAGCGACATCAAGGTTTGTCTGCATCTGGATCATGGCAAGATCCTTTCTCTGTCTCAGCCGGTTTCCGACGCCACCGGCGCCGGACTACGACTGACGGGGATCTGGCGTCCCCTCGCCGTATGTGACGGGGAAATCAGGCCTGGCCTGACTTCTCCAGCACGACCCAGGACTTGGTCTTCGAAATCGGCTTCGATTCCTGGATCAGCACCTCGTCGCCCACATTGAACACGTTGCCCTCGTCGTGGGCGTGGTAGTTCTTGGTGCGACGCACAGTCTTTTTGAACAGCGGATGGGTGAAGCGACGCTCCACCTTCACCACCACAGTCTTGTCGCCCTTATCACTGACGACAGTACCCTGGAGAACGCGCTTCGGCATTCCCGCCTCCTCAAGCCTTCTGAGCGGCAGGCTGGGCCTGCAGCGTGCGGATGCGGGCGATGTCCCGACGGACCTCACGCACGCGATTCGTGTTTTCCAGTTGCCCTGTAGCACGCTGGAACCGCAGATTGAACTGCTCTTTCTTCAGATTGACCAGTTCTTCACCGAGCTGGTCCGCCGACATCCGCTTGAGGTCGGCAAGCCTGTCTTTCGTCTTCATGGCCAGTTCCTCACTCGGCGATGCGCTGGATGAAGCGCGTCTTGATCGGCAGCTTGGCGGCGCCGAGACGAAGCGCCTCACGGGCGATCTCCTCGTTCACGCCATCAAGCTCGAACATGATGCGGCCGGGCTTGACGCGGGCTGCCCAATACTCAGGCGAGCCCTTGCCCTTACCCATACGCACTTCGGTCGGCTTGTCCGTAACCGGAACGTCCGGGAAAATACGGATCCACACGCGACCTGCGCGCTTCATGTGACGCGTGATCGCGCGGCGGGCCGCCTCGATCTGGCGTGCGGTGATACGTTCTGGTTCAAGAGCCTTCAGGCCGAACTCACCGAAGTTGAGGTCGGTTCCACCCTTGGCGACACCGTGGATACGGCCCTTGAACTGCTTCCTGAACTTGGTTCTTTTGGGCGACAGCATTGCTTCTGCTCCTGGCCTCCGCGCCCCTTAACGGGACGCGTCAGCCCCACGACGCGCCTGCGAGCGGCCGCCGTCATCGTTCATCTTCTTGTCCTGGGCCATCGGATCATGTTCCAGGATCTCACCCTTGAAGATCCAGACCTTGATGCCGCACGTGCCGTAGGTGGTGAAGGCCGTCGCCGTGCCGTAGTCGACGTCGGCGCGCAGCGTGTGCAGCGGCACGCGACCTTCGCGATACCACTCCTGACGCGCGATCTCGGCGCCGCCCAGACGACCGGAGCAGTTGATGCGGATGCCCTCTGCGCCCAAACGCATCGCCGACTGAACGGCGCGCTTCATGGCGCGGCGGAACGCCACACGACGCTCAAGCTGCTGCGCAATCGATTCAGCGACCAGGGTCGCGTCGATCTCAGGCTTGCGCACCTCGACGATGTTGATGGCGACATCAGCGTCGGTCATCTTCGCCACGGTGCGGCGCAGCTTGTCGATGTCTGCGCCCTTCTTGCCGATCACCACGCCCGGACGAGCCGAGTAAATGGTGACGCGGCACTTCTTGTGCGGGCGCTCAACGACGATGCGCGAAACAGCAGCCTGTTTCAGCATCTTGCGGAGCGCTTCGCGGATGCGCACGTCTTCGTGCAGCAGCTGGCCGTACTCGCCCTTGCGTGCAAACCACCGGGAATCCCAGGTGCGATTGACGCCGAGGCGAAGACCGATCGGATTAACCTTCTGACCCATAGTCCCGTCCTCAGGCTGACGCAGGCGTTTCGCGAACGACGATCGTCAAATTCGCAAACGGCTTCTCGATACGCGTGCCACGACCGCGAGCGCGGGCATGGAAACGCTTCATCACAAGACCCTTGCCGACGAAAGCCTCAGCAACGACCAGATCATCGATGTCGAGATCGTGGTTGTTCTCGGCGTTGGCAATGGCGCTCTGCAGCGTCTTGCGCACGTCGACAGCGATGCGCTTGCGGCTGAACTCGAGATCAGCGAGCGCGCGGGACACCTTCTTGCCACGGATCAGCTGAGCCACAAGGTTCAGCTTCTGCGGTGAAACGCGGAGGTTGCGCGCAACGGCGCGAGCCTCGTTGTCTGCAAGAGCGCGGGGATTGGCAGGCTTACCCATGCTTACCTCCTCTTCGCTTTCTTGTCAGCCGCATGCCCGTAATAGGTGCGGGTCGGGGAGAATTCGCCGAACTTGTGGCCAACCATTTCTTCGGTCACCTGCACGGGAATATGCTTCTGGCCGTTGTAGACGCCAAACGTCAGACCGACGAAGTGCGGAAGAATGGTGGAGCGACGGCTCCAGATCTTCACGACTTCCGAACGGCTGGACGCGCGAGCTGCGTCGGCCTTTTTGAGGAGGTATCCGTCGACAAACGGACCTTTCCATACTGAACGCGCCATTGTGCGGTTCCTTACTTCTTCCGCTTGTGCCGGCTGGTGACGATGAAGGCATCCGTGCGCTTGTTAGCGCGCGTCTTCTTGCCCTTCGTCGGCTTGCCCCACGGGGTGACCGGGTGACGACCGCCAGAGGTGCGGCCTTCGCCGCCGCCGTGCGGGTGGTCGATCGGGTTCATGGTGACGCCGCGGTTATGCGGACGCTGGCCAAGCCAGCGACGGCGACCCGCCTTGCCCATGTTGGTGTTCATGTGGTCGGGGTTCGACACAGCGCCGACGCTGGCGAAGCACTGACCATGAACCAGACGCTGCTCACCCGAATTCAGGCGCACAATGACGTAGCCATGATCGCGACCAACGATCTGCGCGTAAGCGCCGGCGGAACGGGCGATCGAGCCGCCCTTGCCGATCTTGGTCTCGATGTTGTGGACGATCGTGCCAATCGGCATGTTCGCCAGCGGCATCGCGTTACCCGGCTTGATGTCAGCCTGCTCGGCGGCGACGACGGTGTCGCCGACTGCGAGACGCTGGGGCGCCAGGATGTACGACAGCTTGCCGTCGGCAAACTTGATCAGGGCGATGAACGCGGTGCGGTTCGGGTCGTATTCCAGACGCTCGACGACAGCAGCCTCACCGAGGTTGTCGCGACGCTTGAAGTCGACAAGACGGTAGCTCTGCTTGTGTCCGCCGCCACGGAAACGGACCGTGATGCGGCCGTTGTTGTTGCGACCACCCGACGACGACTTGCCCTCGGTCAGCGTCTTGACCGGCTTGCCCTTGTACAGGGACGAGCGATCGACGAGAACCAGCTGGCGCGTACCCGGCGTGATCGGATTGTAGGATTTAAGTGCCATTGCTACAAATTCCCGTATCCGCTCACAGACCGGTCGTCACGTCGATGGATTCACCATCAACCAGGGTGACAACGGCCTTCTTGACGTCCGAGCGCTGACCAAGGGTGTTACGGAACCGCTTGACCTTGCCCTTGGTGACGAGCGTGTTGACGCTCGCAACCTTCACGTTGAACAGCTTCTCAACCGCCGCCTTGATCGCAGGCTTGGTTGCATTCTTGGCCACACGGAAGACGACCTTGTTCTGCTCAGACAGAACGGTCGCCTTCTCAGTGATCACCGGCGAGATGATCACGTCGTAATGGCGCACGTCAGTGGGGCGAGTGCTGCTCATTTGAAGCGCGCCTCCAGCGCGTCGACTGCCGCCCTGGTCAGCACGAGCTTCTCACGGCGAATGATGTCGTAAACGTTGATGCCCTGAACCGGCAGCACGTCGACGTTCGGAATGTTGCGCGCCGCGAGACCGAAGTTCGCGTCGAGTTCCGAGCCATCAATAACCAGAGCGCTATTGAGACCGAGCTTCTCGAACTGACCGCGCAGAGCCTTGGTCTTCGGCTCCACCGCAGCAGCCTTGTCAAGGATGACGATCGAGCCATCCTTGGCCTTGGCCGACAGGGCGTGACGAAGGGCGAGAGCGCGAACCTTCTTGGGCAGGTCGTGCGAGTGATCGCGCACCACCGGACCAAAGGCCTTGCCGCCGCCGCGGAACTGCGGAGCACTGGCGGCGCCATGACGCGCGCTGCCCGTGCCCTTCTGCTTGTAGACTTTCTTGCGCGTGCGAGCCACGTCCGAGCGACCCTGCGACGCATGGGTGCCCGCCTGGCGCGCGGCGAGCTGCCACCGCACGTAGCGGTGGATCAGATCAGCGCGGGGCTCGAGGCCGAAGATCGCGTCATTGACGTCGACCGATCCGGCGCTCTGCCCTTCAAGCGTGGTGATATCAAACTTCATCACGACGTCTCCTGGCCTTCAGTGGCCGGAGCCTCCGATACTGCCTCAGCAACGGCGCCGCGCTCACGGAACGCGCCTGGAAGCGGGGCTTCCTTGGGAAGCGCACGCTTCACAGCGTCACGGACCATGATCCAGCCGCCGGCGACGCCGGGAACGGCGCCTTCAACGAGAATCAGGCCGCGCTCGACGTCCGTCTGCACAACCCGAAGGTTCTGCGTCGTTACGCGGTCCACGCCCATGTGTCCAGGCATCTTCTTGCCTTTGAACACCTTGCCTGGATCCTGGCGACCACCGGTGCCGCCGATCGAACGGTGCGAAATCGACACACCGTGCGAGGCGCGCAGGCCACCGAAGTTCCAGCGCTTCATACCGCCGGCAAAGCCCTTACCAGTGGTGGTGCCGGTGACGTCGACGAACTGGCCGGCGACGAAATGGTCTGCAGTAATTTCTGCGCCAACCGGAATAAACTCTTCCGGAGCAACGCGAAATTCCACCAGGCGACGGCGCGGTTCAACGTTGGCCACTGCGAAGTGACCACGCTGGGCGCGGCTGACGTTCTTGACCTTGACCGAACCGGAACCGACCTGAAGGGCGGTGTAACCGTTGCGATCCATGGTCCGGTGCGCGACCACCTGGCACTGGTCGAGCTTCAGAACGGTGACGGGCACATGTTCGCCCGCTTCGGTGAAGACGCGAGTCATCCCCACCTTTTGTGCAATGACGCCTGAGCGCATTTGCGGATCCTCTAAGGCGTGCCGAGCCCAAGGGTCGGCATCAGCGCTCGTCAGAGCTTGATTTCGACGTCGACGCCGGCGGCCAGGTCGAGCTTCATCAGCGCGTCCACGGTCTGCGGGGTCGGGTCCACGATGTCGAGCACGCGCTTGTGAGTGCGCATCTCGAACTGCTCACGCGACTTCTTGTCGATGTGAGGCGAACGATTGACCGTGTACTTCTCGATGCGGGTAGGCAGCGGGATGGGGCCACGAACCTGGGCGCCCGTCCGCTTTGCCGTCGAGACGATCTCACGGGTCGACGCATCAAGGATGCGGTGGTCGAACGCCTTGAGGCGAATTCGGATATTCTGACCGTTGATCATAAGACCCCTCCGGGCCGACGTACTTCAAAAGAAAAGAGCGCGCCGCAACTCCGGCGCGCCCGGACCCGGAAT
>NZ_JCAWFG010000036.1:0-125271 GCF_059740505.1 Camelimonas sp. FR25 | reverse complement strand
CTGCCCATGGGCCCACACATGACCTTGGAACAGGCGCATGTTGTCGTGGACGCGGTGAAGGCTTTCCATCACTGAACATTGATCTGTATGAGCGGGAAATACTGCAAATTTCCCCATGTTCGGCTCAATCGACAATGATATTCAGCGCCAGGCGGTTGTTCCGGCCGGGCATGATGTTGCGGCGCGGGCGGATCGCGAGGACGTCCTTGCGCCAGGGGCCAGTTTGTTACGCATATCCTCCAGATACCTATACCGGCGCGTCTCCTGTTGGACGGCCTGGAGCGTGGCGCCTTTCTGCCGGTGACGTTGTTGTTCAAAGCCTCTATCGGGCGAGACAGGTCGTCCCCTGGTTGCACGGCCGGCGGTTTTGGCGCCGCCTGAACGATGATGGTCGAGCGTTCAGGCGGCTGTAGCTCAGGCCGTGGCCTGGTCCAGGGTCGGGAAGTCGGTGTAGCCCTTTGCGCCGCCAGTATAATAGACGGCGGGCGGGGCCTCGGTGAGGGGCGCGTTGGCGCGCAGGCGGGTCACCAGATCGGGGTTGCCGATGAAGGCGCGGCCGAAGGCCACCATGTCGGCGAGGCAGTGCTCCACCGCTTCCACCGCCATGTCGCGATCGTACAGATTGTTGGCGATGGTGACGCCATTGAACAGCCGCCGCAGGCCTTGCAGATCAAAGGATGGCTCGGCGTGACGTGACACGCCCGTATCGCCCTCCACCAGATCAAGCCAGCCGATGTCGAGATCGTTCAGCCGCTCGACCATATGGGTGAACAGCGGCTCCGGATCGCTGTCCCAGGCGTTGTAGGCGTGGCCGATTGGAGCGAGGCGGATGGCGACGCGCGTCGGCTCCCACACCTCCAGCAGCGCCTGCAGCACCTCCACCACAAAGCGGACGCGGTTCTCTACCGGGCCGCCATAGATGTCGTCGCGCCGGTTGGTCATGTCGCGCAGGAAGCTGTCGATAAGATAGCTGTGGGCGGCGTGAAGCTGCACGCCGTCAAAGCCGGCGTCGCGGGCACGGCGCGCGGCGTCACGATACCAGCCCAGCACCTTTGGCACGTCCGCCAGTTGCAGCGGTCGCGGCGTCTCATAGGGAACCAGCCCGGCCGGGGTAAAGATCTTGCCGTCGCCGGGCACGGCCGAGGCGGCCAGCGGCGCCTCGCCGGTTTCGGACAAGGACGAGTGGCTGATGCGGCCGGCGTGCCAGAGCTGGCAGAAAATCTTGCCGCCACGGGCATGGACGGCGTCAGTCACGGCGCGCCAGCCCGCGACATGGCCGTCCGCCCACAGGCCTGGCAGGAATGGTCCTCCGCGACCGCCCGGGGTCACCGCCACGGCTTCAGTAATGATCAGTCCGGCGTCGCCGCGCTGGCCATAATAGGCGACCTGCAAGTCGCCGACATGGCCGTCCTCACTGGCGCGCGCCCGGGTGACCGGCGACATGGCGATACGATTGTTGAGCTTCAGGCCATTCAGTTCGCAAGGGGCGAACAGCTTCTCGGTGGTCAAGGCGTATCCTTCCTGATGGCTTGTCCAGCGCATCCCGAGAAAAAACGGACGTCCTTTCTCGCGAGACATGCGCTGGACCGGCGCCTTCAGGCGCCAGCGCCGCCATGGTAGCGCAGTCATGTCCCGAGAACAGTACAACGCCAGCGCGCCCCACAGCCAGGCGCGCGGCGCCACGGCGCGGTTCTGGGGCCGCTCAGAAGGTGAGGGCGCGTTCCACCGCTGCGGCGATCTGCATGACGCGGTCTTCTCGCCATGGCTGGCCGACAATCTGCAGGCCCACCGGCATGCCGTCGACGCCCGTCCCGGCGCGGATCGCGCCGGCGGGGGCGCCGGTCAGGTTGAAGGGATAGGTATAGGACACCCAGGAGAGCAGATTGCAGTCCTCAAAGCCTGGCGGCAGGTTGACGCCAGCGTCGACGGACGAAACGGGGACGACGGGCGAGATCAGCGCGTCATAGCGGGTAAAAAACAGCCGCATCTTCTCGCGCAAGGCGTAACGGGCGAAAACGCTGTCGTAATAGGCCTCCATCTCCTGGCCCAGCGCCTCGTCGAGAATTTCCGCCGCCGCGGGATCGAGCAGATGGCGGTTGGCTTCGAGCACCGGGCGTAGCCGGGTTCCGACTCCGGCGTAGAATTCGGCGGTCCACAGCGGGGCCGGATCGGCGTCAAACACCTCCTCAATGTCGTCAATAATCGCGCCCTGGGCTTCCAGCGCGCGCGCCGCGGCATCGGTGGCGGCGACCACATCGGCGTGAGGGCGGGCGTAACCGAAGCCGCGGCTGTAGGCGATGCGCAGCCCTTTGACCGGCGCCTCAAGCGCCGCCATCACATCTGGCGCAGGCCCCTGCACCGAGAACGGATCGCGCCAGTCGGGGCCGGCGATGACGCTGAACAGTTTGGCGGCGTCCGCCATGGTGCGGGCGATGGGGCCGACATGGGCCAGGGTGGGTGTGGCCGACGTCGGCCAGACCGGCACACGGCCAAAATGCCCCTTCAGACCGGCGAGACCGGTGAATGAGCAGGGAATGCGAATGGAGCCGCCGCCATCGGTTCCGAGGGCGAAGGGGGTAACGCCTGCCGCAACAGATGCGGCGGCCCCGGCGCTGGAGCCGCCAGGGGTCTTGTCCAGATTGAGCGGGTTGCGGGTGATGCCGGTGACAGGGCTGTCGCCCACTGGCTTGCAGCCGAACTCACTGGTGGTGGTCTTGCCGATGAAGATGGCGCCGGCGGCTTTGGCGCGCTCCACCGATGGCGCGTCGTCCGCAGCAATATTGCCTTTCATCGCCCTGGAGCCGGATTCATACAGCAATCCGCCGACCGCGATCAGGTCTTTGACCGAGAAGGGAACGCCGGCAAGGGGACCAACGGGATCACCGCGCATGATCGCGGCTTCCATCGCACGGGCGTCGGCCATGGCGGCGTCTGGCGTCAGCAGGCAAAAGGCGTTGATGCTATCCTGGGTCGCCGCCGCCAGGTCCAGCGCGGCGCGGGTGGTCTCGACGGGCGAGATCTCCTTCGCCTTGATGCGCCCGATCATCTCCAGTGCGCTCATATGGGTGAAATCATTGGCCATGGCTGATCCCTGCGGGGTGAGTGGAAGGCTGGCGCCTCACGCCAGGCCGCGAAAGTGCTGAGGCATTCGCGGCCTGTAAGGCCCAGGCGCCGCCGGGGCTGGACCACGACCCGATGAAGCAGGCTCATCGGGCTATGGGATCAGTCGACGATGGCGAAGGCGCGCACCGGCGAGCCCGAGCCGCCCTTGAACTTCAGCGGCGCGCCGAAGAACTGGAACTCACCCTTGCCGACCAGCTCCTCGAGATTGACCAGCCACTCCCAATGGCTCATGCCGAGCTCACGGCACAGGCGATGCTGGGCGAAAATATCGTCGGTGGGCTTGTCGGTGGAGGGGCCTTCGACGCCGTGCATCTTTGAGCCGCGGTCGTACAGCCATTGGGTGGCTTCCGCGGTGAGCAGCGGGTTCTTCCAGACGGAATCGAGTGTCGGGTAGTTGCGGGCGTGGAAGCCCGTGCACAGCAGCACGATGTGGCCATCGACCTTGACGCCGCAGGCCGCTTCCGCCGCCTCCATGTCGGCGACGGTGATGTCGCCAAGGTCAGGGATGTGGCGCAGATCGAAGCACAAAGCCTTGCCCATGAACATGTCCAGCGGCATCTCGTCGATCGGCGCGCCCTTCGGATTGACGTGCAGGAAGGCGTCGACATGGGTGCCGACGTGGTCGAGCATGGCGATGAAATTGGTCTGGAAGGTCATGGCGTCGCCGGGCACGCCAAGGCCGGCGGACTTCGTGCTTTCATGGCTCATGTGCACGGCGAACACCGGGCGCTGAAACAGCTTGTGCGCCGGCATGTTGTCTTCGAGGGTGAGGCTCAGATCGATAACGCGGGACATGGCTACTCCTTCGCGCGTGATGCGCGTTTGCTGGGAGAGGGGGAGAAGGCGCCAGCCGCCCCTTGAAACGGGGATGACTGGCGGAAGGGTTGGAGCCGCTGGGGCGGCGCGCTGCGCGCGCCGTCTGGCCCATACCAGGCCGCGAAGATGCTGACGCATCCGCGACCGAAGCGACTCAGTCGCCGCAACGGCTTGACCAGAATCCGATGAGCCATGCCCATCGAGTTCTGGCGTCAGTGGCCTTTCTTTTTGCCCAGGAAGGCTTCCATCACCTCCGGGTCCTGGGCGATGGCGGCGGCGGGGCCGGTGCGATCCACCAGGCCGTTGGAAATGACATAGGCCTTGTCTGCGATGGCGAGCGCCTGGGCGGCGAGCTGCTCCACCAGCACGATGGTCAGCCCCTCGCTGTTGAGCTGCCGCAGCACCTCCATCAGCTGCTCGACGATTTTGGGCGCGAGACCCAGCGACAGCTCGTCGATGATCAGCAGCTCTGGCTCCGCCATCAGGCCGCGGCCGATGGCCAGCATCTGCTGCTCGCCGCCAGACATCGAGCCGGCCTGCTGTTTCATGCGCTCGCGCAGGCGGGGAAACAGCGTCAGCACTTTCTCGCAGGTTTGCCGCGCCCGCTGGCCCTTGAGGCCGCCGTGGACATAGGCGCCGAGGATCAGATTGTCCTCGACTGTCTGGTCGGGAAACAGCAGCCGCCCTTCCGGCGCCATCACCAGCCCTTTCGCCACCTTGCGGTTGGCGCTGAGGGCCGTGGTGTCCTCGCCGCGCAACAGCACCTGCCCGGCGCTGGGACGCACCAGCCCCATGGCGCCGCGCATCAGCGAGGACTTGCCAGCGCCATTGTTGCCGATGATGGCGACCAGCTCGCCCTTGTTGACTGACATTGACACGTCGCGGACGGCGACGGCGGCGCCGTAGCGCAATTGCAGGTTGCGCACCTCCAGCAGCGGCTGGGCGGGGCTGGGTTGTTGGGCGGTCATGGTCATGCTGCGCTCTCCCTGGCTGCGGCCACGGGACCACCGAAATAGGCCTCGATGACGCGCGGGTTCTGCTGCACCACCTCCGGCGTGTCGCAGGCCACCACCTGGCCGTAGTCGAGCACGGTGACGGTGTCGGCGACGGCCATGATCAGGTCGACGTGGTGCTCGATGAGCAGCACCGAGACGCCGAGCGCCGAGATGCGACGGATGATGATCTCAAGCTCGTCGATCTCCTGGGTGGTCAGCCCGGCGGCTGGCTCATCCAGCAGCAGCACGGCGGGGCGGCAGGCCAGCGCCCGGGCGATCTCCATGCGGCGCTGATGGCCGAAGGGCAGATAGCGGGCTTCGCTGTCGGCGTAATCGCCGAGGTTGACGAACGCCAGCAGCCCCCTGGCGACGGCGCGGGCCTCGCGCTCCTCGCGGCCAAAGCGCGGCGAACGGATCAGGGCGTCAGGCAGGCCGTAGTGGAACTGCTGCTGATAGCCGACCATGACGTTTTCGAGCACGCTCAGTTCGCCGAACAGTTCGGTGTTCTGGAAGGTGCGGGCGAGGCCGATGCGCGAGATCTCGTAAGAGCTGCGGCCGGTGAGGCGGACGCCATCCAGTTCGCAATAGCCCTCCGCCGGGATGTAGAAGCCCGAGATGGCGTTGACGAAGGTGGACTTGCCGGCTCCATTGGGTCCGATCAGCGCGTGGATCTCGCCGGCCTTGACCCGCAGCGTGCCCTTGTTGAGCGCCGTGAGGCCGCCGAAACGCACGGTCATGTCGGTGGCGACGAGCTCGGCGGTGGCCTCGCCCTGGTTGCGGCCGAGGAAGTCGGCTGCCGGGGTGGCGGCGGCAGTTGCGGGCTCTCCAGGGCCTTGCAGCCTTGTGAGCGGCAAGCGGGCGGCGAGGCTGCCGAGCGAGCCGAGGATGCCCTTGGGCAGAATGAACATCACCGCCACCAGCAGCGCGCCATAGGCGAACTTCTGCCACAGCTGGAAGTCCTGCAGATACTCCGGCAGATAGGTCAGGATCAGCGCGCCGATGACCGGGCCGAAGGTCGTGCCGGCGCCGCCGAGGATCACCATCAGCAGGAAGCGCACGCTGTCCTGGAAGGTGAAGATGTCAGGTGAGATGTAGGAGTTGAGGAAGGCGTAATAGCTGCCGGCGACGCCCGCCGTGACCGCGGCGATGACGAAGGCCAGCGTGCGCACGGCGGTGGCGTTGATGCCCAGCGACTTCGCCGCCGTCTCGCTCTGCGCCACCGCCAGCATGGCGCGGCCATAGCGCGAGTGCTTGAGGTTGTGGCCAATAGCCGTGGCGATGAACAGGCTCACCGCCAGCACGCCATAGAAGCCGTAGCCGCTGATGCGTTCGCCGAACAGATTGGGGCGCGGAATGGAGCTGAGGCCCGTGGTGCCGCCGGTGAGAGACTGCCACTCGATGGCGACGTTCTCGACAATGATGCCGAAGGCGATGGTGACCACGGCGAGATAGACGCCGCGCACCCGCACGCTCGGCCAGGCCAATAGCGCGCCGAACAGGCCAGTGATGATGGCGGCGCAGATGGTCGACGACACCATGTCAAAGCCAAGCCGGGTGGCGAGGATCGAGCTGGTGTAGGCGCCGAGGGCGAACAATCCGGCCTGGCCCAGCGACACGAGGCCGGAGAGACCGACGAGCACGTTGAGTCCCGCGGCGATGACGCCGTAGATCAGAAACAGCATGAACAGGCGCAGTTCATACTCATTGTCCGCCATGGCCGGCACACAGGCCAGCAGGATGGCGAAAAGGGCGAATGCCGGAAGCGTGAAGCGGCTCATACCTTGTTCACCTCCTTCTTGCCGAACAGGCCCTGGGGGAAGGCGAGAAGGATGACGATCATCACCGAGAAGCCGATAATCTCGCGCGAGGCGGTGGAGATGTAGCCCTCGACGAACTTCTCCATGACGCCGAACAAAAGGCCGCAAATGACCACGCCCGGCGCGCTGGTGATGCCGCCAATGATGGCGACGGCGAAGCCCTTGAGCCCGAGCAGCAGGCCCATGGTGGCCGACGCCTGGGTGACAGGGGCGATCAGCACGCCAGCCCCAGCGCCAGCCAGAGCGGCGAGGCCAAAGGAAAAGGCGACGATGGCGTTGACATTGACGCCCATCAGCGCCGCCGCCTGCTTGTTGTGCGCCACTGCCTGCATGGCGCGGCCCACCAGGGTGTGCTTCTGCATGGCGGCGAGGCCGATCATGGCCATCAACGCCACAGCCGGGATCACCAGCTCCTGCGGATAGACGCCTGCGCCAAGAATGCTGATCGCCTTGTCCACGCCAGGCGATGGCAATGGTCGCGAGAAGCCGCCGAAGTGCATGGTGGCCAGGCTCTCGATCATGATGCCGACGGCGATGGTGGTGAGCATCCAGCCAATAGCGTTGGTCGAGCCGGTGAACGGTCGCACGGCGAACCGCTCCAGCAGGATGCCGAACACGCCGCCTGCCGCGATGGCGCACAGTGAGGCCAGCCACATGGGCATGCCCAGATCAATGCCAATGATCGCGAGCACCGCGCCCAGCATCAGCGTGTCGCCATGGGCGAAGTTCACGGCGCGCGCCGCAGACCACATGACGTGGTAGCCGAGCGCGACGAGGGCGTAGATGCCGCCGATCGCCAGCCCGGATAAGATATACTGAAGGATTGTCGTCATGCCTTCGACCTTCGACAGGCAGGCGGCCACGCGCGACGCCGGACGCATGGCGCCGTCTGGCGGGAGCCAGCGGCCTGCGGCGGCGGCGTCATTGCGCCTGGTTGCGATGCTGTGACGGGGCGCGCCTTCTCAGGCGGCGTGGGCCTGCGCCGTTGTTGGGGCGCAGGCTGTGAGCGACGCGAGGGGCTGGCGGCGATCTCCGCCGCCTGCCGAAAGCGCGCGGTTTATTTCTGCGCGTAAGGGGTCTGCTCAACAGGCAGCAGCTTGCCGTCATGCCAGGCGGTGAGCTTGTAGTAGTCTGGCAGAATGGCGTCCTGGCGCTCCGGGTTCGATTTGTCGAACGCGGGGTCATATTTGGCGACCAGGCCGTCGAGCTTCACGTCGTACAGCGCCTCGTGCACCTTCTTCCAGTCGAACGAGCCGGCCTTCTCGATGGCGGCCTTGAGAATGTAGACGGCGTCATAGCCGTTGCCGACGCCTGAGGGCATCTTCAGATCAGACGGATCCTTCACGCCATATTTCTTCTGGATCTTCTCCCACAGCGCCTTCTTCTTCGGGTCCATGTCGCCCATGAAGGTATAGGTCTGGATGACCTGCACGCCATTGGACAGCGGGCCAGCCAGCTCGCCAAGATTGCCTGCGATGCCCCAGGCGCCGATGACGGCGGGCTTGAAGCCGACCTTGTCCATCGAACGCAGCAGCTGGTTGCCTTCGCGGTCGAGCGCCCAGAACAGGGCGACGTCGGCGCCAGCGTCACGGGCCCGCATGGCCTGGGGCGACATGTCCTGATCGTTCCAGTTGAAGGTCTCGATGGCGACCAGCTCCTTGCCGGCCTTGGCCATGGCGTCCTTCACGTCAGGAAGCGCGCCATTGCCCCAGCCGGTATTCTCATAGAAGAAAGCGATCTTGCCGGTCATTGACTGCTTGATGGCCTGCTCAACCAGGTAACGCGCCACCCATTTGTCCTTGGCCGAGACACGGAACATGTAATTGGGATTGGCGCCGTTCTCGATTGCTTTGGTATTGGCGGCGAGCACGCCGATGAACGGAATGCCGATTTCATTGACCGGCTCCGCCTGGGCGACGGTGACCGTGGAGTGATAACCGCCGAGTACGGCGATGCATTTGTCGGCCAGGGCGATGCGGCGCACATTGTCGACGCCGCGCGGCGGCGCGCCCGCGTCGTCATACTGGATGAACTTGAGTTTTTCGCCGAGGACGCCGCCCGCCGCATTGATCTCGTCAATGGCGGTTTCCGCGCCCATCTTGACGGCGGCGCCGCCGAAGGCAGCGGGGCCGGTGACGGCGTTGGAATTGCCGATACATGGCTTCTGGGCCGCCTGGGCGAGACCAGCCGACAGGCAAAGCAAGGCCGTTGCAGCCAGACCCTGGCCGCGGATAACACTGCGAAATGTCACTGCTGTTCTCCATATATATTGAACAGGCGGGGCGAAGTGCCTGTGCACGCTCCCACTCCGCAGAGAACGCTAGTGAATTAAATGCATGGCTGGCAAAGACGAATTTCCGATGACGCCATAGGCTGCGCCTATGCTTGTAAAATATAGGCAAATTCTATGTGGCCATGATGCGCCAATGTCACTGTAACTGCTGTGATAATGCTACCGTAAGCGGCATAGGCGCGTCGCATGACCGATTCCAGGGCGCCGTGAACAAATATGCGCATTGCTCCATTCCCCTGCGGCAGTGACAGTGCCGCATGGACCTTCGGCAACTGAAATATTTTGTACAGATCGCGGAGAACAACAGTCTGTCCAGGGCAGCTGAAGTGCTGCGCGTGGCGCAGCCGTCGCTGAGCCAGCAGATGAAGAACCTCGAGCAGGATCTCGGTGCGGAATTACTGGTGCGTCATGCACGGGGCGTGGCGCTGACCGACAAGGGGCAGCAACTCTACGATCACGCCATCCGTATCCTGCAGGAAGTCGAGCGCGCCCGCGACGTGGTGCGGGCCAATACGCTCACCCCCTCGGGCCGGGTCTCGGTGGGCCTTCCCGCTTCGGCGGGACGCGGTTTGTCGTTGCCATTGCTCCGCGCCGTGCGCGCCGCCTGCCCGCAGGTGACCATCCACCTTGTGGAGGCGATGACCAGTTTTCTCGACGAATACTTGCAACAGGGCCGGCTCGACGTCTGCCTGCTGTATAATCACAAGCCATTCGAACATGTGGCGTGGACCGAGATGATCGCCGAAGATCTGATGGCGATCACCGCGCCGCAACACCCGCTCGCCGCCACCGGCGCCGTGTCGATGGCGGAATTGCTGACGCATCCGGTGGTGCTGCCGGGACGGCCCAATGTGTTGCGCGCCGTGATGGAGCGCGCCGCCGCCCTGCGCGATCTCGAACTGGACGCCGTGGATTGCGACAGCCTGCCGGCCATCGGTCGCATGGTGCGTGAGGAGGGCGCCATCGCCGTGATGCCACACTTCGCCTTCAGCGAAGAACTGGCCGCGGGCGCCATGCAAGCCATCGCCATCACCGACCCGACGCCATCCTGGCGTCTGTCGGTGGTGGTGTCGCAGCGCAGCATGAATATTCGCGGCAGTGAAGCCGTAGCCAGTGTCCTCGCTCAGGTCATCTCCGATATGGTTGACGCCGGCGCCTGGCGCGCCAGGCTGCTGGCCCGCTGAGGGGATGGCAAGAGCGGTTGGCAAGAGCGGCTGGCGTCAACGGTGCGAAATGCAATGTTACAACATTGCATTGAAGGCGAAATGCAGGCATAGCTGTCGCACGGCCGCGGGATGGCCCGGGCGTGAAGGCCATTGACCGGCCGGTGCGCGCGGACTACCCATAGGCCCGACGGTTCCTTTGCAAGGATCAAAAGGGAACGCAGTGAGGACGTAATGCGCTGGCGTGGCCGGGGCATGACGCGCCAATTCTGCGACTGCCCCCGCAACTGTAATCGGCGAGTTGTTCACCCATACGCCACTGGGCTTGCGGCCCCGGGAAGGCGGTGAATGATGATGACCCGAGAGTCAGGAGACCTGCCGTCAGCCGTAGTCACGCGCGTGCACATTGGGCGGGGTGTCCCGATGGAAGGCAGATCGTCAGCCGCATCCACCTGATCGGGGATAGGTGTTTCGACTGCTCGCGGTGACGGTAACTCGCGCCGCTGGAGCAGTGTGCTCATGTTCTCCCTTGCGTCCGGAATTGTCCGGATTTCCCTGGCTGTCCGCCAGCCTGTATTCGCCCGTGCGTTCGCCGCCCGTCCTATCATCGACAAACGTCCCGGCCTTGTCTCCACTGTGGCGTCGAAGGCGCGCTTGCGCGACTCCGTCGCCAGCCCGGCGCTGGCGCCCGTATTGTCAGCCGGGCTGGCGACCGGACTTGCGACCGGGCTTGCAACGGGTCTCGCGGCTTGCGCCGCGATGGCGCTGGTGGTTGAGGCCCGCGCCGAAAGCGTAGCGGCTGACGGCGCAGCGCCGACCGTCAGCCTGGACCCGATCCAGGTGCAGGGCGCGCCCAGCGGCGGCCCCAACCTCCGCGTCCCCTCCCAGGCGGGCAGCCGCCTGACCATGACGCCGATGGAGACGCCGGCCAGCGTCGACATCATCTCCGGCCAGACCATGCGCGATCGTGGCCAGACCGATCTCAATCGCGCCATCGCCCAGGATGCGGTAGGCGTCAGCTTCCTCGGCGCGCCGGGCAATGGCGGAACCTCCATGGCCATGCGCGGCTTCACCGGCCTCGGCTCGGTGACGCGGCTTTACGACGGCGTCCGCCTCTATCCAGGCTCAGGCACGGTGACGTTCCCCTTCGACACCTGGACGGTGGAGCGGGTGGAGGTGCTGCGTGGCCCGGCCTCGGTGATGTATGGCGAGGGCGCCATTGGCGGCGCGATCAATGTCATCCCGCGCAAGCCATTGTTTACAGGTCGGCGCAATGAGGCCCAGGCCAGCTTTGGCTCAGACGGCATGTATGGCCTCGCCGCCGGCAGCGCCGGGCCGATTGGCGACAGTTTCGCCTATACGCTGGATGTCTCGGGGCGGGGCAGCCAGGGCTGGATGCAGCGTGGCGACGCCAAAAGCCTCGCCGTGTCTGGCGCGCTCGGCTGGAAGTTCAATGAACGGCTGCACATAACCCTGTCGCATGACAGCGGCTACAGCGAGCCGTCGGGCTATTTCGGCACGCCGCTGGTCGATGGCCGCGTGCTTGGCGCCATGCGCAAGCAGAACTACAATGTCGCCGACAGCCTCAACCGGTTCCGCGACAGCTTCACCCAGCTGCATACGCGCCTTGTCGCCTCTGACAGCGTTGAGCTGAGCAGTCGCATCTACCACATCAGCAGCGGCCGCGACTGGCGCAATGTGGAAAGCTACGCCTTTCGCCCCGCCACCGGCCGGATCAATCGCAGCGATTACATCGCCATCCGCCATGATCTGGAGCAGGTGGGGACGCGCAACGACCTGACCCTGCGCAGCGATATTTTTGGCATGGCCAATGAAACCGTGCTGGGGTTTGAGCTCAATCACATCCGCTTTCGCAACACCAACAATTCGCCCTATGCCGGCGCTTCCAGCGTCGCGCCGCTGGGCTTCGCCCCAGGATTTTTCGGGCCTTATGCGCTGAAAACCACGCTGGACAGCGCCACAAATCAATACGCCGTGTTCATCGACAACCGGCTGAAACTGAATGAGCAATGGGCCGTGGTGGCTGGCGTGCGTTACGATGCGCCGCGACTTTTGCGCGACAATCCATCGACCGGCGCCAGCTTTACCCGCACGCTCGATTCGGTGAACTGGCGCGCTGGGGTGGTGTTTACGCCCGTGCCGGACCTCGCCTTCTACGCCCAGTATTCTCAGGCAACCGATCCGGTCGGCAACATCCTGTCGCTGGCCGACAGCCAGAAGGATCTGAGGCTGCCGCGTGGCGACCAATATGAGGCGGGCGTCAAGCTCAGCTTCCTCGGCGGGCGTGGCGAGGCGACCTTCGCCGGCTATCACATCGTCAAGAAGGACCTGCTGGCGCGTGACCAGCTCGACCGGACCATCGTGCGGCAGATCGGCCAGCAATCGGCCCAGGGGCTCGAGGCGTCGCTGGCCATCAATCTCGGTTATGGTCTGCGGCTGGAGGCCAATGGCGCGCTGCTGCAGGCGCGCTACGATGATTTTGTCCAGGCCGGCGGCGATTTTTCCGGCAACACCCCGCCAAATGTGCCGCAGCGGCTCGGCAATCTCTGGGTCAGCTGGAATTTTCATGACGCCTGGACGGCGTTCGGCGGCCTGAACTACGTCGGCCCTACCTGGGTCAATGACGCCAATACCCTGCGCCGCGCCGGCTGGACGGTGGTCAACGCCGGCCTGCGCTGGCGGCCAACCGAACAGCTGTCGCTCGACGTCAATGTCGCCAATCTGTTCGACAAGGTCTACGCCACCTCCGGTTCGCAGAACCAGCAATTGCTGGGGCCGCCGCGCACCGCCTCGGTAACGCTGAAGGCGTTGTTCTGACATGGCGCCGGAGCTGTGCGTCAACAATGTCTCGTGGGGCCCGCGCGGCGGCGCCCCCATCATCGCCCAGCTGTCGTTCACGGCGCCTGCTGGCGCGGTGACGGTGATTGTCGGCCCCAATGGGGCCGGCAAATCCAGCCTGTTGCGCACGCTGTACCGGCATCACCGCCCGCTTGCCGGCACTGTGCTGCTCGACGGCGAGGATGTCTGGCGCATGGACGCGGCGAAGGCGGCGCGGCGCATCGCCGCCGTGTTGCAGGAGAGCCCGGCGGCGTTCCCGTTCACCGTGACCGAGGTGGTTGAGATGGGGCGGATTCCGCACCAGCGCGCCTTGCTGTCCGGGATTGGGCGGCGCGGCCAGGGGGCGGCGCGTGACCGCCTGATCGTCGCGGAGATGATCGACCGTTTCGAACTGACGACACTGGCTGACGCGCCATTCTCCCGACTGTCGGGCGGCGAAAAGCAGCGCGTGCTTCTCGCCCGGGCCATGGCGCAGGAGCCCGGCGTGATCATCCTCGACGAACCAACCAACCATCTCGATATCCGCTGCCAGCTGGAGCTCCTGCAGATACTGCGGCAATCGGGCCTGACCATTATCGCCACCGTGCACGATCTGGGGCTGGCGGCGCGGGTGGCCGACCAGATTGTGGTGATGCGCGATGGGCGGCTCAGGGCCGTTGGCGCGCCGCAGCAGGCCCTGACTCCGGAGGTCATTCGCGAGGTGTTCGGCGTCACCGCCGCCATTGAGCTGGCGCCGGCCTCGGCGCCGGATGGCGGGCGCATGCGCTTCGCCTTCGCCCTGGCCGACGCAGGCAGGCGCGCCGCCGGCCATCACCGTGATGGAGCGCGGTCATGAAAAGCCACCGTCATTGGGTGAGGGGGGGCGCCATCCTTGTCGCCAGCGCCGTGAGTTGTAGTTTTGGGCCGCCGCTGCAGGCGCAGCAGGCGGCTTCGGGTGAGGCCAGCGGCTTTCCGGTGACGGTGCAGTCTTGCGGCCGCGCCGTGAGCTTCGCCGCGCCGCCCCGGCGCGCATTGGCGACGGGCTCAAACCTCACCGCCATGATGCTGGCGCTGGGGCTCAGGGACCGCATGGTGGGCTATACCGGGCGGGCGCCTGCTGGCGTCGATCTCGCCGGCCTGCCGCAATTACAGCGCGAGCGGCTCGGCCTCGAGACCGTGCTCGACAAGGAGCTGGATTTCATCTTCGCTGGCTGGGGTTATGGCCTGCGGACTGGCGGCGAGATCGCCCCGCAAAGCCTGACAGAGCACGGGGTTGCGCTCTATGAGTTGTCCGAATCCTGCGTCCGTCTCGGCCAGTTGCGGGCCCCGGATTTCAGCTATCTGTTTCATGACCTCGCCAGCCTCGGCGCGATCTTCGGCGTTGAGGCGCGGGCCGGGGCGCTGATCGCCGACGGCCGCAGCCGGCTCGATGCGCTGGCGCAAAAAGTCGCCGGGCGGTCGCGGCCTCGGGTGTTCGTATTCGATTCCGACATCCGCACGCCGTTCACAGCGGGCGGCTACGCCATGCCCCAGGCGATCATCGCCGCGGCTGGCGGCGACAATATCGCCGCCGACATCACCGCCAGCTGGACCCGCATGGCGTGGGAAACAGTGATCGAGCGCGCCCCTGAAGCGATCATCATCGTTGACTATGGCGAGATCAGCGCCGCCCAGAAGATCGCCATGCTCCGCGCCCATCCGGCGTTGGCGGCGACGCCGGCGGTGCGCGACAACCGCTTTGTCGTGCTCGGCTATGACCAGTTGACGCCGGGACCGGGCAATATTGACGCCGCCGAGCAACTCGCCGCGTTCCTCCACGGCGACGCCAAGGCGGCGGGCGTGGCGGAGGCGGCGCGGTGAGGCGCCGGCCCGCTGTGGTGTTCGGCCTTGCAGGCGCAAGCCTGCTGCTGGCGATGACGCTTTATGTCAGCCTTGGCTCGGCCCCGATCCCGTTTGACGTGGTGTGGTCCATCATCCTGCATCATCTGGCGCCGGGGCTGGTGACGAAGGACTGGAGCCCGGGGCGCGACAGCATCGTCTGGAATATCCGCCTGCCGCGGGCCGTGCTGGCGGCGCTGGCCGGGGCAGGGCTCGGCATGGCCGGCGCGGTGATGCAGGGCGTGACGCGCAACGCTTTGGCCGACCCGCATCTGCTCGGCGTATCAGCCGGCGCCGCCTTCGGCGCCAATCTGGCGCTGTTGCTGACTGGCAATGTCTTTGGCCCAATGACCGTGGTGATGTTTGCCTTCGCCGGGGCGCTGGGGGCCACGGCGCTGGTGCTGGTGGCGGCGCATGTCGCCCGGGCCCACGACCAGACCAGCCTGGTGCTGGGCGGCGTCGCCATCGCCTTCGTCATTGGGGCAGGCGCCAATGTGCTGATCATGTTCGCCGATCCGCGCAATATCCCTGGCATGGTGTTCTGGATGCTCGGCGGCTTCGGCATGGCGCAATGGAGCAATCTGCTGTGGCCCGCCGCCGCCGTGCTGGTCTGCGGGCTGGCGTTTCTCGCCAGCGCGGCGCGGCTCAATGCTTTGGCCATGGGCGATGAGACGGCGGCAAGCCTGGGCGTGCCGGTGCGCCAGACGCGACTTGGCCTGTTGGTGATCAATGCGCTGCTGACCGGCGCCATCGTGGCCTTCACCGGCATGATCGGCTTCGTCGGGCTGATGACGCCGCATCTGATGCGGCTGGTGCTCGGCGGCGACAATCGCCTCATCATTCCAGCCAGCGCCCTGTGCGGCGCCCTGTTTCTGGTCAGCGCCGACATCGTCGCCCGCACGCTGCTGGCCCCCAACGACATGCCGGTCGGCGTGGTCACCGGTCTCGTCGGCGGGGTGTTCTTTCTCGTGCTGCTACGGCGGCGTTGATAGGGCGAAATGGGCATGAAACAGGCTGTGATCCTCTACGGCCGCGCCGCTTTCGACCGCAAGCAGGGCGTCGCGCAGCTGGCCAGCGCCATGGCGGCGCGCGACCCCTGCCGCAGCTATCACGCGGCGTTTGAAGACCTCACCGGCCCCTCGGTCCCGCAAGTGCTCGATCGCCTGGGCGAGGACGGCGTGACCGATGTCGTGCTGGTTTCGGTGGCGACGCCGGCCGATCCGACCATGAGCGCCTGGCTGCCTGGTGCGCTCGCCGCCTGGCGTCAGAGCCGCCTCGCTGGCGGTCAGCCCGCCATGCGCGTCCGCATCGCCCCGCCGGTGGAGGCTTTCGTTGACCTTGTCGCCGCCATCGCCGCCGCGCTGGCCGCGCCGTCTGATGCGGTCACCGACGTCGCCGATGTCACGCCCTCCATGGGCAAGCCGGGCTGGAGCGACGTGCCGGATCATGCGCGGCAGGTGTTTTTCTGCCTCGGCGCCCGCTGCGCCCACCGCCGCGCCCAGCCGCTGTACCAATATTTGCGCCAGCGCATGAAGCAGCATCGCGCCCTCAACGCTGGTCCGCTGCGGGTGATGTGCGTGCGCAGTGGGTGTCTGTATCCGTGCAATCAGGGGCCGCTGCTCATCGTCCACCCGGACGGCGTCTGGTATGGCCAGCTCGATGAGGCGGCCCTTGACCGGATTATCAGCGACCATCTGCTGGGAGGCGAGCCAGTCGCTGACATCAGACTGCGGTAGCAGCACGCGGTGTGCGCCCCGGCGACGCGGTCGCGTCGCCAGGATCGGCCTGATCCGAAAGGTCGGCAAGGCGCAGTCAGGCGCCTGGGCGGCGACGGGGCGCGCGCGGCTGTGCGGGCCTGGGCGTCGCCTGTGGCCCAGCGCCTCTGGTCGCGATCCAGATGACATGGCGGGCGCCGCCGCCCTTGCCATTGGCGCGTACGCGCACGACGTCGACGCCAAAGCCGCTGCGGCGCAGCCGGGCGGTGAAATCTTCGTCCGGCGCCGAGGACCACACGGAGAGAATACCGCCGGGCCGCAGCGCAGCGTGGCAGGCGGCGATGCCCTTTGCGTCATACAGGCTGTCATTGCCCGATCGCGTCAGGCCGCCAGGCCCATTGTCGACATCGAGCAGAATTGCGTCATAGAGAGCGGTGCTGGCGCGGATGTGCCGAAGGACGTCGCCTTCGCGAATTTCGACGCGCGGATCGCTCAGACTGTCGCCAAAAATCGGCGCCATTGGCCCGCGGGCCCAGGCGATCACCGCCGGCGACAGCTCCGACACGACTACGGCGGCGTCGGCGCCAACGCCTGCCAGCGCTTCGCGCAGGGTGAAACCCATGCCGAGGCCGCCAATCAGCATGTTGAGGCCCGGTTTTGCCGCCAGCCGCTCGCATACAAGGCTGGCCAGGGCTTTCTCAGACCCACTGAGGCGGCTGTTCATCAGCTCGGTCGCGCCGATCATGATGGAATATTCCTCGCCGCGCCGCTTGAGCCGCAACTCGCCGTCGCCGCCAGGGACTTTCGCCGTTGCGAGCAAGGTCCAGGGGATCATGGGAATGCCTCAAAGGTGTAGCGACAGATCAATGCGGCCACGCGGTGAGCGGTTCGGCGCCGCCCCGCACATACACCAGGCGGCAAGAATCACGAAACCGGCGACTGCGCTAGGCTGCTGTGGTTCGTCGAACGGCGTCGCCAACACGCGCCAGGCCGATCCGTGACGACCAGGGGTGACGTATCCGTCAGTTGCCAGCTGCCAGCTGCCAGCTGCCCGCGCCGCGCGTTGCACCAGGCTGCCGCCGCTGTGCGACCGCGATTAGACGCGGCGCCAGCGAGGCCTGAGCAGGGGAGGGACAGGCCGGATTGCATGCTATGGCCGCTGCGCCAGCGCGCTCTCGGAAATGGTGGTGCAGGCGTGCGCGAGCGCCTCCCTGGTCGTGCGCCAGTCGTGTATCCCCATCAGCAATTTGCCGATATCCAGTGAGGATACGACCAGGATACTGAATGTGATCAGCAGCGCCCGTTCCGTATTGCTGGGAGACAGGGACCATCTGATCTTGCCGGCGTCGGCAAATTTGCGTTTGCGGCATTCAGATGTGTAGCCCATTACGCCAATATAATCGACGATAAAGCCCGCCTTGCGGATCAGGTCGACATAGTGCGCAGGAATGGGCGTCGCCTGTGTTGTCGGCGAAATGGCCGCGAGAAGCCTGTTCAGCTTGCCATGGGACTTCAGGCGGGCGTCGTTCAGGGCATGGCTTACGATGAGTTGCGCGCCAACACACAGTCGCCACAGCGCCAGCCTGTCGTCATGTGTCAGAGGGAATGAGCTGCGCTGCAGGGCCTGGTCAATATCTGCATAGGCTGCATATTTCAGCCTGGCGCTGTACGCCTCAACACTGGCCATCAAATCTTCGGTGTTGGCGAAAGACAGGAGCATGGGTTTGCTGGCGAGGAGCTTGACATCCGCGACAGCGGCCTGCTGCATGGCTGTCATCTGCGGGTTGTGCGACAGCGCCTGCAGATGCGCCCGTCGCGCCGCACTGGGTGGGGCATTGTCAGTATTGCTGCTCTGGGTGAATGTTGCGCGCCCCATACCGTTCGCCAAATTGGCGCCGCCTTGCTGGGCGCGCCCCTGTCCCTGAAGGCTGCGGGTGCGCTTGCCATAGAAATAGCCCATGAGGATCAGCGTCTTCTTGATGCCCGGCGGCGCGTCCGGCTGCCAGCGCCGGGCGATGTCGTCAAGCGTCTGATCCAATTGCTGCTGAACGGTGCGGTCAATGTATTGCTCGATACTCTGAAAAACAACGTCCGTGTGATCCCTGAAATGCGCCAGTGTCTGATGGCGCGATTCATGGCGACGCAGGGATTGGGTGAGCGACGCCGCGTAGACAGGAGCGCAGGGGTAGTTGTGCGAGAGAACAACGTCGCCCTGTCGTGTGACGGCGTAGGAAAGCGCGCCATAGACCAGTGAGGCGAGGCCTTGCACGGGTCTCAGACGCTGGCTTGCGGCGGAAAAGGTCGATGAGGCTTGCGACAGACCACTCGTAATATGGGACGTTGTCGCTGCAAATACGCCCGCCACCGCCTCGGCCGGCGCCCTGCTGGCGAACGCAACGCTGTCTTGCGGCGCCCGGCTCGCCGCCATATCCAGCACCAGCTTCTTCAGCCCGGCGAAAAGATTGTTATGCACATCAGACAGCGCCGGACCGACAACCGGGATATATAGCAGCGCGCCGGTGATGCTCACGTCGAGCCAGCGGATGAACAATGGATTGATGGCGGCGTCGCCTGCACGCTCAACCTCATCGATCACCGTCTTCAGCGACATAGAAATATTGGTGTGGAGATAATGCAGCCGACTTCTGACCTGCTGGCAGGGGACGGGCACGCTGCCAGATTGCGCCATGAGCCGGCAATGCAGCATGCTCAGTCTGCTCCTGAATGCGGCGTCGCTCTGCGCCAGTTCCCATAGCTCTCGTGCGCCCTGCAGGGTCTCTTCACGCGCAACCTTGGCGGCGATGGACGCATAACTCGACAGCAAACCCTCGGTCGGTTGCGCAATGGTCGACGCAAGTTGATTGAGCTCCACACCTGCTCCATCGGCATTGCGGATGGTGCGCTCGAGGAGAATAATAAAATTTGCGAAATTCATGTATTGACGTTTCTTTATCCAAAGTTGAACGCTGTCGCTTAGGCCGACGTGTTGTTCGCGACGGACGGGCGCAGCAAGGTAATGTTGAAGAATATTGCGCCGCTCGCCATGGGGCAGGGCGCGATAGACGGTCCAACGCCAGTCGTCAGTGTCTACGCTGATAAATACTTGGGCCGGAGGCTCGGTGGCCGTGATTATGGGTCCAAAATCGTTGATGCGGGGGAATCCGATACGCGGGAGGCTGATGCGGGTCCGACGATTGTTGACGCGGTGAATAAAAGAAGGTACGTTGTCCACATTCCATATAGTATATGTCGGCGTGGGTGTGGTTTCTTGTTGCAGTTTTCCGATTTAACTGTGGCATAGATGCGGTTATGTGCCGATAGTCTGCGGTTTTTGTTGGGATTTTGAGGGGCGTGCCCATGGCGATGGCTGTGTGTCGCCATGCGGTTACAAGGGGGGCGGGTATCCGGGCGTCTGTCGTCGTGTGCAACTGGCGATCTGGGGGGCGCGACGAATTTGCCCGTCACGAGCCTCACGGCGCGGAAGCCGGCCTGCGCGTCCGAACGAGGTTCTGGAACCATAGACAACCGGGCTCCACAAACACCCCGCTCCATAAACACCCGGCTTGCGGAACGGTTAAGCGGCCAAACGTTCAGATGTGGTAGCGGTTAATACCAGAACCCGAGCATGACACATCGGGTTATGGCTACCGCGAGCAGCTGTTGTGTTTCGCAGATCGCGAATATTTCAACGTTGTTCCAGCCTGGCGCTGCCAGCGAGCCTTCTTTGGAGTACTTGCCTCAGTCTCGCGCAAATGCAGCAGCGAGAATTGAGGCCATGTGGTCCGCGCATGTACTTGCGAAAGGCGACACATTGACCCGACGCGGCGTTACGGCGTCACTCAATGGATGGGCTGTTTTCCTGTACAATAACCAGCTCGCTACCCTGCGGAATTCTACAGTCACAGGCTGGCGGACGAAACAACCGATCTCTGTCAGCGCACGTCAGCTGGCGCAAAAAGATGCCTCTCTGGAAGGACTGCGTGGTTTAGCCTGCCTCAGCGTGTTCCTTGGTCATTGTATTTTCGCGTTTCTTCCACACACGGCGGAAAAGCTCACCAGGGGCGCTGTGATACCACGGAATTTTTCGGTCGAAAGCGTCTTCCAGCAGCCGTTTTTTACCGTGCTATACAACGGCAGTTTTGGCGTCTCACTGTTGTTCGGGCTGAGTGGTTATGTATTGACTTACACATTTTTTTGCAACAAAGAATATAAATTCACTCCAATTGGGGGCGGCAAAAAGATATCCGCGCCTCGCACTGCCAGCGTTCGCGTCCATTCTCTTCGGTTTTGCCCTATTGCAGTCCGGGCTGATGTTTAACCAGCTGGCTCCCGATATCGGCGCCGCAGGCTGGCCGATGAGTTCTTACTCCAGCCCGGTTACGCTTTCACACGCGTTAGCTGACGGGCTTTTTGGGGCGCCGCTTCTTGGATCGGTGTCGCTCAATCCACCTCTATGGACGATACAGATAGAGTTCCTTGGCTCGATTTTGCTATTTGCGGTCTATGCATTGTTTGGGACACGGCGCATTTGGTTGAATCTTGTCGTATTCTGGGCGCTGGCCGCGCTCATTTTTTCGTCGCATTCTAACCAAATGCACTGTTTGTCGATATTTTTCGGGAGCGTATTGCATGTGACGCGACCTGTGTTGCTGAAGTCCAGCTTGCTTTGTCTCGGCTTGATTATTGCGGGACTTGTCTGCGGGGCTTACGATTACTCATGGTGGTTCGACTGGGCGCGTGCGCTGCCGCTGCCGGTTGCGCCGGCGCCATTGTTTCCTTTGGCGGGCGCCGAGCGCTATGTGTTCAACGCAGTCGGCGCCGTGCTCCTGGTGGCTGGGATTCTTGGCTGTCGACCGGCGCGGAGCCTGCTGTCAACACGCGTTCCAGTGTATTTGGGCAAAATTTCCTTTGCCCTTTATCTGCTCCACTGGCCGGTTATTTGCTCGCTATCCTTTGGTCTCATGTATGCATTGAAGGTTGTCTGCAGCGTTCCGTATCTGACATCACTCGCGATGACATTTGTCGCGACGACGGTGGTTTGCCTTGTGTTGGCGTCGCTGGTCGAACGATTCATTGACAGGCCTTCGACGCGTCTATCGAACGCATTCAGTCGTTATGTATTGGGCGTCGCTCCATCTGGCGTGGAACACGAGAAGCCATTGCGGGATCAGAGGTCTGCCGTGACCACCTGAATCAAGGATCACTGACGCCTGAGCCGCCCATGGAGGGGGCGACAACGTCATCCTGCCTGGGACGTGGAACCTGCCTCTGGGGCCGATTGCGGTGGCCCCGGTTTTGATCCGTTGCTCGCCCGACAACCCCACCGTGGAATGTTGAGCCGCAGAGGCGAGGTGGCTGGCGAGCTGTCATCATGGTCGTCACTGGAGGTGGGCCCCCGGGGGGCGTCCAACCGAACGCTGGGCTCAGCTCCTACATCGGTCCGTCACGACAACCGTCAGCAAAGACCGGGCTTGTCAGTGAATTCATGGCCGAAATCCCCGACGCTACTGCTGGAGACATGTGATGAGACCCAGCCAGTAAGCGCCGGTCGCCCGCCCAAGTCCGGCCCAAGTGCATAGATGCGGCGCGCCTCAATGCCCGCCAAGGTAGGCGTCGATCACCTGTCTGGAGCGACGCAGTTCCTGCGCAGGGCCCTGCAAGCTGATGGCGCCCGCTTCGAGGACGTAGCCCCACGAGGCGATGGATAGGGCTTTCTTGGCGTTCTGCTCGACCAGCAACACGGTTGTTCCCTGCTGGTTGATCTCGCGGATGGTGTCGAAGATGGCGTTGACGATGTGGGGCGCGAGGCCCATCGAGGGCTCGTCGAGCAGCAGCATGCGTGGGCGCGCCATCAGGGCGCGGCCCATGGCCAGCATCTGCTGTTCGCCGCCCGACAGCGAGCCGGCGAACTGGGCGCGCCGTTCGCCAAGCCGGGTGAAGCGCGTGTAGATGCCGTCGATGTCGCGCTTCACCTCATCGCGGTCCTTGCGGGTATAGGCGCCGACCAGAAGATTGTCCTCGACACTCATATTGGCGACGATGCGGCGGCCTTCTGGCACAAGTGATACGCCGGCGCGGACAATGGCGTCGGTGCGCTGGCCGGTGATGGGCGCGCCGTCGAGGCTGATCTCGCCGGCCGAGGGGCGTACCAGGCCGCAGATCGTCGACAGGGTGGTGGTCTTGCCGGCGCCATTGGCCCCAATCAGGCAGACGCAGGCGCCTTTGGGCACGCTGAGCGAAATGTCGTGCAGCACCGGCAACTGGCCATAGCCGGCGCGCAGATTGCGGATTTCAAGCATCGTCGTCGCTTCCCAGATAGGCCTCGATCACCGCCGGATTGTCGCGGATTTCCTGCGGCGTGCCCTCGGCGATCTCGCGGCCAAAGTTCAGCACAACGATCTGGTCGCAGACCGAAGCCACCAGATCGATGTCATGTTCGATCAGCAGGATGGTCACGCCGCTGTCGCGGATGCTGTGGATCAGCTCGACCAGAGCGCGACGCTCGCCATGGGTCATGCCCGCAGCAGGCTCATCCAGCAACAAGAGCCGCGGCCTGGTCGCAAGGGCGCGGGCAATCTCCACCCGACGCCGGTCGCCATAAGACAGGGCGCCGGCCTCATGGTCGGCGAGATGGCCGACGCCTGCCTGCGTGAGCAAGGCGCGCGCGGCGTCACGCGCCGCCGCTTCCTCCCGGCGGGCGCCGGGAAGCCGCGCCAGCACCGGGACGATCGATGCTTTCTGGGCGGCGATCGTGCCGATCACCACATTGTCGAGCGCTGTGGCCTCGGGCAGCAGGCGGATGTTCTGGAAGGTGCGGGCCACGCCCTGGCGGGCGATCTCGAACGGCTTCATCCGCAAGAGGTCGACATTGTCGAGCCGCACCGAACCCGCGTCCGCATCATAAAGGCCGGTGATGACGTTCATGGTGGTCGTTTTGCCGGAGCCATTGGGCCCAATCAGGCCGGTGACCCGGCCAGGCTCGGCGGTAAACGACACATTGTCGACCGCGATCACGCCCTGGAAGCGTTTGTGGATCTGGCTGACCTGCAGGCGGGCAGGGGCTGGATTGAGGTTCATCGCTGCGCTCCCACGGTCTGGGCGCCGGCCGCCGGCGCAGCGCCCCTTGGCTTGCGGCGGAACAGCGACATCACGCCGCCAGGCAGGAACAGCACCACAGCCAGGATCAGCCCGCCCATCAGGATCTCGCGCAGCTGATTGGAGAAGCGCAGGGCTTCAGGCAACAGTGTGGTGATGACGGCGCCGACGACCGGACCAATCAGCGTATTGACGCCGCCGAGGATCGGATAGGCGAGGGCGTCGACGGAACGCAGCAGGCCGAAATCGGTCGGGCCGACGAAGAAGTTGAGATGGGCCGCGAGCCCGCCGCAGACGCCGGCGATGAAACCGCTGACGACGAACAGCGCCATCTTGTAGCTCACCACATTGATGCCCATCGCCTCGGCGATGGTGTCGTCGTGGCGGATGGCGTCGATGGCCTTGCCATGGCGCGAGCGCCGCAGCGCGTACACCAGCACGGCGCAGACAATGAGCAGGCCGCCCAGCAGCCAGGTGTTGGTGTAATTGGGGATGGCGACAATGCCAGTGGCGCCGCCAGTGACGCTCTCCCAGTTCAGGGCGATGACCCGGATAACTTCGGTGAAGGCGAAGGTGGCGAGCATGAAATAGTCGCCGCGCAGCTTCAGCACCGGCGCGCCGATGGCCGCCGCCGCCAGCCCGGACAACAGCCCGCCGGCAAGCAGCGCCACGGCGAAGGGCGCCTCAAGCTGCATGGTCAGATAGACGGCGCAATAGGCGCCCACCGCCATGAAACCGCCGGTGCCGAGCGTGAACATGTTGGCGCTGAGCGCCAGATAGACGCCATAGGCCAGAATGCTGTTGAGCAGGCACAGATCGATGATGTTGCCATAGGCGCTGTAGATGTCGGTGAGGAACGTCATGCGCGGCGCTCCACAAAGCCGGAGAACAGGCCAGTGGGCTTGACCAGCAGGATGAGGAACACGAGGCCGAAGCCGATGGCGTCACGGAAAGAGGACGACACCCAAGCGACCGAGAACACCTCGATAAGGCCAAGCATCAGGCCGCCAGCCACCGCGCCTGGCACGTTGCCAAGGCCGCCGAGGATCATCACCGTCAGGCCCTTGACCAGCATGTGCTCGCCCATGAACGGCGACACCACGTTGAACAGGATGCCGAGCAGCATGCCCGCCGCGCCGGCGAGCGCCCCCGCCACGAGGAAGGTGACCAGAATGGTGCGCCCCACCGGCACGCCGACAATCCGCGCCACATCTTCGCTAAAGGCTACGGTGCGAATGGCGCGACCCGTGGCGCTGCGTTGCAGCAGGACGTAAAGCACGATCATCAGCGCCAGCGACGCGGCCATGATGGTCATCTGGATCAGCTGGATGCGGACGCCGCCGATTTCCCAGGCTGCGGATAGATTGAGCGCTGCGGGATAGCCTTGCACCTCGGTGCCGAACACTTCCTGGGCGACGCCGACCAGCATGCGGGCCAAAGCGAGCGAGGCCACCAGCCCCATCCATTTGTGGCCGCCGCGCAGGCGGATGGTGCGAAACACCACCAGCTCCGACAACACGCCAAGCAGGCCGCCGCCTGCCGCCGCCACCAGCAGCGCCAGGGGAATTGGCAGGCCGAGCCGCGACGCTTCAAGGCCAAAATAGGCGCCCGCCATGAAGAACGCGCCCTGGGCCATGTTGACGATGTTCAGAACGCCGAAGATCAGCGTACAGCCCATCGCGAACACGGCGTAGGTGGAGCCGAGCGACAGCCCGTTCACCACCTGCTGCAAGAATGTAGACATCAGCGCCCCGCCAGCCTGGCCGGCGGGGTTCGCTCCCGCCGGACCCAGTAACGTCAGTCAGTTGAGATGAGGGTCCCCGGCCGGCTTACTCCGTGCCGGCGAGAACGAATTTGCCGTCGCGCATGGTCAGCACCTTGGCGGCGATCACCGGCTCACGATCCTTGTCGAAGCTGAACGGACCGGAAGGCGACGGCAGGTCTTCCACCGTGGCGAGGGCGTCACGCAGCTTGTCAGCGTCGCCAATGCCGCCGGCCCGCTTCAGGGCGTCGGCGAAGGCATAGACCGAGGTGTAGGCCTGGGCGGCGAAATTGTCCGGCAGGCTGTTGTAGCGGGCCTTGTAGGCGTCGACGAACTTCTTGTTGACCGGGTCGTCATAGCCGATGAACCAGCCGGAGCCGACGAGGAAGCCATCCGCCGCCTTGCCGGCCAGCTCTGCGAGCTTGCTGGAGATGGCGGCGTTGGCGCCCATGATCACCGTGGTTTCCGGAATGCCGAGCTGTCGGGCCTGGCGCACGATGTTGGCGGTTTCCTCGGCGAGGCCGCCGATGACGATGGCGTCGGGGTTGGTCGCCTTGATCTTGGTCAGCTGCGCCGAGTAATCGACGTCGCCCTTCTGGAAGGTTTCGGTGGCGAGGATCTTGATGCCTGCGTCTTCCAGCGCCTTCTTCTGCACTGAATAGGCAGTTTTCATCAGCATGTCGTCGATGCCGTAGATCTGCGCCGCGCTCTTGATGCCGTGCTTTTGCTGGGCGTATTTCAGCACGCCGGGAAACACCATGTTCTCGGGCGGGCTGGTGCGGAAAATGAACGTGCCGATGGCGGTGATGCCAGGCGCAGTGTTCGAGCTGGCGATCACCGGCATTTTGGCGCGCTGGGCCAGCGGGTCAGCGGCGAAGGCCGAATTGGCCAGGGTCGGGCCAAGAATGACCGCAACCTTGTCCTTGTTGATCATACGCTGGAAGATGTTGACGCTCTGGCCGCGATCGCCGGCGTCATCCTCATGCAGGCCGACCAGTTTGAAGTCGCCGAGCGCGCCCGAGGCGTTGATCTCGTCGATGGCCAGCAGGGCGCCGTTTTTCTGCATTGTGCCATAGAGCGCGGCGGAGCCGCCGGAGGTCGCCTGGACAATGCCCACCTTGACGGGAGTTTCAGCCTGGGCGGCGGCGCCCAGCATGCTGGCGCCGGCCAGCATGGTTCCAGCCAGGGCCAGCCCAAGACGGCGGGCGACGGTGCGGCGGCTGACGGATGGGGCGTGGCGCCCGCTCAGAATGCGTGTCATGAGTGCTCCCCTTTTGTTGAATATTATCACGGGCGTCTGCGGCAGGTGTTTTTATAGTTTGAGCATTTGTTGGATAAAATTTCCGCATTGCCCAGTGTTGTGAAAAATTTTTGCTCGCAAATACAGCACAAAATAAAAAGACCTGCCATCTCGGCAGGTCCATTATGATACTAGAAAAGAAATGAGCGACTTTGCTATTGCGTCAGCGCGGAAGGTTGCGCCGGGTTGCGGCGTAAATCCCGTTTCGTCAATGAGCAGTGTTCGCAGGCCCCGCGCCTGCGATGGTTGCAGGTTGCCAGGCCGGTCGTCAGCCATCAGCGCCGCCTCTGGCGCGACCCCATGGCGGCGGATGCAGCCGTCATAGGCGTCGTCGTCGGGCTTGGCCCGGTAGTCGCAATCCTCGATGGCGTAGATGTCATCGATGACCTCGCCCAGCCCGAGCGCGGCGATCACCCTGTCGGCGTGGGCGCGCGCACTATTGGTGAAGACTATGCGGCGGCCTGGCAGGCTGGACAGTACCTGTTTCAGTTCAGGATGTGGCGCCAGTGGCGCCAGATCGATGTCGTGAACGTGGGCGAGGAAGTCCGCTGGCGCCACCCCATGCAGCCGGATCAGCCCCTGGATCGTGGCGCCGAAGCGGCTGTAATAGTCCAGATGCATGGCCGTCGCCGCGGCCTCATCCAGCGCAAGGCGCTGCATGATAAAGCTCACCACCCGCCGGCGCATCTGTTCATGGAGGCCGGCGGAGCGGGGATAGAGCGTGTCGTCCAGATCAAGCAGCCAGTGCCTGATACGGTCGCCGCCGGGCAGGGCGCTGAGACCGGTGATGGTCGTGGGCTGGCTCATGCGGCGGCTCCGGAAACAGGACGGCGCGGTCAGGCGTCGGTGCGCAGACGCCCGATGGTGCGGTGCGCGCTCGGCTTGATGTCCTTGACGTCTAGCGAGCAGTCCAGCGCCTTGATGGTGTGGGTCAGGTCGCCCACCGAGATGATGTCGACGCCGGTTTCGGCGATCGGCACAATGGTGTTCTCATTGATGCCGCCCGAGGCTTCGGTCATGGCGCGGCCATTCACCAGCTTCAGCGCCTCGCGCATCTCCTCCAGATCCATGTTGTCGAACATGATGATCTCGACGCCGCAATCGAGCGCTTCCTGCACCATGTCCATGGTCTCGCACTCCACCTCAATCTTGAAGGTGTGCTGGGCCTGGGCGCGCAACAGCCGGATCGCCTCGGTGATCGAGCCGGCGATCTTGATGTGATTGTCCTTCACCAGGATGCAATTGCCCAGGTTGAAGATGTGGTTGTGGGCGCCGCCGACGCGCACTGCGTATTTCATGACGCGGCGCAGCCCTGGCCAGCCCTTGCGCGTGTCGGTGAGGCGGACATTGGTGTGGCTGACCATGTCGACGTAGCGGCGCGTCTTGGTGGCGACGCCGGACATCTGCTGGATCCAGTCCAGCGACGAGCGCTCCACAATGAAGAAGGTCGAGGCGCGGGCTGTCACCTTCAGCAGCACCTGGCCGGGCTCGACCACATCGCCGTCGCGCACCATGTGCTCGACAGTGGCGGCGGGCTCGATCTGACGGATGGTCTCATCAGCCAGCATCAGGCCGCAGATGACGCCGCTGGCCTTGGCGTAGATCTGGCCAGTCTGCACCGGATCGTCGCCAATCAGGAAGCCGCCAGTGGTGTCGCCGGCGCCAATTTCTTCATCCAGCGCCGCCTGAACGAGCTGTCGGACCATAAAACGATTGAGTTGCACGGTTTTGCTCCAGGGTTGGGCGCAGATCAGAGGGTGTTGGCGAAAGCCTTGCCGCCCTTCATCACCAGATGCAGGCGGGCGCGTTCTTCAAGGATGCGGATATTGGCGAGCGGATCGCCGTCGACCACAAGGATGTCGGCGAATTTGCCCGGGGCGATGGCGCCGACGTCTTTCATGCCGATGCATTCCGCCGCCTTGCTGGTGGCGGAGACGATGACATCCATCTCCGACATGCCGAGCCAGTCGACCATGAAGCCGAGCTCGACCATGTTTTCGCCCACCAGCAGACGGTGCGACTGGTCGGTGCCGAAGGCGACCCTGACGCCGCGACGCACCGCTTCTTTCCAGATCGGAATTTGCGTCTGCATCAGCGAATAGATCTGGGTGTCCTTCTCGTCTTCCTGACCGAGCTGGTCCGCCGCCCACTTCTTGTCCTGTTTGCGCCGCTCGATCGACAGCGGCACCAGAGCGAGGGTCGGCACCCACCACGCGCCAGTCTTCAGCAGCAGGTCAATGCTCTCCTCATCAATGAACCAGCCGTGCTCCAGCGTGTGGATGTCGGCCTTGAGCGCATTGTTGATGCCGGCGACGCCCTCGGCGTGCACCGCCACATGCTTCCCCCTGGCGGCGGCCTCGGTCACGGCGACGTGGATCTCGCCAATGGTGTATTGCGGCTCATCCCAGCTGTCGGTCACCGAGGTAATGCCGCCGGTGGCGCAGATCTTGATGAAATCGGCGCCGCGCATCAGCAGCTCACGCACCAGACGGCGCATGCCCTCTTCGCCATCGGCGACCGTATCGGGCAGCCAGGCGCGCTTCTTGATGCGCATGTCGGCGGGCACCCAATAATCACCGTGGCCGCCGGTCTGCGACACCATGCCGATGGCGATCATCAGGCGCGGTCCGTCAATCAGCCCTTCGGCGATGGCCTGGCGGAAGCCGGCGTCGGCGCCGCCCATATCGCGCGCGGCGGTGACGCCGCAGGCCAGGGTCTCGCGGAAAATATCGATGGAGCGCAACACATTATAGGTCGGCGTGTTGAGCAGGTGCTGGCGCATGTCGCGGGCGCGATAGGTGCCGTGCACATGGGTGTCGATGAAGCCCGGCAGGATGGTGCGGCCAGCCGCGTCAAGCACCGTGGCGCCGGCCGGAACCTGGACGCTGGTCGCAGGGCCTGCGGCGACGATGCGTTCATTGTCGATCACCACCACCGCGTTGCGCACCGGATCGCCGCCGAGGCCGTCAATCAGCACGCCGCCTGTAATCGCCGTTTGCATGGAGCTAAACCCTTTTGCTGTTGCGGCCGACGTCAACGTCACGCCAGATCAATCGCGATGGTCTTGAGTTCGGTGTAGAAATCGAGCGCGTGCATGCCGAGCTCGCGGCCAATGCCGGAGCGGCGATAGCCGCCGAAGGGGGTGAACAGCGCGTGGGTGCTGGCGCTGGGCAGGCCGTTCACCGCCACCGAGCCGGTGCGCATGCCCCGCGCCGTGCGCAGCGCCCGGCCGATATCGCGCGACCACACCGAGCCGTTGAGGCCGTAGTCGGAGGCATTGGCGAGGCTGATGGCTTCGGCCTCATCGTCAAATGGCGTGATGCTGGCCACCGGGCCGAAGACTTCCTCATGGAACAGCGGATGGTCAGCGCTGACATCGCTGAAGATCGTCGGCTCAAGAAAATAGCCAGGCAGCGCAGCAACGCTGGCCCCGCCAGCCACCAGCCGGGCGTTGCTGTCGCAGGCGGCGGCGATATGGCGTTGCACGGCGGCCTTGTGCGCCGCTGAAATCAGCGGACCCAATGTGGTGGCCTCATCCATGGTGTCGCCAGGCCGCAAGGCGGCGGATGCCGCAGCGAAGGCAGCCTCAAACGCGGGCAGCGCGCTGCGCTGCACCAGAATGCGTGAGCGGGCCGAGCACGACTGTCCGGCGTTGCCAAAAGCCCCGCCCACGGCGCTCCGCGCCGCCTGGTCGATATCGGCGTCAGCGAAAATGATGCTGGCGTTCTTGCCGCCCAGCTCCAGCGCTACCTTCTTGATGCTGTCGGCGGCGGATTTCATCACCGCGGCGCCGATGGCGGTTGAGCCAGTGAACGAGACGCCGTCGACCAGCGGGTGGCTGGTCAGCAAGGCGCCGACGTCGCCATCGCCGGGCACGATATTGATGACGCCCGCCGGAACGCCGCAGTCGCCGGCGATCTGCGCCAGCAGCAGCGTCGACAGCGGCGTCAGGGGCGATGGCTTCAGCACCACGGCGCAGCCGGCGGCCAGAGCGGGCGCCAGCTTCCAGGCGGCCGCCAGCAGCGGGAAATTCCACGGGGTGATCTGGGCGACGACGCCGAGAGGCTCACGCAGCGTCAGGCTGAGCAAATGCCGGTCGACCGGCAAGGCATCGCCTGGGAACTTGTCCATGGCGCCAGCGTAATAGGCGAAGACGCGGGCTGCGCCGGCCACCTCGCGGCGCACGCCGGCGATCGGTTTGCCGGCGTTGAGCGCTTCGATCACAGCAAAGCTGTCCAGCGACGCCATCATCCGGTCGCTGATGGCCTGCAGCACCCGTCCGCGTTCAAACGGCGGCGTCTGTGGCCATGGCCCGGCATCGAAGGCGGCGCGGGCGGCGGCGATTGCCGCCTCCGCCGTGGCCACGCTGGCGCTGGCCACCTGCGCCAGCTCCGCGCCAGTGGCAGGATTGACCAGCACAAGCGGCGCGCCTGCCCCGGCGTCTGTGAAGGCGCCGTTCACATAAGGCGCAAGCAGTTCAGGGGCGATCGGCAAGGTCATCAGTCAGGTCCTGCGACGCGGGTGGCCAAGGAGTGGGGGCCCAAGGAAAGGGGGCCCAAGGAAAGGGGCCAGAGAGTGGGAGCCTTGCGGCAGGCCAGAGGAACGGCGCCAGATGGGGGGAGGCGCCGCTCCTGCTGGCCATCAGCACCAGAGCGTTTGTCTTTGCGAACCGCAATTCGCCAGGCAAGCGCTTGCCGCGGCGCCGACGCATGCAGCTTGGGAGAAGCAGGGCCCTCCAGCCTGAACGGCGTTAGCCGACAGCCTTCTGCATCTCCTCATACATGCGCCTCGCTGCTTCGCCTGGCGCTTCCGCCGCCGTGATCAGCCGACCGACGATGGCGAATTTGCGCTGGCACGCGGCGGCTGCGGCGTAAGCGTCGGCGATCGAGCCGCCGAGCGGGCCAAAGCCGGTGAGGAACAGCACCGGATCCGGCACATTGGCGCCAATCCAGTTGGCCCAGCGCGCCACGCGCTCCGGCGAGCGGGCCGGCAACACGAAATGGTCGGCGCCGACGTCGACTGAATGCGCGATGATCATGTCGAGCGCGTTATCAATCAGATAGCCGCCGCCCGAGGCGCAATAGTCGGGCGTGGGAATCTCGCCGCCGACCACCGGGATGAGGCCATTGTTGATGGCCTCGCCGACAAAGCCGCGCACGGCGGTGGGGCCAGCCACCGGGAACAGGATCAGGCCGTCGACGCCGGCGTCCTTGCTCATCTGGCTGAATTTGGCGGCCATATCCGGCATGTCCGGGCCGGCCTTCTGGTGGTCATACAGCAGCGGCAGATCGGTGATGTCGCGCAGGCGGCGGATCGATTCCGCGAGGCCAAGCCGCAGCACCGAGGACAGCCCGACCTTGTAGCCAGCCACGCCTTCAACGCCAGTGGTGGCCTTCACCACCTCATCGATGCGGTCGAGCTGATCGATGTCCAGGGCCGGCACGATGCCGAGATTGCCAGAGAAACGCTTGACCATAAGAACCTCGATGAAGACGGCGCTGGAACGGGCCGCGCCCTGAATCCTGGATTTGGGCCAAAGTCCCTGGCCATGTGCTGGGCCGGGGCGCTGGCGATGAAACTAGCGGCGCCTGGCGCCAGAGGGGTAGAACCGGCGGTCGCGCGTTCCTTGGCGCCAGCACGCGGCGGCGGCGCCAGTCAACGGCGAACGCTGGCGGGGCGGCAGACATCAGGCTGTGGCTGAGCGCGGCGTCGCGAGGCCCGCCAGTTCGTCGATGGCGTCGTCGAGTGACGCCTGTTCAACGCCAGCCGCGATCAGGGCGATCCGGGCGCCATCGTCTGCGGGCGCGGTCCTTGCCGCCTGAGGCGCATGCACAATGCCCTGAACAACATGCAGGATTACCGGCTCAGCGGCGCCCCTCACCCTGAGCACGCCCTTGACGCGCAAAAGATCAGGGCCGAGCAGATTGATCCAGCGCCACAGCCAGTCGTCGAGATCGTCCGGGTCGAGTTCGCCACGGAAGGCGCGCGCCGCCACCACGAATTGCGCCCCGGCGCCGCCATCGTCGGCCAGCATCCTGGCGCCACGGCGTCCGCGGACAGCCAGGCCATCTTCGGGGGCTGGCCACAGCGCCTGCGGCTCAACCACGCCATGGGTGGCGCCAGTCAGCGTGGCGGCCGGATTGAGGGCGCGCAGGCGCGCGTGCAGCGCCGCGAGCGCGTCGGGCGTCAGCATGTCGCCGCGGGTCAGCAACAGGCGGTCAGCCAGCGCCACCTGGGCGCGCACCTCGGCGAAGCGTTCCCAGCTTTCGGCGAAGGCCACGCCATTGACGACGGTGGTCACCCCGGCGAGCACGAAATGCGCGGCGGCCAGCTTGCTGGTCATCACCGAGGCGAGAATGGGCACGGGATTGGCGAGGCCGCTGGTCTCGACAATGACCCGGCTAAACGGCAGCGCGCCGCTCGCATCGCGGCGGCGCAGCAAGGCGTTGAGCGCGTCGGCCAGCCCGCCCTTCATACGACAGCACAGGCAGCTGCCGTCGAGCATCACCACCTCGTCCTCACCGTTCTCGACGAACAGGTGGTCGAGACCGACATCGCCGGCCTCATTGATGATCACCGCGGTATCGCCGAAGCCGGCGTGGCCCAGCACATGTCGCAACACGCTGGTCTTTCCGGCCCCAAGGAAGCCGGTCAGCACCAGTACCGGGATGCGATGCTCCGCGCCGGCCATGGAGGTCAGTCCGCCATCTGGGCGGTGAGGAGCTTCAGCGCCGCCGCCAGCGCCCCAAGGCGCACGTCGTCACGCGAGCCGGCGAACTGGCGCCGCTCCTCCATCGTCGGCCGCCCGTGGCGGGCCGAGGCGAGATAGACCGTGCCCACCGGGTTGCGCTCATTGCCGCCGCCGGGACCGGCGTAGCCGGTGATCGCCACCGAGACCCCAGCCGTCGAATGGGCCAGCGCCCCCTCGGCGAGGCCACGGGTGACCTCGGCGCTGACGGCGCCATGGCTGCGGGCGATGTCCTCATCAACGCCGAGCCCGGTCGCCTTGGCGCTGTCGTGGTACAGCACGAAGCCGCGCTCGAAGATTTGCGAGGCGCCCGAGACTGAGGTGAGGCAGGCGCTGACAAGGCCGGCGGTGACGGTCTCGGCGGTGACAATGCGAATATCGAGGCGGCGAGCCGCCGCCAGGGCTGTGGCCGCGTCGTCGAGCAAAGCGGCGGAAAACACAGTGTCGGATGCGGCCGACAGGCTTGCGGATTGTGACATGATCTACCCTGGCGCTGGGGGCGCGCCGGTCCTGGCCAATGTTGCGTCAGGGGGCGGCGCGGATGGTCTGCGCCGTGGCGGCGCTGCACGGCGATGAGTTGCCGCCGCAGCCTCAAACAAGTCAACGTCGACTGCAGGCTGGTCCCACGCCAGGACGCGCCACTGGACCCAACGGAAGCGCCAGTCAGTGGCACATTAGGGCCAGTGACCCATCTTTGGCGGTTGGCTGAAACTGTGCGCTATGCTTGACTTTTGTGTATGGGTTCCGGCGAGTCTTGAGCGCGTTCGGCGAGGCTGTGCGTGGGGGCCAGTTTGCGGCATCGGCGCTGGCGCCAGTCATGCGGCAGCTATGCGCCCTCCTGGCGGTCGGCGCGATCTGGTTGGCGAGGCGCCGGGGCGCAGGCTGACGCCACGTGTGGTTGGGCGAGCGACGGGTCTGAGGCATCAATGCGTGGCCGTGCGCCTGGGGCAAGGGCTGCGAGCGAAGGGGCTGTCGTGCTGATCAATCTGGACCGTTCGGGCGCGCAGAGCCTGCAGGAGCAGATCTTCGACCAGATCAGGGAGCAGATCCTGGCGGGCAAGCTCGCTCCTGGCGCGCCGGCGCCATCCTCCCGGGTGCTGGCGACCGAGCTCAGGGTGTCGCGCAACTCGGTGATCTTTGCCTATGAGCGGTTGATCAATGAGGGTTATCTTACCGCCAGACCCATGGTCGGCACCTTCATCGCCCAGGTGTTGCCAGATGAGGCGGTGCGCACGCGGACGCAACAGGCGGAGCCCCCGCCCTCCAGCCGTCGCGATCCGCCGGCGCCGCAGTTTTCGGGCCGCGCCCACACCATCCTCAACAATGAAAACATCCCGATCGACTTCTGGACCCAGCGCACCGATCCGGAATCGTTTCCGCTGAAAGCCTGGCGCCGCACGGTGCAGCAGGTGCTGGCCAATCCCGGCGCGGGCCTCACCGAATATGGCGATCCCTGTGGCCTGATGGAGTTGCGTTGCGTCATCGCCGACCATGTCGCCCGCACCCGCGGCATTCAGGCCCGACCCGAGCAGATTGTCATCGTCGCCGGCGCGCAGCTGGCGCTCAATCTGACCATGCGCCTGCTGTTGCGGGAGACCGAGGACATCGTCGTCGAAAACCCGTGCAATCAGGGCGCAGCTTACCTGTTTGAGAGCCACAATCTACGGCTTCGTCCGGTCCCAGTCGACGGCAAGGGCCTGCAAACCGATCTGCTGGAGCAGGAGCGGGCGCGCCTGGCCTATGTGTCGCCATCGCACCAGTTCCCCATGGGGCCGACCATGACGCTGGAGCGACGCCAGGCGCTGCTACGCTGGGCTGATCGCAACAATGCTTACATTATCGAAGATGATTACGATTCCGAGTTCCGTTATGACGGATCGTTACTTCCGGCGCTCAAGGCGATGAGCCCGGACAATGTGATTTACCTTGCCACCTTCTCAAAGACGCTCGGCGCCGGTCTGCGCATTGGCTATATGGTGTTCCCCGAACATCTGGCCCGCGCCGCCGCCACCGCCAAGGCGCTGCTCGACAATGGCCATGTCTGGCTGGAGCAGGAGGTACTGGCGCGCTTCATCCAGTCCGGCGCCTTCATGCGTCATCTGCGGCGGGTGCGGCAGCAATATATGATCCGTCGCGACATGCTGACGGCGCAGCTCAATGCGCATTTCGACACCCCGCCGATGATGGGCACGGAAGCGGGAACCCATATCGCCGTGCGCCTCCCCGACTATCTGGGCGGCGCCCACAGCATTTGCGCCCAGGCTCGCAGCCGCAATATCGGCCTGTATACGGTGCAAAGCGGCGGCGGCCATGAATATCCAGGCGTCAGCTATGAAGCCGCCTGGGTGCTGATGGGCTACGCCAGCCTGACGCCCGTGCAGGTGCGCGTCGGCGTCTCCCGCCTGGCGCAGATCCTCAAGGGGCGGCGGGTCGCCACACCCTGACGGCGACAACCCTGGCCGCGCATGATCCGGGCCTGTGGCGGATGATGTGGCGTCTTTGCGGCCTGGCATGACACGTGGCGTTGACCTGCCGCGCGCGCAACCGGGCGGGCGCCGCATGTCCGCCACGACAGAACCCCAGCACTTGCGCTGACGCCTCAAGGCAACACCGCACGCCTTGCGCACAGCATTGTTGACACGCCAGGGCGCATGTCCTGGATCTGCTGCACATTCGCCAATACATGCCCCGGACGCCGTGGGTGATATAGTGCGAAAACGCAACGTCAGACCCGATTTATGTGGGTCCGTTGCTGCCGACACGTCGCCTGTCGGCCAATGTGATCTGAAGCGTCAGGGAACTTTTCGCGCCCGCCATCGTTCCTGGTGTAGCTCCCGGTTGATCGCCGGGGGGCTTGCAATGGCTGATACGGTGAGGTGCACGACGGCATGTGTGGAATTTGCGGTGAGGTGATGTTTGGCGCCCAACGGGCTTCCCCCGCCGTCATAGCCAGAATGAACCAGGCGCTCGCGCCACGGGGACCTGACGCTGAAGGGGTGATCGCGCGCGATCGCTGGGCCCTCGGCCACCGGCGTCTGCAGATTATCGATCTCTCCGCCCGATCTGAACAGCCGATGACCGCGCCCGACCTCGGGCTCACCGGCGTGTTCAACGGCTGTATCTACAATTACCGTGAGCTACGCGCCGAACTCGAGGCGCTTGGGCACCGGTTCTTTTCCAGCGGCGACACCGAAGTGGTGTTGCGCGCTTACGCCCAATGGGGCGTCGATTTCGCCAGCCATCTCACCGGCATGTTCGCCGTCGCCATCATTGAACGCGACAGCGGCCGACTGGTGCTGGCCCGCGACCGCCTGGGGATCAAGCCACTCTATGTCGCGCCGGTCTCAGGCGGCCTGCGCTTTGCCTCGACCTTGCCGGCGCTGCTGGCTGGCGGCGGCGTTGACACCAGCATCGATCCGGTGGCGTTGCGCTTTTTCATGAGCTGGCACGCCGTGGTGCCGCCGCCCTACACCATGCTCCGGGGCGTGCGGAAATTACCGCCGGCGACAGTGCGGGTCATCGACGCCCATGGCGCCGAGCAGGACCATGTCTATTGGTCGGTGTCCTACGCCCGCAGCGCTGAAGACGAAGCGCGGCCCGCCGGGGAATGGCGCGACATGCTGAAGGCCTCGCTGGTCGAGGCGGTGAAGCGGCGCATGGTCGCCGACGTGCCAGTCGGCGTGCTGCTGTCCGGCGGCGTCGATTCCAGCCTGATCGTCGGCCTGCTCAGCGAACTGGGTCAGCACGATCTGCGCACTTTCTCCATCGGCTTTGAGGCGGCCAATCAGGAAAGCGGCGACGAATTCGTCTATTCCGATCTGATCGCCCGCCATTACCAGACCAATCACGTCAAGCAGTTCGTGCCATCCTCGGCGCTGCTGTCGGCGCTGCCGGGCGCCATCGCCGCCATGTCGGAGCCGATGGCCTCCTACGACAATGTCGCCTTCTATCTGCTCTCCCAGGAAGTGGCGAAACACGTCCGAGTGGTGCAGAGCGGCCAGGGCGCCGATGAGGTGTTCGCCGGCTATCACTGGTATCCGCCGCTGGCGGGGGCGGATGATCCTGCCGCAGCCTATGCAAAGGCGTTCTTCGACCGTGATCGCGACCGGCTGGCGACGCAGATCGGCGGCGATTTCGATGGCGAGGACGTGGCCATGGCTTTCGTCCGCGCCCATTTCGACGCCCCAGGCGCCAGTGATCCTGTCGACAAGGCGCTGCGGCTCGACACCACCATCATGCTGGCGGACGATCCGGTGAAGCGGGTCGACAATATGACCATGGCGGCGGGTCTTGAAGCGCGCGTGCCTTTCCTCGACCATGATCTGGTGGAGCTGGCGGCGCGCATTCCCTCGCGACACAAGCTGGCCCAGGGCGGCAAGGGCATTCTCAAGGATGTGGCGCGCACGGTGATCCCGACGGAGGTGATCGACCGGCCCAAGGGCTATTTCCCGGTGCCGGCGCTGAAATACATCGATGGCCCCTATCTCGAGCTGTGTCGCGAGGCGCTGACCTCGCGGGCGGCGCGCCAGCGCGGGCTGTTTCGCCCCGAATGGCTGGAGCAGCTGTTCGCCGATCCCGCCGCGCACATCACGCCCTTGCGCGGCTCGGAGCTGTGGCAGGCCGCCGTGCTCGAGTTGTGGCTGCAGACCCACCGCATCTGACGGGCGACCTCTGACGCAAGACCCCGATGCGCAAGATGCATCGGGGTCTGGTCAAGCCCGTGCGGCGACCGGGCATGTCTGGTCGCGGATGCGTCAGCATTTTGCGGCCTGGTCAGAGGTTCGCCGTCACGTCCGCGCCGCGTTGTGCGCATCGCCCGCCGCCTTGCGGGCGAACAGTTTCAGGGAGGCGAGAGCCATGACCTCGCAACAGACCGTTGGGCGTGACCATCGCGCCCGTTCCCGCGCCATGCTGGCCCACCGCATGCGTCGGCTACGCGAGCCAGGGCCCGGCGCAAATCCGGAACGCGATGCTGGCGCCGAGCCAGTCATTCTGGAATGCGGCTGGGGCCGGCTGCTGTTCGGCCACACCTTCGCGACGCCGGAGGCGCTGGCCGAGGCGCTGCGCGACGAGGAGACCGGCCAGCGCGACATCGCCGTCTATGTCCGCGATCCCCATGTGGCGCTGTCGGTGGCGCCGCAGGAGCTGTTTCTTGATCCCTCGCATACCTATCGGCTTGATCTGATCACCTGGCGGCCCGAACACCGGGCCCATCCCGGCTTCACCATCCGCCGGCTGGCGACGGCGAAGGACGCCGACGCCGTTAACGACATCTATCTGCGCCGCAAGATGGCGCCGGTGCGCCCGGATTTTTTCCTGTCGCGCGGCAAGAAAAACCGGGCGCTGGTGCAGCTGGTGGCCATCGACCAGGAGACCCGTCGGGTGCTGGGCGCGGTCACTGGCGTCGACCACGCCGCCATCGACGGCGCGGCCGAGGTTGGCTCATCGCTGTGGTGTCTCGCCGTCGATCCGCAGGCCCCGCGACCTGGCGTCGGCGAGGAGCTGGTGCGGCGGCTCGCCAGCCTGTTCCAGGCCCGTGGCGCGCCGTGGATGGACCTCTCGGTGCTTCATGACAATGCGCCGGCGATTGCGCTGTATGAGAAGCTCGGCTTCGCCCGGGCGCCGTTTTTCACCGTCAAACGGCGCAACAGTTTCAATGAGCGCCTGTTCACTGGCCCGGACGCCATCGGCGACCAGCTCAACCCTTATGGCCGCATCATTGTCGACGAAGCGCGGCGGCGCGGCATCGTCGCCGAGGTCACGGACGCCGAGGGCGGCTTCTTCCGCCTCACCAATGGCGGACGAACGGTGCATTGTCGCGAGAGCCTCAGCGAGCTGACGTCATCTGTCGCCATGTCGATCTGTGACGACAAGCAGGTGTCGCGGCGCTTCGTCGCCAGCGCCGGCGTCCGCGTGCCGGAGCAGATCGAGGCCAGCGACAGCGACGCGCTCGAGGCGTTTCTGGCGCGCCACCGCCGCGTGGTGGTCAAGCCGGCGCGGGGCGAGCAGGGCAAGGGCGTGGCGGTTGGCCTTGAAACGGCGGAGGAGGTGGCCACCGCCATCGCAGCGGCCAGCGCCCTGTGCGAGCGGGTGCTGGTGGAGGAATTCGTCGAAGGCCAGGATCTGCGGCTGGTGGTGATCAATTTCGAAGTGGTGGCGGCGGCGATCCGCACCCCGGCCAGCGTCATCGGCGATGGCCAGCGCACCATCATGGATCTGATTGAGCGCCAGAGCCGGCGCCGGGCGGCGGCGACGGGGGGCGAGTCGCGGATCCCCATTGATGGCGAAACCCGGCGCTGCGTGGCGGCGGCCGGCTACGCCATGCGCGACATATTACCCGATGGGGTGGAGTTGCAGGTGCGGCGCACCGCCAATCTGCATACCGGCGGGGCCATCCATGACGTCACCGACAGCGTCCATCCGGCGCTGAAACAGGCGGCGATACTGGCTGCGCGCGCCATCAATATTCCGGTCACCGGCATCGATCTGATGACGCCAGACCCGGCCGGGCCAGACTATGTGTTCATCGAGGCCAATGAACGGCCAGGCCTCGCCAATCACGAACCACAGCCGACGGCGCAGCGTTTTATTGATCTGCTGTTCCCTGGCACGGCGCAAGACAGCGCCCGCCGCGGCGGAGGCGCCTGATGCTGACCATCGACACGGTGTATCTGTCGCATGTGCTGCGGCGCCTGCTCGACATCCCTTCCCCGGCAAGTTTCACGGATAATGTGGTGCGCGCCTGCTGCGAGGAATTGGCGGCGCTCGGCGTCGATTATGAGATCACCCGGCGCGGGGCCATTCGCGCCTGCCTGTATGGCGAGGAGCGCAAGGGGGCCCGCGCAGTCATCGGCCACCTCGACACGCTCGGGGCGCAGGTGCGCGCGCTCAAGGCCAATGGCCGGCTCGGGCTCACCTCCATCGGCACCTGGTCGGCGCGTTTCGCCGAAGGGGCGCGCTGCACGGTGTTCACGCCGGAGCGGGCGTTTCGCGGCACGATCTTGCCGTTGAAGGCCTCTGGCCACGCCTTCAATGAGGAGGTCGACACCCAGCCCACTGGCTGGGACCATGTCGAGCTGCGCATTGACGAAATGGTGCATGATGCGGCCGACCTTGCGGCGCTCGGCCTGTCGGTCGGCGACATCGTCGGCATCGATCCGCAGCCGGAGTTTCTCGACAATGGCTTCATCGTCTCGCGCCACCTCGACGACAAGGCGGGCGTGGCCGCGATGCTGGCGGCGCTCAAGGCGCTGGTCGCCGCGCCACAACGCCCGCCGGTCGATTGCTGGTTTATTTTCTCAATATCGGAAGAGGTCGGCGTTGGCGCCGCCGCCGTGCTCACCGGCGACATCGCCTCGATGGTCACCGTCGACAATGGCGTCACCGCGCCAGGCCAGAACAGCCGCGAATTCGGCGTCACCATCGCCATGGCCGACATGAGCGGGCCGTTTGACTATCATCTGACGCGCAAGCTGATCCGGCTGTGCGGCGAGCACGACATCGCGCATCAGCAGGATATCTTCCGCTATTACCGCTCCGACAGCGCCTCGGCGATTGTCGCCGGTCACGATGTCCGCACGGCGCTGATCACCTTCGGCGTCGACGCCAGCCATGGCTATGAGCGCATCCACCTCGACGCGCTGCGCAGCGTCGGCGAGCTGATCACGCTCTATGTCGGCAGCGAGGTGGAGATCGCCCGTGATGCAGTCGACCTCGGGTCGCTGAAGGGGTTCACCTCCATGCCCGATGGCCAGGGCTGACGCCATCAGGCTGTGCGCGCCGCCCGATGGAGCGGGCGGCGCACCAGCCGGCGTCAGTCGGTCATCATATCAGGATGCGAAGATGCTGACGCATCCGCATCCTGAAATGCTCAGGCGCCGCACGGGCTTGGCCAGAACCCGATTAATCACGCTCATCGGGTTCTGGTATCAGAATTGGCGGACGCGGATTGGCGAGGACGCCGTCGAGCATCTCCAGCCGGTCCTGACCCCAGAACGGCTCACCCTGGTAGAAATAGAAGGGCGCGCCGAACATCTGGCGGTTGATCGCCTCTTCGGTAAGCGCATGCTCCCGGTCATGAATGGCCGCGTCATCGGCGCGGGCGAGCAGGCTCTGGCCGTCGAGGCCATGTGCATCGGCCAGTTGCACGAGGGTGGCGGGGTCGGCGATGTCGCGCTCATCCGCCCACACCGTCTTGAGCGCGGCGTGGACAAAGCCGCCGACGTCGGCGCCGTCTTCGATGGCGTTGAGCAGCATGCGATGGCCGAGCGACGGATCCGCCGGGTAGAATTTCGGCTCCAGCACCAGCGGCACGCCGCGAATTTCCTTCCAGCGCTTCATCTCAACAAAGCGATAGGCCTGGCGCTGGGTCGGGCGCTGCTTCACCGGCTTGCCGCCGCCAGCGGCGAACACGGCCAGAAGATCGACCGGCTTGTAGATGACCTCCGCGTCGTGGCGTTTGACGAGGTCCTGGAAGGTCAGGCTGCCGATATAGGACCACAGCGAGATGAAGCTGAAATAATATTCAATTTGCGGGCGTTGGCGCGCCATGGCTCAGGCTCCCAAATAGGCGGACATGATGGCCGGGTCGGCGGCGATCTCGGCGGAGGGGCCGCTGCGTGTGGTGCGGCCCTGGTCCATCACATGCACATGGTCGGCCAGCTCCAGCGCGATGCCGACATCCTGCTCGACCAGCAGGATGCTGGCGCCGTCGGCGCGCACCGTGCGCAGCGTATCGGCCAGCTGGTCGACGATCGCCGGGGCGAGGCCGAGCGACAACTCGTCGATCAACAGCAGTTTCGGCGCCGCCATCAGACCTCGGGCGATGGCGCACATCTGCTGCTCGCCGCCTGACATGGTGGTGGCGTCCTGGCGGCGCCGCTCGGCGAGGCGTGGAAACAGCGTGTACATGCGCTCCAGATCCGCGCGGATCGCCGCCTTGCCATCCTTGCGCCGGAAGGCGCCGAGCATCAGATTGTCATGCACCGACAGGCCCGTGAACAGGCGACGCCCCTCCGGCACATGGGCCACGCCATGCTCGACGAACTGTTGCGGCGTCGCGCCGGTCAGCTCGCGCCCAGCCATCATGATGCGGCCGCCGCGTGTCGGCAACAGGCCCGAGAGGGCGCGCAGCAGCGTGGTCTTGCCGGCGCCATTGGAGCCGATCAGCGCGGTGATGGCGCCATTCTTGACATCAAGATCGGCGTCCCACACCACCTGCACGTCGCCATAGGCGACCTCAAGATGCGTGACGGTGAGCAATGCGTCGCTCATATGCCGGCTCCCGCCATGCGTTCGGCGTAGCGGCGGCCGAGATAGGCCTCCACCACGGTCTCGTCAGCCATCACCTGGGCGACCGGGCCATCGGCGATGAGCTTGCCATGGTGCAACACCACCAGCCGCTGGGCGGTGCGGGTCACCACCTTCATCAGATGCTCGATCAGGAAGATGGTCGTGCCCTGGGCGGCGATTTTGGCGATCAGTTCCAGCGCTGCGTCGACCTCCGCGGGGTTAAGGCCGGCGTTGACCTCGTCCAGCATCAACAATTTGGGCCGCAGCGCGAGACTCTTGGCCAACTCCAGCCGCTTGCGGCCAGCGAGGGTCAGGGCGCTGGCCAGCTTGCCGGCCTGATCGTTGAGATTGCAGAAATCGAGGTGATGGGCGGCGGCGTCCTGCGCTTCAGCGATGCTGGCTGCGCCGCCGCCGAACAGGGCCGCCGCCGCCACATTCTCCAGCACGGTCATCGCCGGAAACGGCTGCACCACCTGAAAGGTGCGGGCGACGCCGAGCCGGGCGATACGGTCGGGCCGCATGCCGGTGATCGACGCGCCGTTAAAGGCGATGCCGCCGCTATCGGCGCGATGCACGCCGGTGATGACATTGACCAAAGTGGTTTTGCCGGCGCCGTTAGGGCCGATCAGCCCGACGATTTCGCCCGCGCGTAGCGACAGATTGATGTCGGACAGCGCCTGCAAGCCGCGAAAGCGTTTGCTGACGCCCTTCAGTTCGAGCAGGGCGGTCATGGCGCGCGCCTCCACAGTTTGGCGATATGGGCGAGGCCCAGCCCCCGCGCCTGCGACAGCCCGCCAGGCAGGAACAGCACCAGCACCACCACCATCAGCCCGAGAATACCGGCGTGGAAGCTGAGAATGTTGCGCCACAGCAATTCTTCCAGCGCCAGATAGGTCACGGCGCCAAGCACCGGACCATAGACCGTGCCGACGCCGCCGAGCAGGGCCATCAGGATCGGCTTCACCGACATGGCGCCGTCATAGACGTCGGTGGGATCGATATAGGTCACCCAGGAGGCGTAAACGCCGCCGACGAGGCCGATGAACAGGCTGGACAGCACGAAGGCCAGGGTCTTGGCGCGGCGGGTGTCGACGCCGATGATCTGGGCGGCGTCCTCATTCTGCGCGATGCAACGCAGCGCCACGCCGAGCCGCGCGCGGTTGAGCCAGATGCAGGCGCTCATGGCGATGGCGGCGAGCAGCAGCATGGCGGCCAGATAGAATTGCGGCAGGCTGACCAGCGCCGGCTTGACCAGCGGCAGATTGATGCCCATGCCGCCGCCCGTGACGTCGGTCCAGGAATTGGTCCCCTCGCGCAGCACTTCGGCGATCACCAGGCTGGCGATGGCGAAATATTTGCCGCGTAGATGCAGGATGGCCGACCCCATCAACCCGGCGAAGGCCGCCGCCAGCAAGCCAGAGAAGGCGACCGCCGCCAGCAGGGGCGCGCCCATGGTCTGGGCCACGGCGGCGCCATAGGCGCCGAGGCCGAAGAACGCCGCCGTCGCGAAAGAGGGATAGCCGGCGAAGCCGCCGATGATGTTCCACGCCAGCGCCAGCGTCACATACATGCCGAGGATGGTGGCGAGGCGGATGATATAGGCGTCGGTCAGGCTGAGCAGCGCAAACAGCACGATGGCGACGACGAAGGGGGCGAGGATCGCCAGGGCGACCCGTGTCGAGGACAGGCGCGACATCAGGCGAACCCCTGCTTGCCCAGGAGGCCCTGGGGCCGCACGGCGAGCAACACGATCAGCAGCACGAAGGCCAGCGTCAGCGCATGCTCGGGCCCGAAGATCAGCGCGCCGAAGCTTTCAATCACGCCAAGGGCGAAGCCGCCGAGCACGGCGCCTGGAATGCTGCCAAGGCCACCGATGACGCAAATGACGAAGGCCTTACTGAGATAGCCGGCCGAGGCCACGGGCGAGATCGGGAAGATGGCGCTGAGCAGCGCGCCGGCGCTGCCCGCCATGAACACGCCGAGGCCAAAAGCGATGGCGTAGGTCCATTTGACGTTGATGCCGAGCAGGGCCGCGGCGTCGCGATCCATACGCACCGCGATGATGGCGCGGCCAAACTGGGTGAAGCGCAGCAGCGCACCGAGCACGGCGACCAGCGCAAGACCCACCAGCGTGGCGTAAATCCGATCCACCGGCACGACGATTGAGCCGAGATCGAAGACGCCGAGCGGCGGGTCGAGCAGCACCTTGCGATAATCGGCGCTGAACAGCGCCAGCATGGTGTTGTCGAGGAACAGATTGAGCCCGAAGGTCAGCAGCAGGGTGATCAGAAACGGCCGGGTCATCACATGATTGATGACGCTGGCCTGCAGGGCGACGCCGCCAAGGAACATGATCGCCCCGGCCACCGGCGCGAACAGGAACGGGTTGATGCCCCAATAATGGTGGGCGAAAAAGGCGAGATAGCCGCCCAGCACGATCAGCGAGCCGTGCAGGATGTTGATGATGTTCAACACCCCCCAGACCAGCGAAAAGCCCACGGCGATGCAGGCGTAAAGACCGCCAACAGCCAGGCCGTTTACAAGAACCTGCAGCCACAACATGAATTTGATCCTGACCCGGTCGGCCCTCGGGCGCGACCGACCGGCAGGGCGCCGCAGCGCCCCCCGCGCCGACGTCGCCCTGCCGCAAGGCCCCGCGGCGCCCGGATCGCAGTCCGCGCGCCGCCGGAGCAGCGATTTATTTCTTCAGGCCAGTGCGGAAGTCGCTGGTGGCGATGTTGGCCGGGGCGACGACCTGCACCTTGCCGTCCTGGATCTGCAGCACCGGCGGCACGTAGCTGTCGGCGATGCCGATGGACGAGAAGGAGATCGGGCCAAAGAAGGTCTTGAAGCCGCCCTTCTGCAGCTCAGCCCGCACCTTGTCGCGGTCGAGCGAGCCAGCGCGCTCAATCGCCTGCTGCAGCACCACGCCGACAGCTGCGCCCGAGGCCTGGGTGAAGTCCGGCTCGGAGCCGTATTTCGACTTGAACAGCTCAACGAACTTGCCCGAGGAGCCAAATACGTCGTCGCTGGCGTATTTCACCACCGGGTGGAACCAGCTGGCCGTGGTGACATTGTCAGCCAGCGGGCCGACAGCGCTGATCCATTCCTGGTAAGCCGGACCGTTGATCAGCGTGAACACCTCGCCGCCGACCTTGAGATCTGACGCCTGCTTGCGGATGGTGATCAGGTCATTGATGTAGCCGGTGACGATGACCCAGTCCGGCTTCGCAGCACGCAGCTGGGTGAGGGCCGAGGCGTGATCGAGCGTGCCGATGGCGTATTTCTCGAAGAACACCACATCGAGACCGCGCTTTTTGGCGCTTTTGGCGAATTCATTGGCCAGCGACAGCGGATACAGATCGTTGCGGGCCAGAATGGCGACGCGCTTCGCCTCTGGCAGCTTCGCCCGCACCAGATCGGCCAGCGGCTCTGAGAAGGTGCTGTTGTCGGTGTAGACGCCGAACAGGTTCTTGTAGCCCTGGTCGAACACTTCCACCGATGACGCGGAGGAGGCGATCATCGGCACGCCTGCCTTTTCCGCCACGGCGGACGCCGCCTTCGTGGCGCCGGAGCCGAAGGGCGAGAACAGGAAGTCGACCTTGTCGTCGGTGATCAGCTTTTCAGCCAGCTGGATCGCCTTGGGGGTCTGCGACTGGTAGTCGTAATAGCGCAGCTCAACCTTGAGGTTTTTGTCGCCGACCTTGACCCCACCCTTTGCGTTGACCTGCTCCTGCCACAGCTCATAGCCCTGGCGCAGCTTGGCGCCCTCCGGCGACAGGGCGCCGGTCACCGGCAGCGGCGCGCCGATCACCACGGCGTCTTTGGCCCCGGCGCTAGCGACGGCAGCCGCCACGAGGGCAAGGCCGGCGATAGCCGACCGCAGAAAATTCTTCATGGTCTGTTCCTGCCTGGAATCACCGGCGCCAGAAGGCTGGTCAGCGGCTTGCGCATTTCACATCACAAAACGTGACAAAATGAGTTAATCACACACTAATCCGTGAATAGCGCCGTGTCCACGCGGAGCGGTGTCCTTGCCAACAGTTTTACACGGCGGCGGGTCATTCCGAAGCGATGGGCGCGCACCCAGCGGATATCGGCGCCCCGTCAATCAGTGGTGACCGTGCAATGACGTTGCGGTTGTCGCCGGACGCCGCAGCTGTTGGGTGATCATGTTCGGCCGGGATGGACTCAGAAAGCGCAGACAAACGTTAGCTAAACCATATCGCTGACCCGACCAGCGGCGCCCATAACCGCGCGCGCCGGTCCCGTTTCTGCGCCCGATACCGAAAATGCCCACTGTGCGTCAGAAAATATTGTGCGATCGGAGAACTGTTTTGCGCCATGGCGCCACATATAGGTGGCGATATCGCTGCGCTGACTGACGCAGGGAGCACGAGACGCCGACAATTTACGTAAGCGCAGCGCAAGCCATTTGCATTTGTGTTGCTCTACGCGCAACTATACAGCGCTCGGTAAGGAGAACGGGGTTGGACACACAGATCGCGCACCGGGATGTGTTTGCAGGCGGCGGCGGCTGCGGGGCGCTGTTGCGCGCCATCGACTGGAGCCAGCATCCGCTTGGAGAGCCGGAGCGCTGGCCGCTGGAATTGCGCACCGTGGCGCAGATCGTGCTGGGCGCCCGGCAGCCGATGTTCCTGCTGTGGGGTCCGGAGCGGCACATCATCTACAATGATCTGTGCGGCGAGATGTATGGCCCGTTCCACCCGCGCGCGCTCGCAAAACCCTTCGCCGAAACCTTGCGCGAGCTGTGGAGCCAGGTCGCGCCTTATGTCAACCGCGCCTATGAGGGCGTCAGCGCAGCCGCCTCTGATGTCGAGTTCATGGTGACGCGCCACGGCTATCCGGAGACAGTCAATGTCTCATTCTCCTACACGCCGGTGCGCATGGCCAATGGCGTGGTCGCCGGCATGTTCTGCGCCTTTAACGAAACCACCGGCCGTGTGGCGCTGCAGCGTCAGCGCGAGCGCGAGCAGGGGCGGCTGCGCAGCATCTTTGAAACGGCGTTGGGCGCGGTGGCGGTGACCTCGGGCCCGCAGCATCTGATCACTTACACCAACGCTGATTTCGAGGCGATTTCCGGCTACCGCCAGGCCGCCGGCAAGCGCGCCGTCGACGCCTTTCCCGACATCCATGGTCAGGGCTTTTTCGAGCTGCTCGATCACGTCTACGCCACGCGGGCGGCCATGGTGAACCGGGCCATGCCGGCGCGGTTGCAACGCACCGCGGACGATGCGCCGGATGAGCGGGTCATCGATATTCTCTGCCACCCGATCGCCACCCCTGGCGGCGCGGTGGAGGGGCTGTTCGTGCAGATCCTCGACGTCACCGACAGTCATCTGCTGAGCAAGGAGCTGGCGCACCGGCTGAAAAATCAGCTGACTGTGGTGCAGGCGATTGTTAACCAGTCATTGCGTGGGGCCAGGGATATCGACAGCGCCCGGCAAATCCTGAGCGCGCGCATCAACACGCTCGCCCGCGCCCATGAGGCGGCGATGGCCAGCGACCAGTCCGGCGCCCATATTGAAAATGTCATCAGCAATGCCATCGGCTGGCATGACCGCGCGCGCCTGCGCATCAGCGGGCCGCACACACCGATCGCGGCCCGCCCGGCGCTGTCGCTGGCGTTGATCATGCATGAACTGCTGACCAATGCGCTGAAATATGGCGCGCTCTCGCAGCCAGAAGGCGAGGTGGCGGTGAACTGGTCGGTGTCGGAGGCAAATGGCGCGCTGTTTGAACTGGTGTGGCAGGAGAGCGGCGGCCCGCCTGTGGCCGAGCCCGCAACGCGCGGCGCGGGCTCCCGGTTGATCATGTCCGGCCTGTCGGGCGCACCCTCATTGCGGGTCACGCTCGATTTCCGGCCAGAGGGCGTGCGTTTCGCCATTAGCGGCGACGTAGCGGCGCTGACCGCCAGCTGAGGCGCGCGTCAGGCAGGGTTGGCCCCGGCCGCGTCTGCCCCCGCGCCTTGGGCCCGTGAGACGCCGCGCATTGCCTGATATCTTGTCGCCGTCCTCCATGACAGCGCGCCGCGCAGACGTGCGGCAAGGGTAGCCAGCGAGTAGCCAGCGGCGCTTCGGCAGGCGCTCTACAACGTTATACCAACCAAGGGTTGCGTTGCGACAGATGCGGGTTGGCCTCTCCCGGCGACGACGACGGCAGGCGATGGCGCGCTGCTGCACGGCCTTTAACGTTCCCCTGAGGTTGGGGTTGGCGTCGCCATCGTTTCTCTGGGTAATGCCTTCGCACACTGAGATCTGCTGCGGCAGGCGCTGAATCAACTACCGTCATGACGATGTAAAGCCAGCGCGACGTGCTAGGGGACAGCTGTAATATACGTGCCGAAAAAGTGAAATTAACTGTATCGTCGCCCCAGAGCCGCTGGAAAAGGCGGTCGGGCGCCGGCTTCGTGAACATAATGTGGGTAAAACCGGCAAGGTCGGGCTTGGCCTTATGCGGGTGTGGACTTACCTTTAGCAGGCAACCTTCGGTTGTTCTGAATGTGAACTCGCCCCGCCCTGGCTTCAGGGTGGGGCTTTTTCATCGCCGCCGTCCACGCCTCTCACGTCCCGGAGCGGGGCGCGCCGGCAGCCGGAGGCCAGCCTCAGCTGAGGGCGCCGCTGCGTTCGGGCTCATCAGGCGTCGCGCCGCTCGCCACCACCGGGCGCTGCGGCGCTTCATTGACCTGCAGGCTGAACAGATCGGGCCGGGCGTAATGGCCGACTGGGTCAAAGTCGAGCTTGGCGCCAATAATGTCGTCCAGCTCGATCTCGGCGGTCAGAATGCCTTCTTCATCCACCAGCGGGCCGGCGAGGATTTCGCCGAGCGGGCTGACGATGACCGAGCGGCCATGCATCATCCATTCATCGGGAGCGGCCTCGATGCGGCTGGCGTAATCCTCGGGGAAATCCGAGCGCCGCATCACCTGGCAGGCGCCGATGACGAAGCAGCGGCCTTCCATGGCGATATGCTGCATGGTCGGAATCCATGTCGGGCGGTCGTCGGCGGTGGGCGCGGCCCAGATCTGCACGCCCTTGGCGTAATAAGCGGCGCGCATCAGCGGCATGTAATGCTCCCAGCAGATCGGGCCGCCGAGCTTGCCGTGCGGGGTGTCGACCACCGTCAGCGTCGAGCCATCGCCAAAGCCCCACACCAGGCGCTCGGCCCCGGTGGGCATGGTCTTGCGGTGCTTGCCCATCAGCCCCTGCGGACCGACATACAGCGCCGTGCAATACAGCGTGCCGCCATCGCGTTCCATGACGCCGACCACGGCAAAGACATTATGGCGGGCGCAGGCTGCCGCCAGTTCGTCGGTCTCCGGTCCCGGCACGCTGATCGCGCCCTTGACGTAACGGGCAAAATCGGCGCGACCCTCCGACGTGCGCCGGCCCACGCAGCAGCCAAAATCGAGGCCCTTGGGATAGCCGCCGATAAACGCCTCCGGGAACACGGCGATTTCCGCGCCCTTGGCCGCGGCCTCGCCGATCAGTGCAACCACGCGGGCCGTTGCGGCGGCGCTGTCAAATGGGACGGTTGCGGCCTGAACCGCTGCGACTGTGACCTTCGCCATGGTGCTTGTACCTTTCTCGGATGCGCCAGAGCCTGCAGGGTGCTCTGGGGTCGTGGCGCCCGCGCCAGGTGATCCTCCGGGCGCCCTGGCGGGGTGGCGTCGAAATGGAATGAACGTCAGGCCGGGCCCAGTTCTGGCGTCGGGCCGTCTGCGGGTGGCCAGGCCGGACGTTCGAGGTGAAACAGCTCCCGGGTGCGCACATAGGCCGACGCGCCATGCATGCGACCAACGAGATCCAGCGCCGCAGCGTCGATGCGCGGATGATCGGCGGGGCCAGTCAGCACGTGCGCGGCGTAATGGGCGTGCAGGATCTCGCCCACCACCAGCAACTGGCCCGGCCCGGTCTCCAGCAACTGCATGACCCGACACTCGAAGGCGACGGGGCTGGCGGCGATCCTTGGCGGGGCCACGGCCAGCGACGGCGCGGTGGCGAGCTGCGCCAGCTCCAGCTCATTCACGGCCGCCGGGGCGTCGATGCAGGTGATGTTCATCGCCGGCGCCAGCTCATAGGACACCAGATTGACGACGAACTCACCGGTGGCGCGGATATTGGCCGCCGTGTCCTTCTCGGCGCCAGGGCGGGCGAGCACGCCGATGGCCAGCACCGGCCGGTCGGACCCGAAGAAATTGAAGAACGAGTATGGCGCAGCATTGGCGACGCCGTCCGCCGATTGGCTGGTCACCCATGCGATGGGCCGTGGCATGATGGTCGAGGCGAGCAGACGGTAGCGCGCGGCGCCGTCCATGGCGGTGAAATCGAAGTGTCGCGTGGCGCCCGGAGCAGCAGGATGGTCCTGATCAGCCACGGGGCTGGGAAGATGCTTGCTCATCGGGTCTCCCACCGGCCTGTCCCGGCCATCTGTCGCGCTGAAAAGGGTCGCGGGCCGTCGCCAGGGATCGCGGCCCAGGCCGTCACACGGCGTATTGGCGCCGCTTCACGCCGGGATCAAACCATGCTGACCAATCGGCGACGCAGCTTGCCCGAGGCGCCGCGCGGGCCAGACCAGGGCGCAATGCGCTGGGCGCAGCACACTCTGGCCTCACCCCTCGCCACGCGGCGCCATGCTTTCGCGCCCGGTGCCCACCGCCAAATACCAGGATGCGAAGATGCTGACGCATCAGCGTCCTGAAATGCTCAGGCGCCGCACGGGCTTGGCCAGAACCCGATGACACATACTCATCGGGTTCTGGTATGAGGCGTCGATCAGGGGCGAAGGATCTTCACCTTCGCCAGATCATAGCCATTGGCGGCTGCGCCGGCGTCAACGTCGCCAGCGATTTTGGTGTCGATGAACTTCGACACGTCGGGCTGGCGCGGCAGCAGCTTGTTGGCGACGCCCCATTTGGCCAGCACGTCCATCTTGGCGATCTGCTCCGGCGACAGGGCCACCTTGATGTCGGCATAGCTCTTCGCCGTCCATGCCGGATCGTAGGCCGAGGCCTTCTGCAGCACTTCGACCGGGATGTTTTTGGCCGGCTCGAGCGAGCGGAACCAGGTGTTGGCCAGTTCATTGTTCTGGCTGGCGAAGTACAGCGCTTCGGAATTGGCCTTGAGGAAGCGCTTCAGCACATCCGGGCGATCCTTGAAGAACTTGTTGTTGGCCGTCAGGGCGATGATCGGCGACAGGTCCTGGGAGATCACCTGGGCGTGGCCCGAATTCTCGAAGAACGAAACGAACGGGTCATAGGTGAAGAAGGCGTCGATGCGCTGGGCCCCGACGGCGTCAGCCAGCTCGGCCGGGCCGACATTGACGAAGGTCACGTCCTTGCCTGGGGTGAGGCCGGCCTTGATGACCGCGTCCTGGGCGTTCTGGAAGGCGGTGATGCCGAAGGTGCCGTAAACCTGCTTGCCCTTCAGGCCGGCCAGATCGGTGATGCCCGACTTTTTGGTGGCGAGCACCGCCGAGCGGAACCGGGCCTGGGACGCCACGGTGGTGACTGGCGCGCCAATGGCCATGGTGGTGACGGCGGCGAAGTCAGACAGGGCGCCGATGTCGCCTGCGCCAGAGACCAGCGCCTCGGTGACGGCTGGCGATGCGGCAAGCTGGATCAGTTCAATGTCGAGGCCGTTCTGGGCGCCGATATCGGTGCGCATCAGCACATGGGCGATCTGGGCGGAGACGGTGGTGGTGTTGAACCAGCACATCTTCACCTTGTCGGCGCCCGCCGCACGGACGATCGACGGGGCGGCGACCGGGGCCGCCAGCGCAAGCCCCGCGACCAGCTTGCCGAATCCGCGACGCGAAATGGTGGACGTCATGCTCATTTCCCTTTTTGCCATTCCGGCTTCAGCGTCTCCCACAGCTCGTTCACTGCAGAGACAAACCATGGATCGGACCGCATCTCGGCCGTGCGCGGCCTGGGCAGCGGGACGATCAGTTCTTCACGCACCCGGCCGGGACGCGGGCTCATCACCACCACGCGGTCAGCCAGGAACACTGCTTCATCAATGCCGTGGGTGACGAAGATCACCGTCTTGCCGGCCTCGGTGGAAATGCGGGCGATCTCTTCCTGCAGCAGCACGCGCGTCTGGGCGTCGAGGGCGCCAAAGGGCTCGTCCATCAGCAGGATGTCAGGGTCAGGGGCCAGCGCCCTGGCGATGGCGGCGCGCTGCTTCATGCCGCCGGACATCTGGTGCGGATATTTGTCTTCAAAGCCATTGAGCCGGACCATATTGATCAGCTCACGGGCGATGACGGCCCGCTCTTTCTTCGGCATGCCCTTGGCCTTGAGGCCAAATTCGACGTTCTGCTGCACCGTCATCCAGCCGAACAGCGCGTAGTCCTGAAACACCACGGTGCGCGACGGGTCCGGCTTCACGATCGGCTTGCCGTTCTGCAGGATCTGGCCAGTGGTCGCGCCCTGGAAGCCGGCGATAATCGCCAGCAAGGTGGACTTGCCGCAGCCCGAGGGCCCGAGCAAAGAGATGAACTCTCCCTTGCGGATTTGCAGGTTGACGCCATTGAGAGCGATGACCGGCTCATCGGCGACGCCGCCGCCATAGACCTTGCTGACGTCGCGGATGTCGATCTGGATATCGGCGGTCGCAGACTGGCTGGCGGGGATGATGGGCGTGTGGGCGTTCATCGTGCCACTCCTCAATTGCGCTCGGACGGCGCCCAGGCGTTGACGCGGCGCTCAAGCCGTTCCAGCGCAGCGGACATCAGGAAGCCGACCAAACCGATGGTCACCATGCCGGCGACGACGTTGTTGATCTGGAACAGCATGCGGGATTGCTGGATCAGGTAGCCAAGCCCGGTCTGGGCGGCGATCAGTTCGGCGGTGACCACGCACATCCAGCCGACGCCCAAAGCGATGCGCAACCCAGGCAGGACGATGGGCAGGGAGGCGGGGATCAGCACGTCGAAAAACAGCTGCCAGGGGGTGGCGCCAAGGCACAGGGCGGCGTTCATCTGGTTGCGGTCGAGGCCGCGCACCGCCGTGTAAGTGGCGACGAAAGCCGGGAAGAACGCGCCAAGGAACACCAGGAAGTAGGAGGCGCTGTCGCCGAGGCCGAACCAGAGAATGGTGATCGGAATCCAGGCCAGCGGCGGGATCGGCCGCAGGGCTTCGACGACCGGCCGCACATAATCCGAGACGCTGCGCCACCAGCCGCACACCAGACCAAGCAGGATGCCGGCGACGCAGGCGAGAATGAAGCCGATGAACACGCGCACCAGAGAGGCGCTGAGATGGGTCCACAGCGAGCCTTCAAGCGCCATCTCATACAGCGCCGCCGCGACGGCGACGGGCGACGGCAGCAGGAAGCCGTCGATGATGCCCAGGCCCGTCAGCGCCTGCCAGACGCCGAAGAACGCCGCAAGGCCAATGACGGCGCGAACCGATGTGTTCGCCATCACCTTACGTAGCGTACCGGGACGCTTGACGGGCACGGCCATCGGCATTTCTGCAGAAACTGCTGGCGCGTTCATCGAGATACCCTCCATCCAGCCCCCGGAACGGGACAGCCTGTCGCGCTATTAACGTAGGGTCATCGTGAAATTTATCGGCGCCACCCGTCAATTCGTTTGGTCAGGCGTGACGATTATTACGCGGGCAACGTGCCTGCAAAGCGGGCAAGTCGCCTCTATCGTCGGCGGGTTTCGAGATGAAATGACGCCCGCGCGCATAAAAAATGTCGGATAGTTCCGATGAATTGTGGACTGGCGACGTGCGGCGCAGCCAGCGCCGGTGCGGGGAGATGCAAGGTGGATATGGAAGCACGGCTGGGGCGCATCGGCCTGTCCGGGACGTTGTACCGGCTTTATCTCGCTGCGGCGGCGCCTGGAGGCGCCTCGATCACCGATGTGGCTGCCCGCGCCGGCATGGCGCGCACCACGGCCCATGACGGGCTCGTCAAGCTTGAGGCGGATGGGCTGATCCGCTTTGTCGATCACGGCAAGCGCCGCTTTGTCGTGGCGCAGGATCCGGGGGTGCTGCTGGAACGGCTGGAAGCCCGCCGCCAGATGCTCGACGACGTGATGCCGGCGCTGCGCTCGCTCTACCACCATCAGAGCGGCAAGCCGAGTGTGCGCTTTCACCCGGGCGCCGAGGGGATTCGCACGGCGCTGTGGGACACGCTTTCGCAGGGCGACTGCATATTGCGCGCCACCCTGTCGATGCGCGAACTGATGGCCGAGCCTGGGCTGGAGGAGATGGAGCGCTATCTGATGGAACGGGCCCGCCGCAATATCTGGCTGCGGGTCATCCGCTCAGAAGAGCGCGATATTGCGCCGATCTGGCCAAGCAGCGCCGCGGAAAAGCGCGAACTACGCTATGCGCCGCCAGCACATAATCTGGCCATGACCTCTTACATCTATGGCAACAAGGTCTGCATTATCTCATCGGCGCGTGAGGCTTACGGGCTGATCATCGACAGCGCCGAATTCGCCACCTATCAGGCGGCGCTGTTTGACGCTCTGTGGGGCATCAGCACGCCAGTCGGCGCGCCCGAGGCGGGGGCAGAAACCAGCTGAGGCTGGCGGGCGCCGCCGCCGCCCGCGTAATCAGTCCGGCGAGCCGTGGCCGACCGCTTAATTGCTGGCGGTGAGCGTTTGTGGCTGGAAGCCGCCCGCCGCCGCGATCGGCGCCACCGAGGCCGGGAATTGCGCTGGAGGCAGCGTCGGCGCCGCCGGCTGCGCAGGCGCGGGCTGAGGCGCGGGTTCGGGCGCCGTGCTCGCCTTCGCGGTTTTCTCCGCCGGGGCTCTCGCGCCTGCGCCTTGCGCAGCGCTGGCCCTGGCGGCGCTTGTCTTGTCAGTGTCAGCTTTTGCCGCCGCCGTCGCGCTGCCCGCCGCCGGTTTGCGCGGCGCGGCGACGCGGGTCTTGCGCGCCTGAACCGTCGACTGGGCGATGCCGCCTGGCGTGTCGAGGCCGTAGATGTCCTCGCGGAACTGGGTGACGCCGGCGGCGTCCTGCCAGCCGGTCATATAGACCCAGGCCACGGGCACAGAGCGGTGCAGAATGATGTTCTTGCGATCGCCGCGGGCAATCTCATCCTCGATTCGCTGGCGGTTCCAGTCGGTGTTTTCGAGCAGCCAGGCGGCGAGATCGCGCACGCCCTCGACGCGGGCGCAGCCGGAGGAATTGAAGCGGATGTCGCTGCGGAAGCGGCTCTTGCCCGGCGTGTCATGCATGTAGACCGCTTCGGTGTTGGGCATGTCGATCTTCAGCTGGCCAAGCGCATTGGCGGGGCCAGGATCCTGGCGCACGTAGAAATAGGGATTGACCAGCTTCGCCCAGTCGACGCTCGCCGGGTCGATCTCGGCATTGCCGGCGCCGATCAGGCGCATGTTGGATTTGGCCAGATAGGCCGGGTCCTTGCGCATGTTGGGGATGATGTCGGCCTTGACGATGGAAGTCGGCACCGTCCAGAACGGATTGAGATTGACCGAGGTAATATTGGCCTGCAGCACCGGCGAAGGCCGGTCGGGGCGCCCGACAATGGCCAGATGGCGGTTGCGCACCTGGCCATCCTCCACCGCCTCGACGCTGGCCCCCGGGATATTCACCACCACATAGCGCCGGGCGAAGCTGAAGCCATTGCCCTTAAGCCGCTCCGCCGTCGCCTTCAGCTGGCTGATGCGGGTTTCGACCGGCGTGTTCATCGCCTTGAGCGTCAGCCGCCCGACCGTGCCGAGATCCGACAGGCCATGGCGGCGCTGGAAGCGCTTCACCGCCTCCACCACAGCAGGGCTGTAGACGTCGCCCTCAAGATCGGCCTGGGCCAGATCGCCGCTGGCGTGCAGGCGCTGCTTGAGCGCCGCAACGCCCGGTCCTTCCGCGCCAGGGCGCAAGGCGCTGACAGCGGCCGGAACCGCAGGCCAGCCGCCCGCGCTGGCCATGGCCTCATGGGCTGCAAGCGACTGCAGCGTGCGTTCGAGCGTATTGGGGCCATACGCCGGCTCGCCAGCGCGGGCCACGCCCAGCGCCGCCGTCATCACCGCACCCATCGCCGCCAAAGCGAGGCAAAAACGCGCAAACATGCATAACTCCAGCCGGATTGCTGCAATCCTCGCCGCAGTATCAGCCTATATGGTCAATGTTTGTTTAATGGCCCCGCGCAGGCGCAAATGGGCGTCGCCTGGCTGACGCGCTGGTCAGTTGGCCTCTGTATTGCGTCACCTGGATGCGCCAGCTTCGCGCGTCGCCGTGCCGCGCCGCCACGGGCGGCCACGGGCCGCCAGCCGTCACGTCACATCGATTTAAAAATGCGCATGATTATTTATTATAAGCGCGTCAGCCATCGCCAATGCATGTAAATATCGCCATATATCTCCATGGGTGTGGGCGCGCGCAGGTCATGCGTGATGCACGACAGGGCGAAATTGCGATGAACACTACAGAGGTCAGCAGTGACAGGCCGCCGCGGCGCGCCCTGCATCGCATGCTCTATGTCCAGGTGCTCGCCGCCATCGTCGCCGGCGCCGCCATTGGCTATGTCTGGCCGGGCCTGGGCGAAAGCCTCAAGCCGCTCGGCGATGGCTTCATCAGCCTGGTCAAGATGATCATCGGCCCGGTGATCTTCATCAGCATCGTCACCGGCCTTGCGGGCATGAGCAATCTGCGCAGCGTCGGCGCCATCGCTGGCAAGGCTTTCGCCTATTTTCTGTTCTTCTCCACGCTGGCGCTGATAATTGGCATGGTTGTCGCCAATCTGACGCGGCCGGGGGCGGGCCTTAACATCGACGCCGCCTCGCTCGACGCCAAATCCGTCGCGGGATACACGGCGAAGGCGCATGACACGACGCTGTCCGGCTTCGTTCTCGACATCATTCCCACGACCTTTGTGTCAGCCTTCACCGACGGCAACATCCTGCAAATCCTGCTGGTGGCGGTGCTGACCGGCGTCGCCTGCATTCTGGTAGGGGAGCGCGCCCGCCCGGTGGTCAGTCTGCTGGAATCCGTGGGCGATGTGGTGTTCCGCATCGTGGCGATCCTCATGAAGGCCGCGCCCATCGGCGCGTTTGGCGCCTTCGCCTTCACCGTCGGCAAATATGGCGTCGGGTCGATCGCCAATCTGGCTGAACTGGTCGTCACGGTTTACCTTACGTCGGCGCTGTTTGTACTCGGCGTTCTCGGCGCGGTCGCCCGCTGCTGCGGGTTCTCCATCCTGCATCTGCTACGCTACATCCGGGAGGAGATCCTGCTGGTGCTGGCCACATCATCGTCGGAATCGGCGTTGCCCCGGCTGATGCAGAAGATGGAGCAGGCGGGCTGCGGACGGAGCGTCGTGGGCATCGTCATCCCCACCGGCTATTCGTTCAATCTCGACGGCACCAATATTTACATGGCGCTGGCGGCCCTGTTCATCGCCCAGGCCACCAATGTCGAGCTCAGTCTTGCCCAGCAGCTCACCTTGTTGCTGGTGGCGATGCTGTCATCCAAGGGCGCCGCCGGGGTCACCGGCGCGGGCTTCATCACGCTGGCGGCGACACTGTCTGTCGTGCCCGATATCCCGGTCGCCGGCATCGCCCTCATTCTCGGCGTCGACCGCTTCGTGTCCGAATGCCGCTCCGTCACCAATTTCATCGGCAACGCCGTGGCCACCATCGTCGTCAGCCGCTGGGAAGGCGCGCTCGACAGGACCCAACTCGACGCCGCCCTCGCGGCCAATGCTGCGGCTGCCGCGCGTGACGGCTATGGCGCGCCTGGCTGAGCGTCGTCCAGTCCCTGCCAGGCGGCGGCGGCCTGGCGCCGGCTGGCAAAGATGTTCACGGCCGGGATGCCCTCGAAACTGTCATCAATGGTGGTGATGATGCGATAGCCGAGGTGGGTGAGCACATATTCCAGGTCTGGCCGTGACAGCCAGTTGGCGACGGCGGCGAAGCCACCGGCATATTTGGGGTCGGCGACCGTCGCTGCTTCATAGCGGCGCTCGTAACAGGCGACCTGCCGGTCGCCGACGCTGACGAGGCGCGGGCTGTCGCAATTGAAGCGCTCACGCTCATAGTGGTGGGCGCGCACGGCGTCCGCGTCGTAAACGAAGCTCCACAGGAACAGGTCGGGACTGAGCGCGCTGCAGCGGCGCAAGAAGCCGATCGGGTCGGTGAGGTGATAGAGCACGCCGGAGGCATAGATCAGGTCGGGGCCTGAGGTCGCGGCTGCGAGGTTTTTCTCGAAATCGCCGAGCAGGAAGCGGCCGCGCAGACCGAAGTGATTTTTCATGATCAGGCAGCGCATGAAGGCGGCGGCGTTGCCTTCGATGGCGGTGACGTTGCGGGCGCCATGAAATTCGAGGCCCGCCGTATTGTAGCCGTCGCTCGGCCCCAGCTCCCAGATGCTGTAGCCCTCATCAAGAAAATGCGGAAAAAACATCGCGCAATACAGCGGGCGGCCATCTGCGTTGATGCTCGCCCGGATGCCGGCGTCATCCCTGGCGTCGTAGTCGAACTTCCAGCCGCCACGCTGCAGGGCGAAAGCGTTGGCGTCCGCTGGCATGTCGTCGACATAACGGTCGGGAAACAGCTCGGCAATGCGGCGATAGCTCATCAGCGTGGTCCCCCCGGACGTTGTTTGCGAGCGTAGCGTCGCCTGCTTCGTCGATGCCTGGATAACGCGCCATTCACTGGTGACGAGGGCTCGCGTCCACAGCCTGCGGCGCCCTGGCCCTGAGCGTCGACACGTCGGGCGGGCGAACCACGCAGCGCGGTCAGGCGGCGTTGGCCGTCGTTTCACCAAATCCGCGTTGCGGCATATCACGCGTCCGTGATCCCCGGAAGCGCCAACTCTCCAACCACAACTGGCGACTGACGCCACTGCGGAGACGGCGCTCGTGAACGACGTGGCAAAAGGGGCTCTGGCGCCGGGTGAGCCGGCCAATGTCGCCAATCTATGCTGGATAAGCAGCGCAGTGATGCGCGCCGCCATCGTCTCAACGCCCCGGCTCTGTTACCGCCCAAACGCAAGGCAAATTGGGGGCGAATGTGAGCTTGCAGGCGACGGCGCAGCGTCTCCCGGCGCTGGATATCCTGCGTGGCCTCGCGGCCTGTTGGGTCATCCTGTTGCACGTGGTGGCCCATACTGGCTGGACCAGTTTTCCGGTGTCGGGGCCGTTGGCGATCATACGCGCCGGTTCGCTCGCCATGGATCTGTTCTTCGTCATCAGCGGCTTCGTGATCTACGCTAGCGCCTGCACGCTTTACCAGCCTGGAGAGTTCGGCAGTTTCCTGCGCCGGTTCGCCATCCGGCGCGCCTTCCGGCTTTACCCGCTGTATGTGATCACCCTGTTCGCGGCGCTGGCGCTGATTCATCCTTACCTGTGGCATCCGGCGGTGTTCTGGGAGCATCTGCTCAGCCATCTGGCCTTTGTGCACCCGTTCCACCCCGACTGGTTCAGCTCCATTAATGGCGTCACCTGGTCGATTGGCATTGAGGTGCATTTTTACATTGTGCTGGCGTTGCTGACGCCGCTGCTGGCGCGCACTGGCGTGATCGGGCCGGTGCTGGGGTTCATCGTCATCGCCTGGGCGTGGCGCTTGCTCGCCTTTCGCACTTTTCCGGACGCCACGACCGTAACCGCCAATTACCATCTGTTTGTTCTCGCCACGCAATTGCCGGGGCGGCTCGACCAGTTCGGCGTCGGCATGTTGATCGCCGCCCTTGTGCGCACCGGCGCCTTCGCCCGCGTCAACGCCCACCCCCAAAGCAAATGGCTGGCGCTGGCGGCGGCGGCGCTGGCGTTCAACTGGCTTGTGTATCCGCTGCCTGCATTCTGGCGCTCGGCAGAAGCGGCGTTCGTGCTTGTCGGCACGGTGAACGCCATGGTCTTCGGCGCCGTGGTGATCGCCGCCTGCCTGTGGGATGGCGACCGCTTCCTGCGTCTGACCTGGGCGCCGCGCTATGCCGGAACCATCAGCTATGGCCTCTACCTCTGGCACCTGCCGGTGCTGATGCTGCTCAAGAACAGCGGGGCGCCGCCGTGGCTGGTGGCGGTGCTGACGCTGGGCCTCACCACGGCGCTGGCCGTCCTGAGCTGGCGTCTGATCGAACAGCCGATGCAGGCCCTGGGGCGGCGACTGGAGTTGCGCGGTACGGCCGCCGCCACGACCGCAGGCGGCGTGGCGGCAGGTCGGTGAGGGCGCCTTATATCAGGCCCCGACAAGCGTGGCTCATCGGGGGCTGGTCAAGCCCGTGCGGCGCCTGAGCAGGTCAGGATGCGGATGCGTCAGTAGCTTCGCATCCTGGCGTCAGGCATGGCGTCGACTGGCCGCCATGAATGTTGCGGCGCTGGCGGCGAAGGGATCTGGCAGCGCTTCCTGCAGGGCAGGCGCGGCGCGATAGCTCAGCCGCTGCGCGGCGGTGATCGGCGTTCCGCAGGCGAACTGGCCATAGGCCCAATAGCCGGCGCACGCAGGTTCCGGCGCAGCCGCCGCCAGGGCCCGGCCATACCACCACCACAGATCGCGGATGGCGCTGTTCCCGGCGGCATAGCGCCCGGTCATCGCAGCCCCGGTCGGGCCGAATTTGGTGAAATGGTAAAATGCCAGCGGTGAGACGCCATTGACCATCAGCCGCCCGTCACCATCAATGGCGACGTTGCGTCGGCTCAGGTTCCAGCTGGCGACATTATAGCCGGGATCACGCAGCACCGTGCAGCCGTCGAAGAAACACGGGATCAGATTGCACCACTTCTGGTCGACAAACAGGCCGAGATCGCGCCGGTCATAACACCACTCATCGAGACGGTCGCGCCACCAGGCGGCGAAGCTTTGCCCTTCGGGGTTATTGGCGACGCCGATAAATCCCAGATTGAACACGCCATGGGCCAGCGCCCCGGCCTCATTGTCAAGAATGGCCTGGTGATCGGCCCGTGCCTCCGGCGCCGTGAGATGTGGCGTCAGGATGATGCTGCTGGCGGCAAGGCGTTCGATCGCGGCGTCCATGCGGTTGAACAGCGCGATATCGGGATCGAAATACAGCGCCTGCGTTACGCCTGGCTGACGCAACAGATAATCCAGCGCCCGGCCCTTAATGGCGGTGCAGGCTTCCACAACGTCGTGGCGAAACAGCCAGCGCGCCGCATCGTCGCCGAGCAGCGCGTCCGCCGTCAGTACCGTGTCGAAATCATCGCCGCGCCAGTCGGCGGCGAGGCCGGGCGGCGGCCTGTCGACCACAATCGCCCACAGGGTCCATTCCGGATGCAAAAGGCGGATCGAACGGGCCAGCACCCGCGCCCGGTCGAGATAGGCGAAACTGAAGCTGGTGAAGGCATGTATCGTCATGCTGCCCCCGCCGCCAGTTGCAGCTGTGGCGCGGCAGGACGCCCGGCGGTCGCTTGTGCTGCGGAGGCCACGGCCAGGCCGGAAAAGCCCAGCGTCATGGCGCTCATCTGCTGGGTGACGGGAGCGTCAGCGCGGGCGGCCCGCGCCCGCTGCGCCAGAACTGTGGCGCCACCGGTGGCGAACCAGCGCTGCAGCGCCGCTTCATCGTCGAGCACCACGCCGCGCACGGTGGCCAGCACCGTCGCCGCCACATTGCCGGATTGCCGGTGCGTGACAATGAAGGCGCCTGCGGCCAGCGCCTCATGGGCGGTGAGCGAGAACGTCTCCAGCGTGGCCGGCCACAGCACCGCCAGATCGATGGCCTGCGCAGCGAGGGCCTCAACCATGGCCTGTGGTCGCTGTGGCGTGACGCTGACCGGCGCATGCGCCAGCGCGCCGCCGGCCGGGCCAAGCCACGCGTGGGCGGCAGCGCCATTCTGGCCCAGCACATGAAAAGACGCGGGCGCCCCGGCCTGATCGGCCAACGCCGCAAGACGCAGAAACACCGGCCAGCCCTTGTGGTCGGCTGGCTGGCCGAGGAAGGCGATGCGGGCTGGTGCTGCTACGGACGGCATGCGCTGCGCGACGATGTCCCCTACGCATCGCATGTCGTTGCGCAAGTCGCTCCCGACGGCGGCGGAGGGCTCAGCCAATACAGGCCCCGGCGCTGCAACCGGTTCGCCAGCCGCTCCAGACGCGAAGGTCAGCGAAATATGCGGCGCCAGCTGGGTCGAGGCGGCGGCCAGCCCCGCGCGCGCCTGCCACAGCGTTAGCGCCGCTTCAGATGGCGCCAGCACATCGACCGCTACCCGGTCAAAAAACGCGCCAAACCGCTGCACATGGCTCAGCCGTTCGGCGCCGTAGAGGCACAGCAGGCAGCTGTTGGATGTAGGCGGAGGCGCGCCGCAAAAGACCGCATCGTTGCGGCGCAAGGTGTAGCCGGGGCTTCATCGCCGTCGCCAACCGGCCTGAAGGGCGGCGCTTCGCCGACTGGTGGGCGCGGCGTCTGGCGTTGCATTGCTATGAGGATGTCGCCAATGGCCTGTTCACCGATCAGCGATGGTGCGACCTGGTCCCCGCCTTCTTCGCCGGGACCCATATTCTGCGTGATCCCGGCTACAATGTCGCCAGCTGGAACCTCAGCCAGCGGCCGATCGCCATTGACGCAGATGGCGTGCTCAGCGCCGCCGGAAGCCCGCTGAAGTTCTTTCACTTCACCAAGGTCGATCACGTCGGCGAGGTCGCCATCGAGCACTATGCCGGCGACCGGATGGCGACGTTTGAGCTGCTGGCCTGGTACAGGAACTTGCTGGCGCACAACCAGCCGCAGGGCCTGCCCGAGCGCTATTGGGCCTATGGCGTCTATGCCGATGGCGCGCCCATCCTCGCGGCGCACCGCCAGCGTTACCGCGCCGACGCCGCGCTGCGCGCAAGGCTGCCCAACCCGTTCCACGCCGGGGCGGCTTCCGGGATCATCCCTGAGGCGGCAGGCCCTGGGCGCCGGCGCAGAAGCTGAATCCCGGGCGGCACAAGGCCAGACGCGCCGCAAGCGCCACGCCCGTCAGCGCCGGGGCGCTCATACCAGAACCCGATGCGCATGCTTCATCGGGTTCCGGTCAAGCCCGTGCGGCGATTGGGCGCTTTCGGTCGCGGATGCGTCAGCATCGTCGCGGCCTGGTATCAGCCTGCGCCAGAGATCGCGGCAATATGATCCTGGCGACGGCGCTACGCCTGGCGCCCAGGCGAACCTCTATCCCTTTGGCGGCGCTCGCAGCTGGCGTCACGTCGGCCGCAGCCATGCGCCTGCTGCGCAGGCAGCCGTGTAGAATAGTCTTGTCATGGCGCATGCCTGACGCCCACACTCCCAATGTCCATCGGACAAAATATGTCAACAGGCTGTCAAAATAGAGCGGCCGGACAGAATTTGGGAAGGTTACGCCATGCGTTTGAAGCTCATCGCCGGCGCTGTCGCCAGCGTTGCACTGGTTTTGTCTTCAGCTGCTTTTGCCGAAAAGAAATATGGTCCCGGCGCGTCTGACACAGTGATCAAACTGGGCCAAACCATGCCCTATAGCGGGCCTGCCTCCGCCTATGGCACCCAGGGGCGCGCCCAGATCGCCTATTTCAACATGCTGAACGCCAGCGGCGGCATTAACGGCCGCAAGGTGGAGCTGATTTCGCTGGATGACGGTTACAGCCCGCCCAAGACGGTGGAGCAGACCCGCAAGCTGGTGGAATCCGACCAGGTTCTGGCGCTGATCAATTCCATCGGCACCGCCACCCAGGCGGCGGTGCAGAAATATCTCAACGGCAAGAAGGTGCCGCAACTACTGGTGTCGTCGGGCGCGGATCGCTGGAATGACCCGAAGAATTTCCCATGGACCACGCCAGGCTTCGTCTCTTACAGCGCCGAGGGCAAGGCCTATGGCCGCGCCATCGTCAACAATACGCCAGCGGCGAAGGTGGCGATCCTGTTCCAGAACGACGACGCCGGGCGCGATTACGTCAAGGGCTTCAAGGCCGGGCTTGGCGACAAGATCAGCAATGTCACGCGCGAAGCCTCCTATGAGATGACCGATCCCACCGTCGATTCCCAGGTCCTGCTGCTGAAGAACTCTGGCGCCGACACGCTGTTTCTGATGGCGACGCCAAAATTCGGCGCCCAGGCCATCCGCAAGATCGCCGAATTGGGCTGGAAGCCGACCATCTATATCTCGTCGGTGGCCTCGTCGCGGGTGCAAACCCTGCAGCCCGCCGGGCTGGAGAACGCCAAGGGCATTATCACCGCCACTTCAATGAAGGACCCGACTGACCCCACCTGGAAGAATGATCCGGGCGTGCTCGAATATCAGAAGTTTATGGCGGAGTGGTTCAAGGAAGGTGATCCCAATAATACCGGCAATCTGTTCGGCTTCTCGGTGGCGCAGATTGTGGCGCACATCCTGAAAAACGCCGGCGATGATTTGAGCCGTGAGAACATCCTGAAGCAGGCGACCAATATCAGGGACTTCAAGCTGCCGCTCTATCTGCCAGGCATCTCCATGAACATTACGCCCGACAATTACACCACGGTGAACGCCCTCAATCTGCAGAAGTTCGACGGCGATCGCTGGGTGGTGTTTGGCGACCCGATCCCGCTGGACTGAGCAACGCCTGGCGCGCCGGCCTGACCACAAAGGGCGGCGCGCCCCCATGGCGCATGGGTCAAGCCTTGGCGCCATATGGACGATCATACCAGGTCGCGAGGCTGCTGAGCATCCGCGACCTGCCAGCCTCAGGCGCCGCTCGGGCTTGACCAGACCCGCAGAGGCATCCTCTCAGGGCTCGGGTATCCGGGGTTGGCCGCGTTAGCATCTGTGCATTGATGTGACGTCACGATGAGTTGGTTTGGCCGCACTTTGGCGTCGGACGTGGGACGTCGGAGGTCGGCGTCGGGCGTCCGCCGGCCAGCGCCAGCTCGCCACAATGCTGCGGCATGATGGGCGGCGCCTTCGCCCGGCAGCGCTCTATGTCACGGCTGCCCCTTTCTGGAGATAGCGCGCCCCGGGCGGCGGCGGAATGAATGCAACAGCGAGCGCTGGCGGGCAGCGCCTTCGCCGCATCTGCATCGCTTGGCCACGAAAGGCGCACCATGGAGCAGGCCTCCGCCGCATCAGACGAATCCGCCGGCGCCGACGGGTCTGGCCCGGTGTTCGGTGCCTTTGCTCCTGTGCCCGCGCCACGCAGCGTTCTGCGCGAGGCCATCACCGCCGCCACCTTGCGGCCGGAGCGGGCCTGTCTGCCGCCGCTGCTCACGGCGGCGCAGAGCGGCGACGAGGCCTTCACGCACCAATGGGCGATCCGGCTGACCGAGCGTCTGCGGGCGCGCGCCGGCAAGAGCGGCGTCGAGGGGCTGCTCAATGAATATGCCCTGGCCAGCGATGAGGGCGTGGCGCTGATGTGCCTCGCCGAGGCGCTGCTGCGTATCCCGGACACCGCGACGCGCGACGCGCTGATCCGCGACAAGCTGGCTGGCGGCGACTGGCTGGCGCATCTCGGCTGGGACCGGCCGCTGTTCGTCAACGCCGCCACCTGGGGGCTGATGATCACGGGGCGTATCGCCGCCGCCGTCGACGCCGATGGTCTGGGCTCGGCGCTGGGCCGGCTGGTCGCCCGCTGCGGCGAGCCGGTGATCCGCGCCGGGCTCGATGTGGCCATGCGGCTGCTGGGCGAGCAGTTCGTCGCTGGCGTCGATATCGACAGCGCCCTGAAGCTGGGCGCCGAACGCGAGCAGCGCGGCTATCGCCACTCTTATGACATGCTCGGCGAGGCCGCCCTGACGGCGGCGGACGCCGCCCATTATGACCAGCGCTATCAGGCGGCCCTGCAAGCGGTGGGCGCGGCGGCGGCGGGCCGTGGCGTGCTCGCGGCGCCTGGCGTCTCGGTGAAACTGTCGGCGCTGCACCCGCGCTATGGCCGCGCCCAGGCTGGCCGGGTGCTGGCAGAGCTGGGGCCACGCCTGCGCCGCCTCGCGTTGCTGGCCATGCGCCATGACATTGGCCTGACCATTGACGCTGAAGAAGCCGACCGGCTGGAGCTGTCGCTCGATCTGTTCGAGGCGCTGCGGCTTGATCCGGAGCTGGCCGGCTGGTCCGGTCTCGGCATCGTGGTCCAGGCCTATGGCAAGCGCTGCCCCCATGTCATCGACTGGCTGGCCGATCTGGCGCGCCGCTCTGGCGCCCGCATCAATGTCCGCCTGGTCAAGGGCGCCTATTGGGACACCGAGATCAAACGCGCCCAGATCAACGGGCTGCGCGATTTCCCGGTGTTCACGCGCAAGGTCTACACGGATGTGTCGTGGCTCGCCTGCGCCCGCAAATTGCTCGACGCCGGCCCGGCGCTGTTTCCGCAATTCGCCACTCACAACGCGCGCAGCGTCGCCAGCATTCTGGCGATGACCCGCGACCGGGCGCCGGATAGCTGGGAGTTCCAGTGCCTGCACGGTATGGGTGAGCCGTTGTATGACCAGCTGGTCGTCGAAGGCGCGCCGTGCCGGATCTACGCCCCAGTCGGGCCGCACGACACCTTGCTCGCGTATCTGGTGCGACGGTTGCTGGAGAATGGCGCCAACAGCTCCTTTGTGCGCCTCGCCGCCGAAGCCGCCACGCCGCTGGCGGCGCTCATAGCGGATCCGGTGGCCGAGGTGATGGCCATGGCTGATCCGGGGGCGCCGCATCCAGCCATTTGCGCGCCGTCGGATCTGTTCCGCGGCGCCGCCGCCCAGGGCCGGCGGCGCGGCAATTCCGCCGGGCGGGACCTGAGCTGCGAGGCGGACCTCGCCGCGCTGACGCAAGGCCTTCTGCTGTCCGCCAGTCTCGACTGGCGCAGCGGCCCCATCGTCGCCTGCTCCTGTGAGGCCACGGCGGCGCGGCGTATCGTCAATCCTGGCGATCATGCGGACGTGGTGGGCGAAGCCCGGGATGCGCCGCCCGCCGCCGCCGCAAGCCTCGTCGCTGCCGCCCGGCCATGGGCGACCACCTCCGCCGCCGACCGCGCTGATTGTCTCAGGCGCGCCGCCGGCAGTCTTGAGGCGGCTGCGCCAGAGCTGATCGGGCTGATCATGCGCGAGGCCGGCAAGACGGCGGCCAACGCTCTTGGCGAGGTTCGCGAGGCGGTGGATTTCCTGCGTTATTACGCTGCAGAAGCGTGCCGCCATGGCGCCGGGGGGGGGACACGGGTGGGCGCGCCGCTTGGCGTGGTGCTGTGCATCAGCCCCTGGAACTTCCCGCTGGCCATTTTCGTCGGCCAGGTGGCGGCGGCGCTGGCGGCGGGCAATGCGGTGATCGCCAAGCCGTCGGAGGAGACGCCGCTGATCGCCGCCGCTGCGGTCCGGCTGCTGCACGCAGATGGCGTGCCCGTTGAAGCGTTGCAGTTGGCCCCGGGCGACGGCGCCGTCGGCGCGGCGCTGGCCGCCCAGCCTGGGGTTGCTGGCGTGCTGTTCACCGGCTCCACCGCCGTGGCCCGCAAGCTCAACCTTCAGCTGGCGGCGCGCGCCACGGATGTGACGCCGGTGCTGGTGGCGGAGACCGGCGGTCTCAACTGCATGGTGGTCGATTCCTCGGCTCTGGTGGAGCAGGTGGTCGCCGACGTGCTCACCTCCGCCTTTGACAGCGCCGGCCAGCGCTGTTCGGCGCTGCGGGTGCTGTGCCTGCAGGAGGATATCGCCGATGTGGCGCTGACCATGCTGCGCGGCGCCATGCGCGAATTGACCATCGGCCGCACCGACCGGCTGGCGGTGGATGTGGGGCCAGTGATCAGCGAGGCCGCCCGTCAGCGGCTGGAGCAGCATGTGGCGCGGCTCGCCGCCATGGGGCGCAAGGTGGAGCGGTTGCCGCTGCCGCCGGAGGCGCAGCGCGGAACCTTCGTCGCGCCGACGCTGATCGAAATCGACAGCCTCGCCGATGTGCCTGAAGAGGCGTTTGGCCCGGTGCTGCATGTGCTGCGCTGGCGGCGGCAGGAACTGGAGCCGTTGCTGCAGGCGATCAACGCCACTGGCTATGGCTTGACCTTCGGCCTGCACACCCGCCTCGACGGCGTCATCGACCGGGTGACCCGGCGCATTCGCGCCGGCAATATCTATGTCAATCGCAATATGGTGGGCGCGGTGGTCGGCGTGCAGCCGTTTGGCGGGCGCGGCCTGTCCGGCACCGGACCCAAGGCTGGCGGACCGCTGATGCTGCGGCGCCTGCGGCGTCCGGTGGCGACAGGGCCGGGGCTGGAGGATGGCGGGCATGTCGCCGACGTCGCCTTGCCGCCGCTCAGCGCCTTGTTCGCTGACTGGCTGGAGGAGCATGGCGAGACAAGGCTCGCCCAGGCGGCGCGTGACATGGCGCGGCGGGCTCGCGCCGTCTGCACGCCGATAGCTGCGGGGGCGCCTGCGCCCGCGCCGGGCGGCGGCAGCCAGGTGCGGCCAGCATCCGCCGCCTGCGCGAGGTCCGATGACGGCCTGCGACCGGCAGGCAAGCGGGTGCGACTGCCAGGCCCGGTCGGCGAGGCCAATGATCTGCTGCTGCGTCCGGCGGCGCCGATCCTGCTGGCGCCGCAGACGGGCGTCGGGCTCTACGCCATGATCGCCGCTGCGCTGGCCTGCGACGCCGAGGCGCTGATTGTCGGCGGGGCAGGGCTCGCCGCCGCGCCGCCGCCTGAAATCGTCAAGCGCTTTGTCTGGCCGGAGAAGCTGGAGGACGCCCCTGACGCGGCCGTCGCCCTGGTGGAAGGCGAAGGCCCGCCGCTGCACGCTTTGCGGCTCAGACTGGCGGAGCGATCTGGCGCCATCATCCCGGTGCTTGCGGCGACGCCCGCGGCCATCGCGGCGCAGCCTGATCTGTGGCCGCTGGACTGGCTGGCGGAGGAAGTAGCCATATCGGTCAACACCGCAGCTGCAGGCGGCGATCCCGGCCTGCTGGCGCTGGATGATGGGGCGTGATCATGCCGCTCCGCAAGGGGTGAAGGCGGCGGATCGTGCAGCCACCGAGGTGCTCCGGCGCGTCGACCGGTGCTGGGCGACGTCCGTGATCCGGGCTGTTGGGCGGCCCGTCGCAGCATCGGGCGCGATGGGCGGCTAGCCGATGCGTCGGCGGCAGGACCATGACGGCGCCGCCGATCTTGCCGTGGCATATCACCTTCGCCAGGCGCAGCAGCGCCACATCACTCCCCATGTCCAGAATTGAGGTCATCCCTTGGTCGTTCTTGACGGCTCGCTGCCTGGAGTGGTCTGTCGTCGTAAGTATTTAGCGCCGCAATTGGCGAATTATTCTCATTTATTGTTTTATCGCGTGTGTTCTCACCATCGCATTCGTTCGCTTTTCAGTCCGGACAGGCCGATCGCCTGAGATGGGTCGGGCGATGCGTGCGTCAATTGCTGGTCGGGATCACGCGCCTCCGGCAGGAGAGCCCATTATGAGTTCATGGCGCCAACGTCGGTCCATTGCATCGCTCGTGGCGGTTCCGACAGTATGAAGCCGTCACTGCGTTGGCCGCATCTGATGGCGCTGGGCATCGGCGCAGTGGTCGGCGCCGGCATTCTGACCCTGATCGGCGTCGGCGCCCGCCTTGCCGGGCCTGGCGTGTTAGTCAGCTTCCTGCTTGCCGGCGTGGTCAGCGCCTGCGCGGCTTTGTGCTACGCGGAACTGGCTGGCATGATGCCGCTGGCTGGCGGCGCCTTCACCTATGCGCATGTCAGCGGCGGCGAAGGCTTCGCCTGGCTTATCGGCTGGAGCCTTGTGCTCGAATATACCCTGGTGGTCGCCACGGTGGCGGTGAGCTGGTCCGGCTATATGGCGGGGTTTCTGGCAGGTCTGGGGGTGGAGCTGCCCGTGTGGCTGGCGGCGGGGCCAGGCGTTCCTGGCGGCCTGATCAATCTGCCGGCCATCTTCATCATTGTGGTGGTCACCGCGATCATGCTGGTGGGACTGCATGAAACCGCCACCATCAACGCCGCGCTGGTGGCGCTGAAGATCGTCGCGCTGCTGGTGTTCGTCGCCGTTGCGGCGCCGTTCTTCGACGCAGACAATTTCTCGCCCTTCCTGCCCCATGGCTTTGGCGGTCCACTGTCGCAGACCGGAGTGCTTGCTGCGGCTGCGATCATTTTCTTCGCGTTTTACGGCTTCGACACCATTGCGTCGGCGGCGGAAGAGACGGTTCGCCCGGAACGCGACATCGCCATCGGCATCATCGGCGCCATGCTGGTGTGCGTGCTGCTGTATATTGCGGTGGCCACCGCAGCCATTGGCGCTGCGCCCGTCGCAGAATTCGCTTATTCCAGCGCGCCGCTGGCGACGCTGCTGACCGGGATTGGCCGGCCGCTGGCTGGCAACTTCCTCGCCGCCACGGCGGTGATCGCCCTGCCAACCGTGGTGCTGGCGTTTCTCTATGGCCAAAGCCGGGTGTTCCTCGGCATGGCGCGGGCCGGCCTGGCGCCGGCCCGGCTAGCGCGGCTGTCGCCGCGCGGCGCGCCAGTCGCGGTGACGCTGTTCACTTGCGCCATCACCGCCGCGCTGGCCGGCCTCGCGCCCCTCGATCATCTGGCGGCGTTGGCCAATGCAGGCACGCTGGCGGCCTTCGCCTCGGTAGGCTTTGGCGTTATCGTGCTGCGCCGCCAGGCCCCCGGGCATCGCCGGCCGTTCCTTGCGCCGCTGGGACCGCTCGCCGGCTGGGTGACCCTGGCTGGCAGCGTCATGTTTTTCTTCAGCCTCAGCCATCTGACCCAGATCACCTTCGTGATCTGGCACGCGCTTGGCCTTGCGCTTTACGCCTGGATAACACGGCGCCGCGCGGCGGAGGCCTGTCAGCCGGGCAGCCAGGGCAGCGTCCTGTCCGCGGAACCTCCCGTCTGATGCGGCGGCCGGTGGGCGCAGCCACGTCGTCGCCGCCCACGCCTGCGCGCCGCCCGACGCTCGCCGGTTCAGGCGGTGGCGTCGCCACCGTCACCTCCCTTTGCTCCGCGCCATATGCCACAGGTTTTCATGTACAATCATACGACGGTCACCCCCGCGTCTTCGCCGCTATTCGCCCAGTTGTTCCGCAAGAAACCGGCGGCGGTCGCGCTGCAGCAGGCGCATGGATGCGACGACGCGCGTTTGCGTCGATCACTGGGCGTCTGGCGGCTGGCGCTGCTCGGCGTCAGCGCCACGGTCGGCACCGGCATTTTCTTCATTTTTAGCGTGGCGGCGCCCATCGCCGGGCCGGCTATCATTATGTCATTCGTGCTGGCTGGCCTGACCGCCGCGCTCAGCGCCCTGTGCTATGCCGAGCTGGCCTCGGCCTTGCCGGTGGCTGGCGCTGGCTACACCTGCGCTTATGTGGCGTTTGGCGAGCTGGTCGCCTTCATTGTCGCCGCCTGTCTGGTTCTGGAATACGCCGTGTCCGTCGCCGCCATCGCGGTGTCGTGGAGCGAATATCTCAACGCCGGGCTGCAGGCGCTGTTCGGCTGGCGGCTGCCGGCGGCGCTCAGCGCCGCGCCGGGGCAGGGCGGCGTGACCAATCTGCCCGCCGTGGTGCTGGTCGGCATGTGCTGCCTGCTGCTGACCCGGGGCGCCCGCCAGACCGCCACCGCCAACGCCATCATGACGGTGATCAAGCTCGGTATTCTGGCGCTGTTCGCCATCCTTGCCTTCAGCGGCTTTGAAGCGAGCCGCTTCACGCCGTTTGCGCCCTTCGGCTTCAGCGGCGTCACCGCCGCCGCGGCGCTGATTTTCTTCAGCTTTATCGGCATCGACAGCATCGCCACGGCGGGCGAGGAGGCGGCGGATCCGGGCCGCGCCATTCCCCGCGCCACGCTGATCGCCATGGTGATTGTCACCGGCGTCTACATCCTCGTGGCCACGGCGGCGATTGGCGCTCAGGATCTCGACACATTCGCCGGGCAGGAAGCCGGGCTGGCGGTGATCGTCGCCACGATTACTGGCGCGCGCTGGCCGTCTTTGTTGCTCACGCTCGGCGCCATCGTCTCGATTTTCAGCGTGTCGCTGGTGGTGCTGTACAGCCAGACCCGCATTCTGCTGGCGGTCAGCCGCGACGGCCTGTTGCCGCCGGTGTTCAGCCGCATCCGGCCAGCCACTGGCACGCCCGTGGCCAACACCTGGATCGTCGGCGCCGCCGTTGCGCTAGCGGCGGCCTTCCTGCAGCTCGATATCCTTGCGGAAATGACCAGCATCGGCACGCTGATCGTGCTGGCGGTGATCTCGTTCGCGGTCATGCGCCTGCGCCGGACACATCCCAATCTGCCGCGCCACTTCAGGGCTCCGCTCTATCCGGTGACGCCGCTGGTCAGCATCGCCCTGTGCCTCGGCCTCGTGGCGTCGCTACGTTCCATCACCCTCGGCCTGTTCGCCATCTGGATGGCGGCGGCGCTGGTGTTCTATGCGCTTTACAGCTTCCGGCGCTCGGCGCTGGCCTGAGCACCCCGTAACCTTGCGTCGCACAGCGTAATCGCGCAAGTTGATCTCATATATATTTAATGGATAGTTTGTACGTATGGGTATGCTTTGCACATTGATTGGCATTCCGGTTGAAGATGGCGCAGGCCGCCCCGGGTGCGTCATGGGGCCGGCGGCGCTTCGGACCGCCGGGCTCGTGCCGGCCTTGCAGGCGCTGGGCCACCAGATTGACGACAGGGGCGATCTGGCGCCGCCGCCGCCGCGCGCCGTGACGCAGCCAGCCAGCCCGGTGGTCAGGCGGCTGCCGCAGGTCGCCGCCTGGGTCGACGTCATCGCGGACGCGGTGTTCGCCGCTGGAGATGAGGGCCTGACCATCTGCCTCGGCGGCGATCACAGCCTGGCTGCGGGCTCGCTCGCCGGGCGGGCGCGGCTCGCCGCCCGGGCCGGGCGGCCGCTGTTTGTGCTGTGGCTCGACGCCCACACGGATTTCCACACGCCGGACAGCACCCAGTCGGGTAATTTGCATGGCGTGCCGCTGGCCTATGCCTGTGGTGCGAAAGGTTTTTCCGGGCGCTTCCCGGAGCTGCTGGCGGCGATCGAACCGGCCAATGTCTGTCTAATGGGCCTGCGCAGCGTCGACGCGGACGAGAAGCGCGCCATCCTCGCCAGCGGCGCGACCACCCATGACATGCGGGCGATCGACGAGCATGGTTTTGCGCCGCTGCTGCGGGCGTTTCTGGCCAGGGTCGCCGCCGCCAATGGCATGCTGCACGTCAGCCTCGACGTGGATTTTCTCGATCCGGAGATCGCGCCGGCGGTGGGCACCACCGTGCCAGGCGGCGCCACGGTGCGTGAGGCGCATCTGGTGATGGAGATGCTGTGCGACAGCGGCCTCGTCGGCAGCCTCGACCTGGCCGAGCTCAATCCGTTTCTCGACGAGCGCGGCCGCACGGCGACGCTGATGGTTGAGCTGACCGCCAGCCTGCTGGGCCGGCGGGTGCTGGACCGGCCGACCCGGAGCTACGCATGACCCGGCCCGCCCGCAATGTCGTGCCCTTTGTCAGCGTCGATCACATGATGCAGCTGATCCATGCCACGGGCGTTGACCGCTTTCTGCAAGGACTGGCGGCCTGCCTCGAGGATGATTTCCGCCGCTGGGAAGATTTCGACCGCACGCCGCGCGTCGCCTCACACAGCCGCAACGGCGTCATTGAGCTGATGCCGACCAGCGATGGCGCGCTTTATGGCTTCAAATACGTCAATGGCCACCCCCGCAACGCTGCGGAAGGGCTGCAAACTGTCGCCGCCTTCGGGCTGCTGGCCGATGTCGGCAATGGCTATCCGATGTTGCTGTCGGAAATGACCATGCTCACTGCGCTGCGCACGGCGGCGACCTCGGCCATGGCGGCGCGTTATCTGGCGCGGCCTGGGTCGCGGGTGATGGCGCTGATCGGCAATGGCGCCCAGGCCGAGTTCCAGGCCATCGCCTTCCAGACCATGCTGGGGGTCGACCGTCTGCGGCTCTACGACATCGACCCGGCGGCCAGCGAGAAGTGCGCCCGCAATCTCGCCGGTCGCGGCCTCGATATCGTCATCTGCGCCAGCGGCCAGCAGGCGGTGGAGGGCGCCGACATCATCACCACCGCCACCGCGAGCAAGGAACAGGCGGTGATTGTCAGCGACAATATGGTCGGGGCGGGGGTGCACATTAATGGCGTCGGCGGCGATTGCCCCGGCAAGACCGAGTTGCAACGCGAGGTTCTCCTGCGCGCCGACATTTTCGCCGAGCATTTGCCGCAAACCCGCATCGAGGGCGAGATCCAGCAATTGCCCGCCGATTATCCCGTCACCGAGTTGTGGCGGGTGCTGCGCGGCGAGGCGCCGGGGCGAACGTCGCAGCAGCAGATCACCCTGTTCGACTCCGTCGGCTTCGCCATCGAGGATTTCTCCGCGCTGCGCTACATCCGCGACCGCCTGACGCCGGATTTCTACACGGAGCTCGACCTGCTCGCCGATCCCGACGACCCCCGCGATCTCTACGGCATGCTGATGCGCGCAGCCCCGGGGCGCGGGGCAGGCTGAGCATGCGCGCGCGCCTTTTCGGCCCATGCCATGATGCGAAGATGCTGACGCTTCCGCATCCTGAAATGCTCAGGCGCCGCACGGGCTCAACCAGAACCCGATGTGGCGTGCTCATCGGGTTCACGTCTCAATGCATGTAGGAGCCGCCGTCGACAGGCACGTTCTGGCCGGTGATGAAGTCGCTGGCCGGGGAGGCGAGGAACAGCAGGCAGCCGATCAGATCGTCTGGGGTCGCCTCGCGCTTCAGGGCGCGGGTGGCGATGTTGGCGGCGGAGGCGTCCTGCCAGGTGGGATTGGCGCGCATGCTTTCGCTCATGGTCAGGCCTGGCGCCACGGCGTTGACGCGGATGCCCCAGTCGCCGAGCTCACGGGCCAGCGAACGGGTCATCGAGACGATGGCGCCCTTGGTGGCGACGTAATGCAGCATGCCCGGCGTGCCCTTGAAGGCCTGGCCCGACGACAGATTGATGATCTTGCCATAGCCGCGCTGGCGCATGACCGGGGCCACCGCCTTGGCGCACTCAAACACGCCACGAATGTTGACGCTCAGCACCCGGTCGAAATCGGCGGACTCGATGTGGGTGAAATGCCCCAGATGCAAGGCGCCGGAGATCGCCGCATTATTGACGAGGATGTCGACGCCGCCAAAGGCCGTCACCGCCATATCGACGAACGCGGTGACGGATGCGGCGTCGGTGACGTCGAGCGGCGCGCCGATCGCCGTGCCGCCGGCGGCGTGAATGGCCGCCACGGCTGCGTCACATGACGTTACGTCACCCAACACGACCCGGGCGCCGGCGCGGGCCAGCGCCAGCGCAAAGGTCGCGCCAAGTCCCTGGGCCGCGCCGGTGACGAGCGCGACCTTGCCGTGAAGATCAAAGGCTGGATTGCTCATGCTGTTGCTCCGCTGGGGACGGCGCGCAGGCGACGCGCCTCTTTGCGCGCGACGCGGCGGCTATCAGCCGTCCGGCGCAACGCGGTGACCGTATAGCCGGTGCGGCGGCGTCAGATGGCCGCCGGCGCGAACCGGGATGAAGGAAAATCTGGCGTGCGCAGCACGGATCGCGTCCGGCAGCAGTGTGACGTCTCGCCGCTATGGTCGGGGAAGCGTGTCCGGAAAAACCCGGTGAAACGGCTGGCGCAGAGGCATGTGTTGCACGGCCACCTGTCGGCCGAACCATCCAGATTGGGGGGAGGATGATCCGGCCGACGGGCCTGTATGCAACGCGAACGTTGCATGCAGGTCGGTGTGCTAGGCGGCGTCAGTCAGGTCATTTTAGTGACCTGTCTTCACATTTTCGTGAACGCGCGCAGCTCAAGCACAACTGTTGGACACTCTACTAGCAAATGCCGTTACGGAAGGCACGTGGTTTTACGGTTTTGCGCTGTGGATGGCGCCAGCATGGCGGCGCCCCGTATCAGGCGACCGCCGTCGCCAGCACCGCCAGCACCTTGTCCGCCAATGCGCCGTCTGGCAGCAGCGCGTCGGCCACGGTGAAATGATTGGCGCCAGCAACGCTGATCACCGGCTCCGGGCAGGTCTGCGGCCAGGCGGCGTGCAGGCGCGCCGACTGGGATTTGAAGCCATCGGAATCGTCTTCCGCGACCGCCAGCAGCAGCGGCGCCGCCACAAGTGGCTGCTGGCCGGTGAGGCTCAGGGCGCTGGTGATGGAGTCGGTAAGGCCCATCTCTGCGTTGGCTTCGGTGAGGGTCAACGGCGCCAGCTCGTACAGGCCGGAGACGCACAGGGCGGCGCGGAACGGCGTCGCCGGCAGGCCATGGGCGCGCCAGTCGACGGTGAACAGGTCGGCGACGAGGAAGCCGCCGGCGGAATGACCGATGGGGATCAGATTGCCGCGCTCGGCGTCATTCAGCACGTCGGTCCAGATGCGGGCGAAGGAGGCGCGGGTGGCGGCGGCGATCTCCGGCAGGGTGTTTTGCGGGCACACCGGGTAATTGACGATCACCGCCGTATAGCCGGCCGCCGTAAAGGCGTTGGCGACCCAGCTGAAGGCGTCCTTGCTGAAGCGGATCCAGTTGCCGCAATGGTAGAACAGCACCGCGCCGCGGCTGGCGCCATTGGGGCGGAACACGTCGACCAGATCGCGGGCATGCGGCCCGACGCTGAGGTTGAGCGTCACGTCTGGCGCGGCGCGGGCGGCTTCGGACGCTGCGGTCCAGCGGCCGGCGATCTCCGGCACATTGGCGACCCGCAGGCGTGGGTTGTATTGCACCTCGCAAAAGTCAGCGGTCATCACATCGGTCATCTGCTTTGCTCCGTCGCCAGCCCGGGGCTGGCGGGCGTCCAGGCCTTGCGGCCAGGGTGGAAGGGTAAGCGCCGCCGCGCGGATCGATCCGCAGGCGCCGGCGTCGCGTGAACGGGACCACGGCGGGCGTGGCGTCAGCGTCCAGGCCGGCTGTCGCTGACTGGATTGGGATGCGCGCCCCGCCAGGCCAGAGGGGGGGGGAAGGGAAGCGGGGCGCGCCGCCAGCGCCTGATCGCAGGATCAGGCGCTGTTGGGGGTCAGGACGTAGTCAGAGGGGTTCAGCGCCCAGGTCATCTTCCAGTAGTCGACGAGACGCCAGGGCGAGTTGGTGAAGACGCGGCCGCTGTCATTCTTGTACCAGCTGGTCATGCCCTTATGGGCCCAGACCATGCGGCCATGCGCTTCATCGACCGAGCGGTTGTAGGCGTCGTGCACCGACGGCCGCACCTCCATCGCCTTGAGGTCGCGCTCGATCAGCTCGCGAATGCACTGCATGATGTAGCGGGTCTGGCATTCGGTGTGGAAGAACAGGCTGCCGCCGTGCGACAGCGCCGTGTTGGGGCCGAACATGATGAACAGGTTGGGGAAGCCGGGCGTGGTCATCCCCATATAAGCGCGCGGGTCATCGTCGCCCCAGGCGTCGCGGATCGTCTGGCCATTGCGGCCCACCACATGCAGCGGCGCCAGCATGGCGCGGGTCTCGAAGCCGGTGGCGAAGATGATGACGTCGGTCTCATGGGCCACGCCATCGGCGTCGATGACGGCGTTTTCGCTGATGGCGCTGACGCCGCTGTCGACCAGCGCGACATTCTCCTTGCGGAGCATGCGATACCAGTTGTTGTCGCGCAGCATGCGCTTGCCATAGGGCGGATAGTCCGGGATCACCCTGGCGATCAGGTCGTCGCGGCCCTCAAGCTCAGTCTTGATATGGGCGACAAGCCGCTCGCGGAAGGCGTGGTTCTCCGCGTTAAGCGACAGGGTCGGCTGGTCCCACGTGGGGTCGACCTGCAACATGGCGTGGAAACCGTCGCCAGAGGCCCAGGACAGCAGCGCCCGGTGCCAGCGCGCAAACCACGGTATATGCTTCAGCGCCCACACCATGCCTGGCGGCACGGTCTTGAAATAGTTCGGATTGGGGTTGGCCCACGGCGGCGAGCGCTGGAACACCATCAACCGCGCCACCTCATCGGCGATGGCGGGGCCAACCTGCATGCTGGAGGCGCCAGTGCCGACCAGCGCCACCCGCTTGCCCTTGACGTCGAGGTCACGATCCCAGCGCGCGGTGTGGACGGCGGGACCCGTGAAGCTGTCGAGGCCAGGGATCTTCGGGGTCAACGGACGGTTGAGCTGGCCGACGCCGGAGACGAGGGCGCGCCCCTCATCCACCCCGGCTTCGCCCTGCGCATCGGTGAAGGACACGCGCCAGACGCCAGCCTCCTCGTCCCAGACCGACGCATCGACCGTGTGGCCGAAGCGGATGGCGTCGCGGATGCCGAAGCGGTCAACGACGTCGTTGAGATAGGCCCAGATCTCGTCATGGCGGGCGAAGTGGCGTGACCAGTCATCCTTCAGATCAAAGGAGAACGAGTAAAAATGCGTCGGAATGTCGACGGCGCAGCCCGGATAATGGTTCTCATACCAGGTGCCGCCCACCTGGTCGTTCTTCTCATAGATGACGAAGGGGACGCCGGCCTCGCGCAGCTTGACGCCCATGCAGATGCCGGAGAGGCCAGCGCCGATGATGATGACGCGGAAGCCGGCGCGGCCTGCGGCGGCAGGGGTGCGGAAGCTTACCGAGCGGGCGTCGCGCGGCTCCTCGGTCATCTCTTCGGCCAGCATCGAGATATAATCGTCGGGCACCGGCTGGCCGACGCCGGCGCTGAAGATGCGGGCGAACGTCGCCGCATCCGGCGCAGGCAGCGCGGCGTCGCTGGCGGCGGCGGCGTTCAGGGCTTCGATCAGCCGGGCGCTGATGCGGGCGCGCAGATCCGTCGGGATGGCCTCCTGATAGCTCCAGGCGCCGGTGATGAAAGGCGCGGCCTCGTCGAGCAGATCGGTCTTGCCGGAAAGCTGCGCCTCGACCAGCAGTTGCGGCACGATGTCGGCTTCCGCCAGCGCCGCCGCCAGCGCCGCCTGGTCCCTGGTCGCCAGGCTCAGCTTGCGCCGGGCAGCGGATGTTGCGGGCGCAGGACTGTGGATGTTCATGATGAACTCCCTTGTGTGAAAGGCGTCTGGTTCACCGCGCGGAGCGCCGTCAGGGGCTGGGCCCATCTGGGTGGCGACCTCCGGGGGGCCACGGTGGATTGGTTCGGGGGGCGGCGGTTGGGCTTGTCAGGACGCCGCAGCGGCAGTGTGTGGGCTGGCGTCATCCGCTCCTGGCGTCAGGAGCCGAGGTAGGCCTCCTGGATGCGCTTGTCCTCGCGCAGCACGGCGGCCGGGCCATGGATGGTCACGGCGCCGCTCTCCATGACGTAGCCATAGTCGGCGGCGTCGAGCGCGATGGCGGCGTTCTGCTCGACGACGAGCACGGTGACGCCGGTCTCGCTGATGCGCTTCACCTGGCGGAAAATCTCCTGGACCAGCAGCGGCGCAATGCCGAGCGACGGCTCATCCAGCAGCAGCAGCTCCGGGTTCGACATCAGCGAGCGGGCGATGGCCAGCATCTGCTGCTCGCCGCCCGACAGGGTGCGGGCGTTTTGCTCGCGCCGCTCCTGCAGACGCGGGAACATCTCGAACGCCATGTCGAGGTTGCGACGGATCACCGTGCGGTCGCTCAGCGTATAGGCGCCGAGCATCAGGTTTTCCTGCACGCTCATGTCGAGAAACAGCTCGCGCTGTTCCGCCACCAGCGCCATGCCCATGCGCAGCAGCCGGTTGGCCGGCAGGCCGTCGCAGCGCTGGCCCTTCCATGAAATCTCGCCAGACCAGGGCTTCATCAGCCCGGCCACGGTGTTCAGCGTGGTGGTCTTGCCAGCGCCATTGGCGCCGAGCAGCGTCACGACGGAGCGCTCCGGCACCTCCAGATTGACGCCGTTCAGCACCTGGACGAGGCCATAGCCCGTGGTGAGGGATGCAATCTTCAGCATGGCGCGCTCCTCAATGGCCGAGATAGGCGGCGATGACGGCGGGGTCGGCGCGGATGTCGGCGGGCGCGCCCTCAGCGATGCGCGCGCCAAAATTCACCACGGTGATGCGGTCGGAGACGTTCATCACCACCGGCATGACGTGGTCGACCAGCAGGATGGTGATGCCGAGACGCTGGCGCAGCATCAGCAGGATCTGGTTGAGATCGTCGATCTCGCCTGCGCGCAGGCCGGCGGCGGGTTCATCCAGCAGCAGCATGCGCGGCTCGGCGGCCAGCGCCCGCGCCAGCTCCAGCCGGCGCATCTGCGAGAACGGCAGATAGCGAGCCTCAACCTCCCGCTGGTCGAGCAGGCCGACGAGGTCGAGCAACTCATCGACGCGGTCGCGGATCCAGGCCTCGCCGGCGGCGCGGGCCGGCAGGCGTAGGCCCGCCGCCAGCAGGCCGTAGCGGCGGATCCGGTGCAGCCCCACCGCCACATTGTCAGCCAGCGACAACTCGCCGAACAGCTCCGTGTTCTGGAACGTCCGGGTCAGGCCCAGCGCGCAGATCTGCTGGGCGTTGAAGGATGAGGCGCCATTGGCCGACAGCTGCTTGCCGGCGAAGGTGACCGAGCCTTCGGTGGGGCGATAAACGCCCGTCACCGTATTGATAATGGTGGTCTTGCCGGCGCCATTGGGGCCAATCAGGCTGTGAATGGCGCCTTCGGCCACATCGATGCTGACCTTGTTGACCGCGACCAGGCCGCCGAAGCGCACCGTGACATTGTCGAGCGAAAGCAGCGTGCTCATCGGGAGGCTCCTGTCCTGGAAGCGGCGCGGCGGCGGAACAGGTTGCGGATCAGCGGCTCGATGCCCTGCGGCGCGGTGAGGATGATGATGATCAGCGCAACCGCGAACATCAGGCCCATCCAGGTCTTGAACGAGCCCAGCAGTTCAGGGGTCATCACGAAGATCACCGCCCCGGCGATGGCGCCAGTGAGACTGCGCAGGCCGCCGATGACCAGCACCGACAGATAGGCGACGCCCATCAGCACGGTGAACTGCGCCGGATCGAGATATGTGGTCTGCAGCGACTGCAGCGCGCCGCCGAAGGCGCCGAGCAGGGCGCTGATGGCGAAGGCGGCGGCCTTCATGCGGCGCACGTCGACGCCAAGGCTGCCGGCGGCGACCTCGCTCTGGCGCACCGCGTCAAACGCCCGGCCCCAGCGCGAGGTGAGGATGTTGGCGACGACGAGCAGGGTGACCGCCGCAGCAACGCCCGAGAGGTAATACAGCGAGGCCGGCGAGCCGAAGGTGTAGCCGAGGATGGTCAGCTTCTCGGCCGGGCGGCCCACGGCGCCGCCCGTGATCGACGTCAGATGAATGAGGCCGAGATTGACGATGCCGGCGAAGGCGAGGGTGACGAGGGCGAGGTAGTGGCCCTCAACCCGCAGCGACATGACGCCGAGGCCGTAGCCCAGCACGGCGGTGAGCACGGTGGCGACCGGAATGGTCAGCCACATCGGCGCCCCGGTGTGCACGGTGAGCAGGGTCGCGCCATAGGCGCCGAAGGCGCAGAAGGCGGCCTGGGCCATGGTCACCTGGCCGGCGACGCCAGTGACGATGCTGAGGCCGGCGGTGATGATCGAGGTGGTGGCGATCAGGGCGATCAGCAGCATCATGTGCGACGACAGGAAGCTGGGACCGGCGAGGAAGAGCGCGGCGCCGGCGACGGCGAGCGCGATGCGGACAGGTTGGTTCATCGCCTCAGACCTTTCTGACCTGAGCCTTGCCGAGCAGGCCCTGCGGCATGAAGATCACCACTGCGATCAGGACGCCGTAGGCGACCACGTCCTTGGCGGCGGTGGAGATGTAATAGCCAGCGGCCGTCTCGATCAGGCCGAGCAGCACGCCGCCGAGCACGGCGCCTGGCAGGCTGCGGAAACCGCCGAGAATGGCGGCGCAGAAGCCCTTGATGCCGATCAGGCCCATCTCGGGCGACAGCGTCACCACCGGCGCCATCAGCACGCCGGTGACGGTGGCGAGCACCGCCGCCACCACCCAGATGGCCGTGTAGGCGAGGTTGACCGGGATGCCGACGATGGCGGCGCCGCGCGGGTTGGCGCAGGCGGCGAGGATGGCCTGGCCGTGCTTGGAGAACCGGAAGAAGGCGAACAGGGCCAGTGTCAGCACGGCGGCGGCGACCACCATGGCGACATTGGCGCTGGTGACGAACACCTCGCCGATCTCATAGACGCCTGGCGTGATCAGCGACGGGAAGGGCCACGGGTCGGGGCCCATGAAGGCGCGCAGGCCTTCACGAATGGCCGTGCCGATGGCCAGGGTTGCGATCACCTGCACCAGCAATGGCGCCCGGCGCAGCGGCGCCAGAATGCCGAGATACATGGCGAGGGCGAGCAGGCAGGACAGCACCAGCGACACCAGCAGCGCCACCGGCAGGGAGGCGCTGAACAGCACCTGGGAGATGACCACCAGATAGCCCGCCAGGGCGACCTGATCGCCGTAGCCGAAGTGCACCACATTGGTGCCGTTGTGGATTAGCACGATGCCGAGCGCGACGAGGGCGTACATGACGCCCGCCGGAACGCCGTTCGCGATCAATTGCAGAATATCCATATGCCTGTCGCCCTCAGTGCGTGGTCCAGCGAAGCGGGCGCCGTTCCGTGCGGAATGCGCTTCAGATGCAAATTGACGGTCGGGCCCGTTGCGAGGGGCGCGCCCCGACAGCGGCCCGAAATGGGGCCAGCTGGCGCGCCGCGACCGACGCAAAGGCGTGCGTCTGGCGGCGGCGCGCGGGGCGCGAGGTGTCGGCGAACGGGGCTGTCGCGCGCATGACGGCGCGGCAGCTGGAGGCGGCGCTACAAGGGGCGCTGCGAGGAGCGCGTCACGAGGGATATTTCACGAGGAATACGTCCCTGGGACGCGCCGCCTGGGGCGCGCCGTTACTTGGTGTCGTAAGACTTCGGCAGTACTTCGCGGGTCAGGTCGTCCTTGATGACCGCGATATACATGTCGACATTGCCTTCGTGACGGTCGGCGGTGAACGTCGTCGGGGCGATGACGCCTGCATCGAAATTCTCCAGCGTCTCCATCGCCTTGATGAAGTTTTCGCGGGTGAGATCCTTGCCGGCGCGCTGCAGGCCTTCGATCATGATGAGCGCGCCGCCATAGCCAAGCACGTCGGAGATGGCCGGACGGCCCTGGCGCACCAGCTCCGGATAGCGCTTCTGGAACGCCTCGCGGAACCTGACCATCGGCGGATGATCGCCTTCCGGCAGGTGCTGCAGCATGGTGGCCATCTTCACGCCAGCGCCGAGCTTGCCGACCATCTGCGGGTAGTTCTGGTTCGAGGTGGCGCTGGAGCCGATGATCTCGCCCTTCACGCCCATCTCGCGCAGCTGGCGGGTGATGGTGGCGCTGGCGGCGGGGTAGCCATAGACCACGACAGCGTCAGGCTTCGCCGAACGCACGCGCAGCACCTGCGAGGTGAAGTCGGTGTCCGTGGTGTTGAAAATCTCAACGGCGACGGGCTCGGCGCCCAGCTCCTTGAGGCGGGTGGCGATGGAATTGGCGCCGGTCAGGCCATATTCGTCAGACTGGCGCATGATGGCGATGCGCTTCAGGCCGGAGTCGCGATACAGATAATTGGCGATGCCGCGACCCTGCTGGCGGTCGTTCAGCGTGCCCGAGCGGAAGACATTCTTCATCGGCGGCTCGGTCATCAGCGGCGACGAGAAGCTCGGAATCACCACCGGCACGCCAGACTTCTGCAGCGCATCCTTCATCGGCACGCCGACAGCGCTGGAGCTGGGGCCGAATACTGCGAACACCTTGTCGTCATTCACGAGGCGATTAAGGCCGGCGATGCCCTTGGGCGCCGAGGTCTCGTCGTCGATCAAGGAGAAATCGATCTTGCGGCCATGCACGCCGCCAGCCGCATTGATTTCCTCAAAGGCGAGGGTGGCGCCAGCCAGATTGCCCGAGCCCCAGATAGCGGCCGGGCCGGTGATCGAGCCGACGAAGCCGATCTTGATGGCGCTGTCGGTGACGCCGGTGCTGTCAGCCGCCGCCGGGGCGACGGCGGCGAGGGTCGTGAACGCCGCCGCCAACACGGCCTGCCTGAATGTCTTCTGCATTGACGTGCCTCAGTTATGCCCCACGGGCGCAAATGGAACCAGGGGTGACGCGATGGAAGGAGTGATGTGACAGTGAAATATTAGTGACAGGACAATTCATAGCCTCACCCCCCAATGGAATGCATCAGGGCCGGCGCTGATGATTTGGGCGATGTGCCTGAGCGGCGCGTCTTCTCTGCCCAATTGGCAGGCAATTGCTGCTTAATGGCCTTGTTTACGGGCGTTGGCGGTCTTGTCAGGCGGCGCGCAACTGGGCAGTTTGTGATGTATTACAGAAATATCAGTAGTCGCCGGCGCGGTCCGGCCGCCGCTATGTGGAGATGTCCGTCGTGACAAAGAGCGATTCCCAATTCCAGTCCGTGACCGCTGACGCCGTGACAACCGACGCCGTGGCCAGCGTGCCGCCGACCTGCTTCCGCATCCATTCCACCGACGGCGTCAGCGGCCGCGAGCTGCCGGTGCGCAACGCCATCATCGCTGGCTGGGCTGGCCGGGACCTCGCCGCCGTCGAGGCGCATATCGCCGAGCTGGAAGAGATTGGCGTGGCCCGCCCGAGCAAGACGCCGCTGTTCTACCGGGTCGCCGCCAGCCTGGTGACCACCAGCGGCGCCATGCAGGTGGTCGGCGGCGCCAGCAGCGGCGAGGCCGAGGCGACGATCGTGCATTTCGGCGACGTCCTCTGTGTCGGCATCGGCTCTGACCACACCGACCGCGAGGTTGAGGCCTATGGCGTCACCGTCTCCAAGCAGGTCTGCGCCAAGCCGCTGGGCCCTGATCTGTGGCTGCTCGACGACGTGCTGCCGCATTGGGACCAGCTGGTGCTGCGCTCTTTCGTGACCGTCGACGGCGTCCGTCGTTTGTATCAGGAAGGCCCGGTGTCCGGCCTGCGGCATCCGCTGGAGCTGATCGACCTGTATCGCGCTGAAGGCGGGGTGTTCGAGCAGGGCTGCGTCATGCTGTGCGGCACCATGCCGGTGCATGGCGGCTTCCAGCCCTCCGGCGTGTTTGAGCTGGAGCTGGCTGATCCAGTGCTTGGCCGCACGCTGCGCCACACCTACACGGTGGAAGAGCTGGCCATCGCCGGCTGACGCTTCGCGGCGCGGTTGCGCAGCAACGGCGGGGGTTCGCGCCGCAGGGCAGGGCGAATGCCTGCCTGCGAGGCGCCAGTTCTAGCGGCATGTGGCGAAACTGCTGGCGATGGCCAGCGAGCTGGTTCAAAACTGGCTCGGGAACAGCGGCGCAGCACGATGGCGCAGACCAGCGCCGCTGCGCCGCGCAACCGCCGCAGGGCGGGGCGACAGGGATGGCGAGGAGGCAGGATGGGCATGGGAGCCTGGCGGAGGACAGCGCTTCGCCATCAGATGGCGACGTCTGATGTTGCCATAGTTGTGCGCTTGGATGGCGACGGTTTCGCCATCGGCCGCAATACCGGCGCGACAGGCGCGCATGGCGACGCATGGCTGCGGCGGGGCGAGGCATGAAGCCAGCGAGCCCACGCAACCCGGTCCGGCCGCCGCGTCAGCCAGGCCAGTCGCTGGCGGCCCAGGCGCATGCGGCGATCAAGCACCGCATTTTGACCCTGGGCTATGCGCCGGGCGAGTTCCTCAACGAGATGCGCATCTGCGACGAGCTGTCGATTGGCCGCACGCCGGTGCACCAGGCCATCCAGTTGCTGGCTGAAGAGGGCCTCGTCGACATCAAGCCGCGCAAGGGCGTGATGGTGCGGCCCGTCTCACTCGATGAAGTCGCGCAGATCATTGAGGCGCGCCTGGTGATTGAGCCCTATTGCGCCGCGCTTGCGGCGCGTCGGGTCACCCAGGCTGATCTCGAGGCGCCGCGCGCCATTCTCGCCACGGCGCAGCAGGAGATCGACGCCGCCAATGGCGTGGAAGAGCTGATGCAGCTTGACCGCGAATTCCACGCCTGGATCGCCCAGACCGGCGGCAACCGGGTGCTGGGGGAGGTGATCGGCAAATTGCAGGATCGCGCGCTGCGCTTCTGGTTCATATCGCTGAGCTCGCCCGACCATCTCGCCCAGGTGCAGGCCGAACACCTTGCGATCCTGCAGGCCATCGCCGCTCGTGATGAGAACCGCGCTTCCGAAGCGACGCGGCAGCATATTCTGTCGTTTCGTGAAACCATCCTGCGCGTGGCGCTGTGACGCTCATACCAGGCCGCGAACATGCTGACGCATCCGCGACCTGAAACGCCCGCTCGCCGCACGAGCTTGTCCGGCGTTGCGGAGCAGGGCTGCGGCGAGGCGAGCAGTCATATGGCCCCTCACGCAGCCAGTCATGCGTTCGCCGCATTGACGGGCGCGGCTTCAGGCGGTGATCGCCATTGACCGTCTCACGCTGTTCATAAATTATATCTTATAAAGGAATGAGAGCGGGCGTCGGCGCAAGGTCGGCGCCTTGTGCGTGTTAGCGCCAGCCTGCAGCGGCCCAGGGGCGTGCTACGGTACAGCCCCAGGCGCGGCCAAAAAGCGGGTCGCCCACACAACAATAAGAGGAGAGGAAACTTGAAGAGCACTCACGTCTATACCCCGCGGCAGACCCCCTTCAACCTGGCGCCTGACAGCGAACTCAACGATCTGCGCATGTCCGACAAGGCGCGGCCGCTGTACGATCACGTCCGTCGCTTCATCCGCGACGTGGTCGATCCCATTTCGGTCGAGTATTTCAAGCTCGAAGACACCAAGACCGATCGCTGGAGCTTCGCGCCGGGTCAGCTCGAACTGTTGCAGCAGGCCAAGGACAAGGCCAAGGCCGAGGGGCTGTGGAACTTCTTCCTGCCGGACGCCGAGACCGGCGAGGGCCTGAGCAATCTCGACTACGCCTACATCGCCGCCGAACTCGGCAAGAGCCCGCTGGCCTCTGAGGTGATGAACTGCTCCGCCCCGGATACCGGCAATATGGAAGTGCTGGAGCGTGTCGGCACGCCCGAGCAGAAGAAGCAGTGGCTGGAGCCGCTGCTCAATGGCGAAATCCGCTCCGCTTACGCCATGACCGAGCCGAACGTCGCCTCCTCCGACGCCAAGAACGTCAGCACATCCGCGGTGCTTGAGGGCGACGAATGGGTGATCAACGGCGAGAAGTTCTATATCTCGGGCGCTGGCGACCCGCGCTGCAAGATCATGATCACCATGGTCAAGACCAGCCCGGACGCGCCGCCTTCGAAGCAGCAGTCGCAGATCCTGGTGCCTATCGACGCGCCCGGCGTCGAGATCGTTGGCCCGATGGAGGTGTTCGGCCACGACCACGCGCCGCGCGGCCACATGCACATCCGCTTCAACAATGTGCGGGTGCCCAAGGAGAACATGCTGCTCGGCGAAGGCCGTGGCTTTGAGATCTCGCAGGTCCGCCTTGGCCCAGGCCGCATCCATCACTGCATGCGCACCATCGGCAAGGCCGAGAAGGCGCTGGATCTGATGGTCGAGCGCGGCAATTCGCGCACCGCCTTCGGCCAGAAGCTGGCCAATCTCGGCGCCAATCTTGAGCACATCTCCCGCGCCCGGATCGAGATCGAAGCGATGCGCCTGATGGTGCTGAAGGCGGCCAAGGCCATGGACGTGCTGGGCAACAAGGAAGCCCGCGTCTGGGTCTCCATGGTCAAGGCCATGGTGCCGGAAAAGGCCTGCCGCATCATCGACCAGGCCATGCAGATCCACGGCGCCGCCGGCGTGTCGCAATGGTTCCCGCTGTCGGAGCTCTACACCGACGTGCGCCACCTGCGCTTCGCCGATGGTCCGGACGAGGTGCACCACATGGTGGTCGGCCGCTACGAGATCAATCTCTGATCGCGGACCTTCGCTGACGGGCGCGCCAGCGCTGAAGGCAGGCGCCTGCCATAAATCCCATGCTCAGAACGGCCCGCTTTCCAGGCGGGCCGTTCGCCGTTTGGCCGCCGCCCGGGCCCAGGACTGGTCCGTCAGGCTGCGGCGGCAGTTTTACCGCCGAGCCAAAGTCTTTGCGTCGCGGCCCGCCTTGCGCCAATAGGGACGTAGCCGGCCGTCGCCGGCGCAACGCCCCAGTCAATCCGGTTCTGGTCGATCTGACGACGCCGCCAGGGTCCCGCGTTCAGGCTGGGGGCAGGGGGCACAGTGTCGACGACTCTTCTCATCTTCCTTCTCGTGTATGTCGCCATGGCCTTCGGCAAACTGCCGGGCTTCCGCGTTGATCGCACCGGCGCCGCCATCGTCGGCGCGCTCGCCCTGATGACCTTCGGCGACATGACGCCCAAGGCGGCCTGGGATGCCATCAGCTACAGCACCATCGGCATGCTGTTCGGCCTGATGGTGGTGTCGGCGGCCTTCGCCACGGCCGGGCTGTATGAATGGCTGGCGCGCAAGGTCGCCACCCTGCCGGTGAGCCCGCCCGTGCTGCTCGCCGCGATGATCGGCGTCAGCGGCGCCATGTCGGCGCTGCTGACCAATGACGTGGTGGTGGTGGCGATGACGCCGCTATTGGTGTCGATCACCCTGTCGCGTGGGCTCAATCCGATCCCCTTCCTGCTCGGCTTCTGTTTCGCCGCCAATGCGGGCGCGGCAGGCGTGCTGATCGGCAGCCCGCAGAACATGATCATCGCCCAGGAGCTTGGCCTGTCGTTCAACGGCTTTTTGCGCCTCGCCGGCCTGCCGGCGCTGCTGTCGCTGCCGCTGATCTGGGGCGTGCTGGCGCTGATGTATCGCAACCGCTGGCAGCTGGCGGCGAACGCCGCCGCCGGCCAAAACGCAGCGGCAAAGCCGGCGCCGCCGCTCAATGTCGCCGAGGTGGTCAAGGCCGCGCTGGTCACGGCTGCGGTTGTCCTCGCCTTCATCCTCAGCGACTGGCCGCGCGAGCTGATTGCGCTCACCGGCGCCGGCGTTCTGCTGATCAGCCGCAGCATTTCCTCGCATGACATGCTGGAGCAGGTGGATGGCAATCTGTTGCTGCTGATCATGGGCCTGTTCGTCGTCAACGCCGCCTTCGCCGCCACTGGTGAGCCCCAGCACTTGCTCGGCGCGCTGCGCGACGCTGGCGTCAATCTGCACGATCCCGAGACCCTGCTGCTGGTCGGCGGCGTGCTCAGCAATATCGTCGGCAATAATCCGGCGGTGATGCTGCTGGCGCCTTACCTGCATGGCGGCGACCCGTCGGCCCTCGGCGCGGCGCTGGCGCTGGGCACGGGCTTTTTCAGCAATCTGATTGTGTTTGGCAGCCTCGCCGGCATCATTGTGGTCGAGCAGGCGGCGCGCAAGGGCGTGACGATTTCGTTTGGCGAGTTCGCGCGAGCCGGCGTGCCGGTCTCTGTCGTCTGCACAGTGCTGGCGGTGATCTGGATCAGGCTCGTGGCCTGAGCAGACGGTCGCGGGGCGCCGCATGCATCCAGCGCATGTGTGCAAGGGCGCGCCGCCTCTGGCGGTTTGCCGTGCGGAGCGCTTATCTGTTGCCTGATGCGGGGTGGAGTTTTTGCATGGCCCGGAGTAGCGGCGCAGTCAGCGCTTTTGCTTTCCGGTCGCCGCCAAAGCCCACGCCGGTTCAAATAACCAGGCGCCGACCGGCGCCGGCTGAGGAAACACCAGAGGAACGCCATGACTGAAGCCTGGATCATCGACGCCTGCCGCACCCCGCGCGGCGTCGGCAAATACCCCAAGGGCGCCCTGTCCGAAATCCACCCGCAGCATCTGGGCGCCACGGTGCTGAAGGCGCTGGTCGAGCGCAACGGCTTCAACACCGCCGACGTCAGCGACGTGATCTGGGGCACCAGCGCCCAGGTTGGCCCGCAGGGCGGCGATCTGGGCCGCATGTCGGCGCTCACCGCCGGCTATGACGTCACCAGCAGCGGCGTGACCCTCGACCGCTTCTGCGGCTCCGGCATCAGCGCCGTGAATTTTGGCGCGGCGACGGTGATGTCGGGCCTCGGCGATCTGGTGGTGGCCGGCGGCTGCGAAATGATGTCGATGCCGGTGCGGCGCGGCCCGAGCGATGGTCCGCCGGTCATGGACCGCGGCAATCTGGAGCTGCGCGCCCTGCACCCGCAGTCAAACCAGGGCGTCTGCGCCGACGCCATCGCCTCGCTTGAAGGCATCACCCGCGAGGACACCGATCGCCTCGCGCTGGAGAGCCAGCGTCGCGCTGACATCGCCATCAAGGAAGGCCGCTTCGACAAGTCCCTCGTGCCGGTGCGCCGCCAGGATGGCTCGATCGCCCTCGACCGGGAAGAGTTCCCGCGCCCCAGCACCACGCTCGAGGGCCTCGCGGCGCTGAAGCCGTCGTTTGAGGCGCTGGCCGATGTGGCGGTGGACGACACCGGCGTGACCTATCGTAGCCTGATCCTGCAAAAGTATCCGGGCCTCGATATCAAGCCGATTCACCATCCGGGCAATTCCTCCGGCGTGGTCGACGGCGCCGCGGCGATCCTGCTGGCTAACCCGGAATATGCCAGGGCGCATGGCATGAAGCCGCGCGCCCGCGTGGTGGCCATGGCCAATATGGGCGATGACCCGACGCTGATGCTCAACGCCCCGGTGCCGGCGGCGCGCCGCGTGCTGGCCAAGGCCGGCCTGACCACTGACGACATCGACCTGTTCGAGATCAATGAGGCCTTCGCGGTCGTGGCGGAGAAGTTCATCCGCGACCTCAAGCTCGATCGCGACAAGGTCAATGTGAACGGCGGCGCCATGGCGCTGGGCCACCCGATCGGCGCCACCGGCGCCATGCTGATTGGCACCGTGCTCGATGAGCTGGAGCGCCGCGATCTGAAGCGCGGCCTCGTCACCATGTGCGCCGGCGGCGGCATGGCGCCTGCGATCATCATTGAGCGCATGTGAGGCGCCGGCCATCGCCAGCCCGCCGGTTCACGGCGGCGGCGTGGCCCTGCGACTTTGACTATCGCAGGCCGGGCGGATCACCACCGCCCGGCCTGATGTGTTGAGAGCGTCGTTCCGGCGACCTCCTGTCAGGCCGCGACAATGCTGAGGCATCCGCGACCTGCAAGGCTCATAACCGGATGCCGAAATGCTAACGCATCGGCACGCTGAAACGCTCAGGCGCCGAAACCGCCATCTATGGTATGCATGGCCCCGGTGACGAAACCGGCCTCGGGCCGGGCCAGCCAGGCGGTCATCGCGGCCACCTCATCGACGTGGCCATGGCGCTTGATGGCCATGAAGCCGTGCATGACGTCCTTCATCGGGCCATCGGCCGGGTTGGCGTCAGTGTCGATCGGTCCAGGTTGCACCACATTGACGGTGAGCCCGCGCGGACCAAAGTCCCTGGCCAGGCCGCGCGCCAAGCCCTGTAGCGCCGACTTGCTCAGCGCGTAGGCCGCCATGCCCGGCAGCGGCATGCGGTCGCCATTGACCGAGCCGATAATGATAATGCGCCCGCCCGGCGCCATGCGCCGCGCCGCCTCGACGGCGGCGTGATAGGGGGCGTGGATGTTGATGGCGAACAGCCGGTCCACCTGATCCGGATCAAGCTCCAGCGCATCGCCGAATACGCCAATGCCAGCGTTGACCACCAGGATATCGAGTGGGCCGGCGTCGCGGAGCGATGACCGCGTCACGGTCGGCGCTGTCGGCGGCGCGCGCCTCCGCGCCGGTCGCCGCCGCGCCCTCGGCCGCCGCCTGGGGCGAGCCGCTGTAGCTGAACGTCACGCTGGCGCCATCGGCGGCGAGGCGCCGGACGATCGCCGCGCCAATACCGCGACTGCCGCCCAGCACCAGCGCCTTCTTGCCTGAGAAATTTGTCATGAACTGCATCCTTGAGCATTAACCTAGTGATCGCTACATAATGCCTGAGGCAGCTGGTTCAAGGATAATTGTAGTGTCCGATACAAAAATATCGCGACCGCGCGGTCGCCCCCGACGTTTTGACGCGGAGCGCGCCCTGTCCACGGCCCAGCGGCTGTTCCACGCAAGGGGCTATGATGGGCTTGGCGTCGCCGAAATGACCGAGGCGCTTGGCGTCAACCCGCCGAGTTTTTACGCCGCTTATGGCAGCAAGCTTGGCCTGTTCGACCGGGTGCTGGCGCGTTATGGCGCCCAGGACGCGATCCCGCTTGATCAACTCCTGCGGCCCGACAGGCCGGTGGCCGCGTGCCTCGCCGCGGTGCTCGAGGATGCCGCAAGCCGCTACGCCGCGCCCCCCGTCAGCGGGGACATGGAGGCGCTGCGCGCAGGGGACGATGCTGTGGCCGGTGACAGGCCCGACGCCACTGCGTTGAAGCACGCAGGGGCGATGGGCAGTGATGCAAACGCCGCCGCATCGGCGGCGGGGCGATCAGCAAATGCGCCCGCAGGCCCCATGGAAAGTGCGGCGACGACAGCTCTTGTTGACGCCGCTGGCGCCGCGCAACGCCTTTCTGCGACCCAGGGCGGCGGTTGCCTCGTGCTGGAAGCGGCGCACTGTCAGGACGCCGAGGCGCGCGCTGCCGCAAGGGCCGCCCAGGCGGTGGCGACGGCGCGTCTGCACGCCTTCATCGGCGCCCGCTGCCCGCAACAGGCCGATAGCGTGACCGATTACCTCAGCGTCACCCTCGCCGGCATGTCAGCCATGGCCCGCAATGGCCACGACGCGTCCCGCCTCGCCGCCACCGCGCGCCTCGCGAGCGCCGCCATTGCGCAGATGTTGGGTGATGGGGAGGGGCGGGGCGACGCCGGTGCGTGAGGCTCAGGGCGCCTTCCGGTCCCAGGACAACGGGACACGCTTTGGCGCCGCGCTAATCGATGCGCCACAAACAGCCTCGACCTGTGACGGGCGTTGCGTTGAAGTCTTGACGCCCTTAGGCCATGCATCGTGGCGCCATCCTGGTCAACGACAGTCAGGCTCCTCAGGCATTCCGGCGCATGGGGTCAAGCAGTTCCATCGCAGCAGGCAGTCAGCGGCGACACCAGGACAAAAAATCTTTTTCGATGAAACTGTTGATCAAGTCGATGGAGCTGCATCACACTTTGGCATGCCTGGTCGCCAGCTGTGTCATCCTGCCGCCGGATCCGCCACGCGCCGGTCCTGACATGCAGGGAGGCTCCGGCCATGACGGGTGTTGCACATCGCCAGGAGCCGGGACGCGCGGTCGGCGCTCCGACCCTCGGGCCAGATCACGCCGGGATGGGCCGTGGCCATCGCCGCCTGCAACGTCTGGTGCTGCTGTCCACCGCCTCCTGTCTGGCGCTGATGGCGCCGGCTATCGCCGACACGCCCAGCTATTGCGCATCTGGCGATCCGGTGGTCTGCACCCTGACCGGAGGGGGCTCAGACCAGCAAATAGTGCTGCTGGAAGGCGAGGACAGTTCCTCAAGCTCGCAACCGGGAGGCACGGCGCCGGCGCTCACTGCCTACAATTACGGCGCGTTTGACGTCACATCGTCGGTTTACACCTTTCCCACCGGCGCGCTGCACTTCCAGACGACTGGCGGGGCCGGGCACGATAACAGCGCTGGGGGCGTGGGCAGTGCGGCGAGCGTGGCCAATTATGGCGATGTCTCCGTCCAGCTGGGCGGCGGCGGCGGGCTGGCCGCCGGCATCATGGCGCTATCCCATGGCGGCGACGGCGATGACGACAATGACAATAACAACTCCAACGGCGGCGACGGCGGCGCAGGCGGCGCCGTGTGGCTCTCCCACGCCGCAGGCGCGACGCTGACCCTGTCAGGCAGTTATGGCGGCTGGACCAGTATCGACTTTGCCGGGGCGAGCGGCCTGGTGGCGGCCAGCATCGGCGGCATTGGCGGCGCTCAAAACAATAGCATCTTCGGCGACCAGCACGGCGGCGCCGGAGGCGACGGCGGCGCGGTCACCCTGCTCAGCGACGGCGTGATCACCATGGGCTCCCAGGCGGCGCCGATGACCGGGCTGTTCGATGGGGCGGGCGCGCTCGCCCTCTCTGCCGGCGGCATGGGCGGCGCCGACAATGGCGACGCCGGCTCAGGCGGCGCGGTCAGCATCAGCCATACAGGCCAGATTTCCGCGTGGTGGAACGCCAGCTCAGGGGAAAGCTTCTTCTGCCTGAGCGGCGTCAGCATGGGCGGCGAAGGGCTGGCCTCCCATGATGACAGCGACCCGGGCGGCGACGGCGGCGCGGGCGGCGGCGTGACGGTCACCGTCTCTGGCGCGGTCGACCTGACCTTTGTCGCGCAACCCGCCGGGTCCTATGGCGGCGCGGTGCGGGCGCTCAGCCTCGGCGGCGCAGGCGGAACCGGGCCCACAAAGGATCACACCGGCGGCCAGGGCGGCCACGGCGGCGGCGTGCAGGTGACGTTGCAGGGCGGCGCCCGCCTGCAAACCTCCGGCGACAGCATGTTCGGGGTGCTCGCCCAGTCGATCGGCGGCAGCGGCGGTGATGGCGGCGACGGCGACGCCCTGGCGGGCGAGGGCGGCGGCGGCGGTCAGGGCGGCGATGCCGGCGCCGTCACCGTCACCACCTTCAGCGGCTCCACCATCGCCACCAGCGGCGCCTATGCGACCGGTGTCGCCGCCCATGCGGTTGGCGGCGGCGGTGGCACTGGCGCTGATTTCGTCGCCGTGCTTGGCGGTCAGGGCGGCAATGGCGGCAATGGCGGCAATGGCGGCGACGTGCTGCTGCAAACCCAGGGCCAGGTTACGACCCAGGGCGATCACGCCTACGGCCTGCTGGGCCAGTCGATCGCCGGCAGCGGCGGCGCCGGCGGCGCCGACACCAGCAAATTTGTGGCGCTTGGCGGCGATGGCGCGGGCGGCGGCACGCCCGGGACGGTGTCGATCGCCAATAGCGGCGTGGTGACCACCGCAGGCTATGCGGCGCATGGGGTGGTCGGCCAGTCGATCGGCGGCGGCGGCGGCGCCGCTGGCGCATCCACCGGCCTGCTCAGCATTGGCGGCGCCGCCGCCGGCTCGGCCGCTTCGGCAGGCGGCGCGGTGACTATTGATAATCGCGGACAGATCGTCACCGCCGGCGCCGCCGCCATCGGCCTGCTGGGGCAATCGGTCGGCGGTGGCGGCGGCTCGGGCGGCGATGCGAAGGGCATCGCCGGCGTCGGCGGCAGCGGCCAGGCGGGCGGCGATGGCGGCGCGGTGCAGATCACCGCGATCAGCCAGATCACCTCCTCCGGCACAGCCGCCCACGGCGTGCTGGCCCATTCCGTTGGCGGCGGCGGCGGCAATGGCGGCGACGTCATGACCATATCGGCCCTGGCCTCGCTCGGCATCGGCGGCGCGGCGGCGGGGGCCGGCAATGGCGGCGCGGTGTGCGTCGACAATAGTGGCGGCGGCGCCTGTTACAGCAGCGGCGGACCATTGCCGCCGCCCGCCGCCTCGACCACCCAGATCACCACCTTCGGCGATTACGCAGCGGGGATTATCGCCCAGTCGATTGGCGGCGGCGGCGGCAGCGGCGGCAGCGCCAGCAATGTGTCGTTGCTCTCCTTCCTCGCCTTGCAGATCGGCGGCGCTGGGGCCGGCGGCGGCGCGGGTGGGGCGGTGTCGGTGGTCCAGTCCGATGCGCAGATCGCCACCAGCGGCGCCCGCGCCATCGGCGTTTTGGCCCAGTCGGTGGGCGGCGGCGGCGGCACGGGCGGCGCGGCGTCCTATTACGACCTCACCATCGGCTTTAACGCCGGCGCCTTTATTGGCGGCGCGGGCGGCGGCGGCGGCCATGGCGGCGACGTCACGGTGGCGCTCAGCGGCGGCCAGCTGGTCACCGGCCTTCCGCCACAGAACGTCAATCCGGCGCAGTTTGCGCCCACCGACGCTTTTGGCGTGGTGGCGCAGTCGATAGGCGGCGGCGGCGGCAATGGCGGCGGGGTCAGCGCCTCCGACATGGTGGTGGCCGTGCCGACCGGGGAGGGCGTCTCGCTCGCCTTCAATTTTCTCGCCGCGGTGGGCGGCAATGGCGGCGGCGGCGGCGACGGCGGCACGGTCGGCCTCAACCTCACCAACGGCTTCTCGCTGACAACGCTGGGCGACGGCGCCCATGGCGTGATCGCCCAATCGGTGGGCGGCGGCGGCGGCAATGGCGGCGATTCCTCAACCCTCGCCACCACCATCGGCGATGGCGACACCGCGGAGATGACCGCCAGCATAGCGCTCGGCGGCGGCGCCGCCTCCGCCATCCTTGGCGAGGCCTTCAATTTCATGGGCGGCGGCCATGGCGGCGCGGTGAGCGTCACCCTCGGCGAAGCAGGCCACAGCAATGCCGATGTGACGTCAGGCGGAGGCCTGCTGGCTGGCCCCTCCGCCATCCGCACCTATGGCGATCAGGCCAACGCCGTTCTCGCCCAGTCGATTGGCGGCGGCGGCGGCAATGGCGGCATCGGCGACAGCAATCCCTACGCCATTGGCGGCGCGGTGGCGGTCAAGGCGGAGGTCGGCGTCGGCGGCGCCGGCGGCGATGGCGGCGACGGCGGCGCGGTGTATCTGACGCAATATGCCGGGCATCTGGTGCAGACCTACGGCTCCGGCGCGCGTGGCCTCGTCGCCCAGTCGCTTGGCGGCGGCGGGGGAACCGCCCAGGGCGGCACACTGTTTGTCGCCGCCGGGGCCAGCAGTCTCGAAGGCCGGCTGTCGGTCAGCGTCGGTCAGAGCGGCGGTAGCGGCGGCGACGGCGACATCGTGTCCATCGCCAGCAGCGGCGTCATCAGCACCCGTGGCGGCGACGCCGATGGCATTGTGGCGCAATCGATCGGCGGCGGCGGTGGCCTGGGTGGTTCGATCGGCGCCGACGCGGCGTCCTATCCGATCCTCGACCGCATCGGCAACGCCATGGATAATAACGCGCGCCGCGACGATAGCGGCAATGTCTACACCCTCTCAGTGGCGGTGGGCGGTCGCGGCGGCGCTGGCGGCCATGGCGGCGACATCAATCTCTACCACGCCGGCCAGATTGCAACGTCTGGCGATTACGCCGACGCCATTGTGGCGCAGTCGATTGGCGGCGGCGGCGGCGCTGGCGGCTCCTCAGCCACCTCGGGCAGCAAGGTGCAGGCCAATGTCGATGTGGCGATTGGCGGTCGCGGCGGCGTCGCCGGCAATGGCGGCGCCATCAGCGTGATGTTTGACGACAGCGCCAATGTGCAGACCAACACCCTCGGCTATGCGGCCCACGGCGTGGTGCTGCAAAGCATCGGCGGCGGCGGCGGCCAGGGCGGCGATGGCTCGGATCAGGCGACGGGCAATCTCACCGTTGGCGGCGCCATGGGCGGCGCGGGCGGCGCCGCTGGCGATGGCGGCGCCATCGGCATGGCGGGCGCGGGCGCCTGGCTGAATGTGACGACGGCGGGCGACAGCGCCCATGGGCTGATCGCCCAGTCGATTGGCGGCGGCGGCGGCATTGGCGCCACCGGCAACGCCACCGCCTCAAAAACCCCGGGCAGCCATTCCATCGACGTCACCCTGGGCGGCGGCGCCGGGGCCAATGGCAATGGCGGGGAGATTAATTTGTCCATGGGGCTGAGGGCGGTCACCGCTGGCGACCGCGCCTCGGCGGTCATCGCCCAGTCGATTGGCGGGGGCGGCGGGCTCGCCATCACCGGCCCGGCCAGCAATGTCGCCAGCCTGTCGCTGGGCGGCGGCTCGGGCGCCCAGGGCAATGGCGGGGCGGTGAACGTGGCGTTGACCGCAGACACCTACGCCTACACCTATGGCGCCGGCGCCCATGCGGTCATCGCCCAGTCGATTGGCGGCGGCGGCGGCATCGCCGGGGATCTGGCGGCAGGAACCTTCAACATCACGCCCACCGGCGCCAATAGCCAGGATGGCGGCGCCGGCGGCGGCAATGGCTCAGGCGGCGCCGTGTCGGTATCGGTCGACGGCACGATCATCACGGTAGGCCCCAATGCGTTCGGCCTCATCGCCCAGTCAGTCGGCGGCGGCGGCGGCCTGTCGGGGGCTGCAGGCGGCGGCGCGATCATCGCCGGCTTTGCCGGCGGCAGTTCGGCCTATGGCGCTGGCGGCGCGGTCAGCGTCAACCAGCAGGGGCAGATCAGCGCTGGCGGGGCCAATTCGGTTGGCATCTTCGCCCAGAGCGCCGGGGCCAGCGGCGCGGGCGCGGTGACTGTCGCTATCGGCGGCGAGGTCAGCGGCGGCTCGGGCGATCAGGGCGCGGGCGTGTGGATTGCCGGCGGCGCCATGAACCAGATCAGCATCGCCAGCACAGGCGCCGTCTCCAGCGCCAATAATGTGGCGCTGCGCTACGACAGCGGCGTCACCTCGGTGGAGGAGGCGACCGCCAATGTCGCCAATGCCGGCCTGATCAGCGGCGATGTCCTGTTGCGCACGGCGGATGGCGCAACGGCAGGCCGCGTGCACAATCGCGGCGTCATGCGCGACGCCGCGCGCTATGTGAGCCATGTGGTCAATGACGGGCGGCTGTATGTGGGCGCCGATGGCCGCCTTGCCGTCACCGCGCTGTCCGGTGACTTCGCCCAGGGGGCGGAAGGCGCGTTGGTCGCCGACGCCGACTTCAACAGCTGGCGCGCGGATCACCTCGTCGTCTCGGGCGACGGCGCGCTCAATGGCGTGCTCGAGGTGCGGCCGTTGTCGTTGCGGCCTGACCGCAGCATGGCGGTGCTGAGCATCGCCGGGGCGCACAGCGGCGCGCTCACGGTTCCAGGCTCACCGGTGTTCACTTATGGCCTCGATCGGGATGGCGATACCTACCGGCTGCGGGTGGCGGACGCCCGTTTCGCCGCGCCGGGCATGGGGCTTGGGGCCAGCCAGACGGCGGTGGCCAACCATTTGCAGCAGATCTGGAACGCTGGCGGCACCGACGCCTTCGGCGTGCTGTTCGCCGGTCTGCAGGGAGCGGCGCAGGCCGGCGGCGGCGCCTATGCCAGCCAGCTCAGCGACATGTCGCCGGGCGTGGCGCTGGCGCCCGCCGCGCATATGCAGGCCGGGCTGTCGCGCTTCGGCGCCTCGCTGATGAGCTGTCCGGTGTTCAGCGCGGCGCGCGGGGTGCGCGAGAGCGATTGCGTCTGGGGCCAGGTAAATGGCCGCCACACCGGCCAGCGCAGCGGCGGCGGCATCGCCGCCTTCACCCATGATTCCGTCATGGCCCAGGCGGGCGTCCAGAAGCAGGTGCGCGACGGCTGGTTCCTAGGTCTGTCAGCTGGCTATGAGCGGTCGTGGCTGCGCGGCAAGGATCTGCGCGTGAGCGGCGAAGGCGACAGCGGCTTTGTCGGCGCGACGCTGAAGCATGAACGCGGTCCCTGGACGTTCTCCGGCGCGCTGTCAGCGGGCTATGGCAGCTTCGATCTGATGCGCCGCATCACTATTGGCGGCTTTGCCGATGCGCCGCGCAGCAATGTGGAAGCGTTCGGCGCGTCGGCACGATTGCGCGTCGCCTACCATTGGGGCGGCGAGGCGTTTTACCTGAAGCCTTTCGTCGATCTCGACGCCATCTTCACCCGCACGCCGGGCTATCGCGAGCGCAGCGCCAACATTCTGGCGCTGGCCATGCATGGCGGCGAGCAACTGACCTTCTCCGCCGCGCCCTCGCTGGAAATTGGCGGGCGCGTCGCGCTCGACAATGGCTGGTCGCTGCGGCCCTATGCTTCGGCTGGCGTGGCGTTCCTGAGCGGCGACGGCTGGAAGGCCGATGGCCGGCTGCTGGGCGCGCCTGCTGGCGTCGGCCAGTTCAGCACCCGCCTGCCAGCCTCCGGCGCCGTTGCCCGCCTCTCTGCCGGGCTCCAGCTGGCCAGCCACAACGGCGTCGAACTGCGCCTGCAATACGACGGCGAATTCGCCCACCGCATCTCCAGCAACAGCGCCGCCCTGCGCCTGCTGGCGCCGTTCTGAACGGGGCGGCGAGGCGGCGCATGTTTGCGCCTTCTCGCCGCTTGTCATCCGTGACCTGTCAGCGCGCCGACACCAGCCCGCCGATGGATTCCCACGATTTGCCATTGAAGCGCATCATCTGCATGGCTTTCAGCGGGCCGTGGTCATCCGGAGTGATGGTCGCCGTCACGCCAGGCAGCAGCATGGGCACTTCCAGGTTGCGCATGCCGTGCAGCGCTTCGACCAGCTTTTCGCGGGTCGGATTGGGGCCGGCGGCGCGCAGCGCCTGCTCCATGGCGTAGGCCATGCCGTAAGCATAGGCATTCAGCCAGTCGTTCTTGGCGCCTGACGGATAGTATTTGTTCATGAAGGCGTCCCACGCCTTGTAGTCGGCGCTGTCCTTCCATTGCGGATCGGTCGGCTGCTTGACGTAGGACGTCGAGATAATGCCGACGGATTTGTCGAGCCCGGCCCCGGTCAGCACCGGATCGACCGAATTGGATACGCTGGGCACGATAAAGACGGGCTTCCAGCCCAGCGCGTCGACGGCGCGGATCGACTGGGCGGCGAATTTTGGCGTGGTGGCGCTGATGAATACATTGGCGCCGGCGCTGCGCAGGCGCGAAATCTGCGAATCCACTGTCGCGTCGGAGAGTTCGTAGGCGATCGCCTCGACAATGGCGTCCTTGCGTGCGCCGAGGCCGTCGCGCAGACCCTGCAGGATGTCCTTGCCGTAGTCATCATTCTGGTAGAGCACGCCGATTTTCGGATCCTTGACCGTGTCGAGGATGTATTTGGCGTAGATCTGGCCTTCGGTGAGGTAATCGACGTTCCAGGCGAAGGTCCACGGGAATTTCTTCGGCTGGTTCCAGCGCGACGCCCCGGACGACACGAAGATCTGCGGCACTTTCTTGCCGTTGAGCCATGCCTGGGTTGCGGCGGAGGTCGGCGTGCCGATCGGCAGGAAAATCGCCAGCACGTCCTCGCCTTCCACCAGCTTGCGGGTCTGTTCGATGGCCTTTGGCGGCGTAAAGGCGTCATCGAGCGAAATGATCCGCACCTTGCGGCCATGCACGCCGCCGCGCTCATTGACCATGTCGAAATAGGCGATCGCCGCCTTGGCGATGGTGCCATAGGCGGAGGCCGGGCCGCTGTAGGGCGCTGTATTGCCCAGCCGGATCTCGGTGGCGGTAACCCCATTGCTCTGGGCCACAGCCGGCGCGGCGCCTGCGCCGAGCAGCGCGCCGCACAGGCCGCCGGCGATGGCCAGCGTGGTGAACACGTGTCGCTTCAATAATGTCATGGCGTTTCCCCATTCATGCTGGTTCATGCGCCCGTGAGCGGGCGTCATGGCTGCTGCTGGCGCCGTGTTTGGGCGCCAGCCTTGGCCCGCGCGCAGGACTGGCGCGCAGGACTGGCGCGAGGGGCGCCAGCAGCGCCTGGCTTTGCCCTGGCGCTGGCGTCCCGGGCGGACCACACCGCCGGGATGTGGCCGGGCGCCGTGATGGATGCCGTCCTGCTCCCATCAGGCAGCACAGAGGCTGACGCATCGGCTCGCTGCAAAGCCCAGGCCCGCACGGGCCTGCCCATCCACCGACGACACCTGCTCCTGCAAGGAGGAAGGTCACAGCGTGCGGGCGATGATCTCCTTCATCACTTCATTGGTTCCGGCGTAGATCCGCTGGCCGCGCGAGTCGCCATAGGCGCGCGCCACCTTGTATTCGCGCATGAAGCCATAGCCGCCGTGCATCTGGACGCATTGGTCGAGCACCCGCGCCTCCATGTCGGTCAGCCAGTATTTGCACATGGCGGCGTGCTCGGCCTGCATCTCGCCCGCGCCAAAGCGCGTCACGCATTGCTCCAGAAAGGCGCGCCCCACGGCGACATCGGTCTTCATCTCCGCCAGTTTGAAGCGCAGATGCTGGAACTGGCTGATGGCCTGGCCAAAGGCCTGACGCTGGTTGGCGTAAGCGATGGTCTCCGCCAGCGCCGCCTCGGCCCCCGCGACGGCGGTCATGCCGATCATCAGACGTTCGCGCGCCAGTTGCGCCATCAGATAGCGCAGGCCCTCGCCGCGACGGCCAAGGATATTGCTGGCGGGCACGCGGACATCGTCGAAGAACAGCTCCGCCGTGTCCTGGGCCTTCTGGCCCAGCTTGTCGAGGATACGTCCACGCGTGAAGCCAGGCCGGTCGCGCTCCACCAGGAACAGCGTTTTCTTGCCAGGCGGATCACCGGCGACGGAGGCCAGCACGATGACCAGATCGGCGTGGTGGCCGTTGGTGATGAAGGTCTTCTGGCCGCTGATCAGGAAATCATCGCCATCCTGGCGCGCGAGGGTGCGCACGCCCTTCAGGTCGCTGCCGGCGCCCGGTTCGGTCATGGCGATCGACAGCACCACCTCGCCGCTGATGCAGCCGGGGAGCCAGCGCTGCTTCTGCTCGTCCGTTCCGTAATGGACCAGATAGGGCGCGATGATCTCGGAATGGGTGTAGAACCCAGGCAAGGCGACGAAGGCGCGGGCAAATTCCTCAATGATCGCCAGCGCATGCTGAATGCCGGCGCCCGAGCCGCCATAGGCCTCAGGCAGGCAGCAGCCCAGAAAGCCAGCTGCGCCCATCTTCCGCCATAACGCGCGCGGCATGACGCCGTCACGCTCCCACTGGTCATAGTGTGGGGTAATTTCGCGCGCGATAAACCGGGCGACGGACTGGCGCAGTGCCGCCAGTTCGGCCGCATCATCGGCGGGCGCAGGTTCGATGCTCTGGGTGGTCATGACAGCTCCGGAACAGGCATGGGGAAAATGGGACGCGTCATAAAAGGCTGCGAAGATGCTGACGCATCCGCATCCTGACAGGCTCAGGCGCCGCACGGGCTTGACCAGAACCCGATGAGTCGTGCTCATCGGGTTCTGGCATCAGGCCCCATGGGCGGCGCGGCGCGTCATGGGCCGCCGAAGCCGGTCCAGCCGCCGTCGACGGGCAGCACCACGCCGCTGACATAGGACGCGGCGTCGGAAGCCAGAAAGGCCACGGCGCTGGCGATCTCCGCCGGCGCGCCCATGCGGCGCATGGGCAGGCGCTTTTCCAGTCTGCTGCGATCGATGCCGACGTCGGCGAACATGCCGAGCGCCAGACCGGTCTCGATATAGCCGGGGGCGATGGCGTTAACCCGCAGGCCTCTGCCCGCCCATTCGGACGCGAGGGTGCGGGTGAGGTGCGCCACGCCGGCCTTCGACACGGCGTAGGCATTGGAAGACGGCACGCCCATCAGTCCGGCGATGGAGGCGATATTGACGATGGCGCCAGAGCCTGAACGGCCAAGAATGTGGCGGCCGATCGCGCGCGACATCAGAAAGACGCCGCGCAGATTGATGTCCATCACCCGCTGCCAGGCGTCGAGATCCTGGTCAATGGTCCGCACGATGGGCTCGCCGACGCCGGCGTTATTGACCAGCACGTCGATGCGGCCTGCCTTTACCAGGGCGTCGGCGCAGATGGCGTCCGGGCCATCAGGCGCGCCAATGTCGCCGGTGACGGCGCTGAAGCCGCGACCAGGATGGCGGGCGGTGAGCTCCGCCATCGCCGCATCCAGCCGGTCGCGGTCACGATCGGCCAGCACCACATCGGCGCCCTGCTGGGCGAAGGTATGGCAGATGGCGAGGCCAATGCCGCCGGCGGCGCCGGTGACCAGCGCGGTCCGGCCGCTGAGATCGATCAAGCCCGCCATGATCAGCCCTTCTTGCGCGCAGCAGACCTGTCGCGAAATTCGTTGACGAGGCGCTGGTGATCGGCGCTGACATTGGTCAGCGCCTCATAGGCGAGGCCGGTGTCCATCATCGCCGTCGCCAGCTGACGCAAGGCGATATTGGTGGTGACCTTGCTCCAGCGGATCGCCTTCTGGGCCCCGCCGGCAAGGCGATCGGCGAAGGCGTCGACCCGCGCATCGAGCTCGTCGGCTGGCACGCAATGATTGATCAGGCCGATCTCGGCGGCGCGCGGCGCCGGCACGGCGTCGCCGGTGAGCAGAAACTCCTTGGCGCGGGCAAAGCCGATCAGCTGCGGCCAGATCACGGCTCCGCCGTCGCCGGCCACCATGCCGATGGAGACATGCGGATCGGCGATAATCGCCTTTTCCGCCGCGAAGCTGATGTCGCAGAGCAGCGCCAGCGTCGCGCCAAGGCCGACCGCCGGGCCGTTGATGCGCGCAATGGTCGGCTTGTCGCAGTCGATCAGCGAAAACACGATCGCCTTGGCCTCGGAGACGGTGGTCTCAAAGCTGTCGGGATTGTCGATGGCGTCCTGCATCCAGTCGACGTCGCCCCCGGCGCAGAACGCCCTGCCGGCGCCAGTCAGCACGACGATATCCGAATCCGGGTCCCTGGCTGCGTCGGTGAACACCCGCGACAGCTCCTCATGCAGCGTGGCGTTCACCGCGTTCAGGCTGTCTGGCCGGTTCATGGTCAGGGTTAGAATGCGTCCGCGCCGGCTGATGGAGATGGCGCTGTAATCCTGCTGCCTCATGTCGTTTCTCTCCCGCTGGCGATCGACGCCAGTTCATATGCTGCGCCTCGCAGGCGCTTCATGCGCAATTGCGCAGTGTCGTGCGCCCGGCGCCCGCCATGCGTCCCGGCGCCACGGACGCGAGGGCGCACGCCGTGCTTACCGAGTGGACGCATGATCTGACGCGCCGGGCCCTGGCGTCCGGAGCGCGCTTCATGCGATGCAACCGCGCTCAGGCGGCCCTGCCCGTGGCGCCGTCGTACATCCCGGCGGAGGCCTCCCGGGCCAGCCGCCGCAAATCCTGCTTGAGCACCTTGCCCATGGGGCCGCGCGGCATGTCCTCCAGAAAGGTCATGCGACGTGGGATCTTGTAATCGGCCAGCCGGTCGACGCAGAAGGCGCGGAGATCGTCTGGCGAGGCGACGGCGCCCTGCCGCAACACGATGAAGGCGTGAATGTCTTCGCCCAGTCTCGGATGCGGCGCCGCCACCACGGCCACATCCTGGATGGCGGGGTGCTGGAACAGCGCTTCCTCCACCTCCAGCGAGCCAATGTTGTGGCCGCCCCGGATGATCATGTCCTTCTTGCGATCAAGATGATGCAAATAACCTTCCGCATCGATGAAACCGATGTCACCGGTCATCATCCAGCCATCACGCAAGGTTTCCCGGGTCAGCTCAGGCTGGTCATAATATTCGCGCATCACCGCCGGGCTGCGCACCGCCACCTCGCCCGTCGCCCCGACAGGCAGCGGCGCGCCATGGTCGTCAACAATACGAATTTCGGTCATCGCCCACGGCTGGCCAACCGCGCCGGCCTTGCGCAAGGCGTCCTTGCCGAGCAGCACCGTGCCGGAGGGGCCGGTTTCGGTCATGCCCCAGGTCTGGCGAAGCTCGATAGCCGGAAACACCTCCGCCAGCTTGCGGATGACCTCGACCGGCATGGCGGCGCCGCCATAGTCAAACATCGTCATGCCTGAGAGGTCGTGGCGACGTGCGTCATAAGCCTCAAGCAGGAAGATATAGAACGCCGGGGCGCCGATGTATTTCGTCGTCCTCTCGCGCGCCATGCGCGCCAGCACCTCTTCGATGTCGAGGCATGGATCGACGACCGCCGCCGATCCTGCGAACCAGCACGGCAGCAGCACACAATGCAGCGCCGCCGTGGTGAAGAACGGGAAGAAGCTGCCAAAAACGTCATGTTCGGTGAGCGACATGGCGGCGGCGAAGCCATAAGCGGCGGCCAGCGAGCGGCCATGGGTCATCACCGCGCCCTTGGGGTGGGCGGTGGTCCCGGATGTGAACAGGATTTCTGACATGTCGTCGGGCGACAGGAGCGGCCAGTCGCCCGCCTGGGCGTCGCCACTGTGGCAGACGGCGCGCCAGTCGGCGCAAGCGGCCTGTGGCGCAGCGGCGCCATCGGGCTGATCGCCCACACAGACCAGCAGGCGCAGGTCTGGCAGTTCGACAGCCGTGGTCGCCGCCTTTGGCCAGAGGGCTGCGGCGCACACCAGCGCTGAGCAGCGGGCCTTGCCGAGCACATAGCGCAATTCAGCCAAAGCGAAGCGGGTGTTCACCGGAACGACCACAGCGCCGATCCGGTGCAGCGCCAGCATGGTGACAGCGGCTTCCAGCCCCGCATCATTGTCGAGCATGACGCCGACATGGTCGCCCCTGATCACGCCCTGGCGCCGCAGGCCATCGGCCAGGCGCGTCGCGACATGGCGCAACTGGCGGTAACTGAGGCGATGCTCGCCGCCGAAGGCTGAGACGGCGGTCAGTGCATGGGCGTTCGGACGCATGTCAGCCTGCGTCGCCACCAGATCAAATATCGTTTTTCCAGCAATGCTTTCCGGCAGGCGCGTTGCGCTCATCTCCATCCCCATGCCCGCTCCGTTGCCCGGAGCAATTTATAAATTCGATTTTCGATTCACTAGTCAGTTTTGGTTGACATGTCCATGGGGTTTTTCGACACTGCGCGGCAGACGGAGCGGCGACCACAACGAGTTGCGCCCGTGGGGAAGGGAGCGATTGGGGATGAACAGGCACTTGAACACGGCGCCGCCACGGCGGCGTATCGGCAATACCCCGCCACGGCGGCGCATCGGCGCCTGGCTCGGCGCGATGATGATGAGCGGCGCGCTGGCGCTCGGCGCAGCAGCGCCGCAGGCGCTGGCCCAGGACAAGCCGGCCGCAGCGCCGACGACGCCGCTGAAGATCGGCGTGCTCACCGATATGTCGGGCGTGCTGTCGTCTGGCCTTGGCGCGGGCTCCGTCGACGGCGCCCGCATGGCGATTGAGGACTTTGGCGGCCAAATGTTTGGCAAGCCGATCGAGCTGGTGTTCGCAGATCACCAGAGCAAGGCCGACATTGGCGCAGGCGTCGCCCGCCGCTGGTTCGAACAGGACAATGTCAGCATGATCGCCGACATTGGCGCATCTGCGGTGGCGCTGGCGGTGAAGGAACTGGTCGAGAGCCACAAGAAGATCGCCATCAATGTCGGCGCCTCGAGCTCTGATCTCACCGGCAAGGCCTGTTCGCCCAATACCGCCCAGTGGAGCCAGGACAGCTACATGTGGGCCAATTCGTTGCCCAAGCGCCTGCTCGCTGAAGGCAAGAAGAAGTGGTTCCTGATCATTCAGGACTGGGCCTTCGGCCACGCCATGCAGCGCGACGTCACCAAGGTTGTCGAAGAGGGTGGCGGCACGATCGTTGGCGCGGTTCGCCATCCGCCAGGTCTGCAGGACTATTCGTCGATCCTGCTCCAGGCGCAGAATTCTGGCGCTGACGCGGTCGCCTTCCTTAACGCCGTCGCCGATCTGAGCAATTCGGTGAAGCAGGCGCAGGAATTCGGTCTGGGCGCCGATGGTCGCCAGCAGTTGGTCGCCCTCGCCTTCCTGCTCACCGACGCCCATGGCCTCGGTCCGGCCATGGCGCAGGGCATCCAGTTCTCATCCGTGTGGTACTGGGACATGAACCCCGAGGCGCGTAAGTTCTCCGAGCGCTTCATGGCGCGCAACAAGGTGATGCCAGCCGAGGCGCATGCCGGCGTATACAGCGCCGTCACCCATTATCTGAAGGCGGTGAAGGCGACCGGAACCACCGATCCGGCGGCGGTGATGGCTGAGATGCGCAAGAATCCCGTCAAGGATTTTTACATGGACGACGCCCGTCTGCGCGAGGATGGCCGTTTGCTGCGCAAGGTCTATCTCGCCAAAATGAAGTCGCCCGCAGCCTCGAAGGGCCCGTGGGACTATTATGAGATCACCGGCGAGGTGCCTGGCGACAAGGCGTTCCGGCCACTGTCGGATAACGCCTGCCCATTGGTGAAGGGATAATATGACCACTGGCGCCCGCATAAACGGCGCCAGTCGTCAGGCGGCGGCGCCACGGGGATTTGCGCCGCCGCGCCATTTGGCGGCATAGAGCGTAGCGCCGCCTGCGGCCATTGTCGGCGGGTTCCGCCTGAGCGCCCGGTCATCAGATGGAAGCATTTGATTGACTGGCGTTCGCGCGCCTGGTGGAGCAGGGGAGCCGCGCCGATGCAGAGAAACCTCAACCTGCTCTCATGGCTGGCCCAGATGGGCGTGATGTGAATGGGCGTGACGTGAATGGGTGTGACGTGAATGAGCCTTGCGCGGTAGGCCTCGGGCGCAGGTTGGGCGGCAGTTGGCGGATAAATTGGGACTCTGGCCGCGTAAGGCACAGGGGTCAGGGTCAAGGTCAGGGATGGATCGTCTGCATGGCCAGGGTGACGGACAGGATGAATGGCGCAGACAGGTAAAGCGCGGCGCGAGCCGACCGGGATGAATGAGCCGATGAACCAGAAGTCCGCCGTGCGGGCGCGCGCCTCCAAAGCCCCCGCGGCGCAGCTCGTGGAAGCCGACGCCGCTTCCCTAAAGGCGCAGGTCAGCCAGGCTGGCCGTCAGTCGAAGCCCCGCAAGCCACGCCTGACCCGCCAGGAGAAATCCGAGCGCACCCGCGCCGCCATCTGCCAGGCCGCCGCAGAGATCATTGGCGAATATGGCTACGCCAACGCTTCCATATCGCGCATCATGGAGCGGGCAGGGCTGGGTCATGGCACGTTCTACGCCTATTTCGACAGCCGTCAGGATTTGTTCGACGCCTTGTTGCCGATGAAGGGCGAAGAGGTGCTGGATGTCATCCAGTCACGGGTGCGCGGCGCGCCAGATATCGTCGAGATGGAGCACCGTGGCCTGCTCGGCTTCTTCGCCTATGCCCAGGAACACCCCTGGTTTTTCCGCCTGCTGCATGAAGCGCATGTGGCCGCGCCTGATGGTCACCGCAGGCACATCGGCAATATTCTCGCCCGTTATCGCAAGGCGCTTGGCCGCAGCTACGCCGCTGGAGAATTGTCTGGCTATGACGAGAGCGAGCTCGATACCCTGGCGCTGCTGCTGATGTCGGCGCGCGATTACATCTATTCGCAACATGTGGCGCGCAGTCCGGACCCTTCCGGCGCCATCCGCGACGCCGCCAGGACCTACGCCAAATTCGTCGCTTACGGGTTGCGCGGCGGACCAGAGCGCGTGTCGCCACCAGACGAAGGCCCCGCTGACAGCGCGGCGGATGCAAAAGCTGGCGCGGCGACGCCGGATAACGGGGCGTGAAGACTCTATAAACAGGGAGAAGATACATGGCCGGGGTGGTTGCGACACAAATGGATGGGGTGCTCAGCCTCGTTCTGAACGAGCCGGAGACGATGAATGCGCTGAGCCCGGCGATTTCAGCTGATCTCGCCGAGGCGGCCCACGCCCTCACCAACGATCCCGAGGTCCGCTGTCTGCTGGTCAGCGGCGCCGGCCGGGCGTTCTGCGCCGGAGGCGACATCAGCGGCATGGGCGCTCGCCCGGCGGCCAGCACGCTGGCGCATATGGAAAGCTTTCATCGCTGGGTGCGGCTATTGCTGGCGGCGCAAAAGCCGATCGTCATGGCGGTGAACGGACCGGCGGTCGGCGCGGGCTTCGGCCTGGCGATGATGGGCGATGTGGTGCTGGCCAGTGAAAAGGCAGTGTTCCGCTGCGCCTTCGTCGGCATCGGCGCGGCCCCGGACCTCGGCCTCGCCCGCACCTTGCCCCGGGCCGTCGGCCACCAGCGCGCCAGCGACATCCTGCTGACCAACCGCCTGGTCTCTGCCCAGGAGGCCTACCAGATCGGCATCGCCTCGCGCCTGGTCGCGCCAGAGGCGCTTCAGGATGAGGCGATGGCGGCGGCCCGTAGCCTTGCCGCGGGCCCTGGCTGCGCCCTCGGCCTGTCGAAAGCCATGATCCGCGCTGGCTATGAGGGGTCGCTGGACAGCTTCCTCGCGCAGGAAGCCCAGGCGCAATCCATTGCCTTTGCGACCGACGACTTTGTGGAAGGCGTCGCCGCATTTCGCGAACGGCGCCCGCCGCAGTTCAGGGGCGCGTGAGTGTCGGCTCAGGGCGCAGCTTGCTGCGCCCGTTTATGTTGTAAGGCGGCGAGCACCTTGCGCGCGGGGCGGACGCCGGGCGCGTTGCGCCCATCTGATCCGCTCAGCCAGCGAGCGCAACGGCTGTATCACCCTCAGCCCACCGACTGATCGTAACGCAGGCGCGCCAGGCGCCGTTGGCATGGCGCCGCAGCGCCTCGCGCCATCGCCGTAACCTTCAACGCACCCTGGCGACGGCTGCCCGACTCATGCCGGATCATGTCAGCCTGCGAAGCTGCTGACGCATTCACATCCTGTCAGGCTCAGGCGGCGTCCGGGCCTTCCGAAGGCGCCATTGCGTTGGCGCGCTGCATTCCAGTACGACATCAATTCCTATGACTTATTTATGCAGGCGGCAGCGCGCCCGTCTCGCAAATTTATGCCGTCCATCGCCATAGTCCCCGCTGACGGAGCGCCGCAAGCGCACAGCATGTGCCTGGGCTCCGACCCGCGAAACGGGGGACCTTATGCTGGATGTATTATTATTGGCGGTCGGGCTCGGCTTCTTCATGGCGATGGCCTTTTACGTTCGCATCTGTGAACGACTTTGAGGGAACGCGCCAATGTTCGCCGATTATTTGGCAGGCGCAGCGGTCGCCCTGCTTGTCTCAGCCTATCTGCTTTATGCGCTGGCGCGGCCTGAGCGCTTCTAGGCGCGAGGGTTATACGCAGCCGTTGACCGCAGATGCCGCTGCGGCTGGCACAGGGCGGCTCCCTACGCCAATCCGGGCCAGCATCTTCGGCGATATCGCCTGTGGCCAGAATACAATGAGCATGACCCATTGGGTGCTGGTCGGGCCCATGCGGCGACTGGGCCTTTCCGGTCGCGGACGCGTCAGCATCTTCGCGGTCTGGTTTGAGCGCCTGAGCTTCAACACAAAGGCGCTCTGTGACGCGACGTCCTTGACGCGCGACGGGCTGACTTGGGGCGACGGATCCTGAAGCTGCGCCATTCACGCCGGATGCAGGCGGGCCGCTGGCGCCACTGGCTACAGCGCGCCGTCTGATGTCCGGACAAGTCGATCCCGCGCGCCCGGCTGTCCACTCCCCGCAGCCCGCGCGCTGCGGTGGCGCTGGGCGGTAGCCGCAGTGACCGGACCTGCGCACGACGCAGGAGAACTGACTTCCTGTCGACCGGAAAAATCATCATGACTGCAAACGGACTTGTTCAAATATTCATCGTCCTTGCACTTGCTCTGGCAATGATCAGGCCTCTGGGCGGCTACATCACCCGCGTCATGGCAGGGGAGCGGACTTTGCTGTCCGCAGTGTTCGGGCCGCTGGAGCGCGGGCTTTATCGGCTCGCCGGGGTCGACCAGCGCCAGGAACAGCACTGGACGGGCTATCTCTTCGCCATGTTGCTGTTCAATCTGGCAGGATTTGCGTTGCTGTATCTGCTGCAACGCAGCCAGGCGTTGCTGCCGCTTAACCCGGCTGGTCTTGGCAATGTTGGCGCAGAGTCATCCTTCAACACGGCCGTCAGCTTCATGACCAACACCAATTGGCAGGGCTATGCTGGCGAAAGCACCATGAGCTATCTAACCCAGATGCTCGGCATGACGGTGCAGAATTTCGTCTCGGCCGCTGTCGGCATGGCTGGCGCCATGGCGATCATCCGGGGCTTCGCCCGTTCTTCCGCCAGTACAGTTGGCAATTTCTGGGTCGATCTCACCCGGGGCACGCTCTATGTGCTGCTGCCAATCTGTGTCGTCGGGGCGCTTGTCCTTGTCTGGCAGGGCGTGCCGCAAAACCTGAACCCCTATACTGTCGCAACCACGCTTGAGGGCGCACAGCAGACCATCGCCCAGGGTCCCGTCGCTTCACAGATGTTCATCAAGCATCTGGGCACCAATGGCGGCGGTTTTTTCAACGCCAATGCAGCGCACCCGTTCGAAAATCCCACCGCGCTGACCAATTTGCTGCATTTGCTGGCGATCTTCTCGGTGTCCTTCGCCATGCTCAATGTTTTCGGCCGCATGCTCGGCAAGGAGCGGCACGGCTGGGTGCTGCTCAGCGTCATTGTGACCATCGCCCTGGCCGGCGTTGCGCTGGTTTACTGGTCTGAGGCGAGCGGCAATCCGCTGGTCCATGCGCTCGGCGTCGCCGGCGGCAATATGGAAGGCAAGGAGGTCCGGTTTGGCCTGGCGCTGTCATCGCTATTCGCTGTGGTGACGACGTCGGCCTCCACCGGCGCGGTCAACGCCATGCATGACAGCTTGACGCCGCTGGGCGGGCTGGTTCCGCTGTTCAACATGCAAATTCCGCCGCTCGGCGGCATCGGGGCTGGCGTCTATGGCGTGCTGATCTTCGCCATTCTGGCGGTGTTCATCGCGGGCCTGATGGTTGGGCGGACGCCGGAGTATCTGGGCAAGAAAATTGAAGCCAAAGAGGTGAAAATGAGCATCCTCGCGATGCTCGGGCCATCGCTCGCCATTCTGGCGCTGACGGCGATCGCTGTCGTGGTCCCTGCCGGCCTGAGCAGTATTCAGGATGCAGGGCCGCATGGCTTCAGCGAAATTCTCTACGCCTTCACATCTGGCTCCAATAACAATGGCAGCGCCTTCGCCGGTCTCAACGCCAATACGCCATTTTACAACATAGCCATTGGCCTCGCGATGCTGGCAGGGCGGTTTCTGCTGATCATCCCGGTGCTGGCCATCGCCGGCTCGCTGGCGGCGAAGACCACGGTTCCCGCCTCGACCGGGACGCTGCCAACGACGGGGCCGCTGTTCGTCGGCCTGGTGATCGGCGTCACGCTGATCGTCGGCGGCCTGACGTTTTTCCCGGCGCTGGCGTTGGGACCGATCGTCGAGCACTTCGCCATGCTGGCTGGCCAGAGCTTTTGACCATGTCGCCGCGTCATGGCCGCGCGCCGCGGGCGTCCAGCGTCATTGCGGCGCTGACCCTCGTGGGCTTCGCGCTCGCGCTGGCGGCCATCCTTGTCTTTGCGTGACCGCCTCGCAGGCACAAGCCCGGGCCGGATCTTCTGCGCTGGAGTAATGTCATGAGCCACTCCAAATCTGCGAGCATGTTGGACCCCAGCATTCTTGTGCCCGCATTGGGCGACGCCTTTCGCAAACTTGCCCCCAGACGGCTGGCCCGCAATCCGGTGATGTTCGTGGTGGCCGTCGTCTCGGCGATGACCACCGTGCTGCTGCTCAGGGACTATGTTCAGGGCGCGCCGCAAACCGGTTTTTCGCTACAGATCGTTATCTGGCTCTGGTTCACGGTGCTGTTCGCCAATTTCGCCGAGGCGGTGGCGGAGGGGCGGGGCAAGGCCCAGGCCGACAGCCTGCGCCGCAGCCGTTCCGACACCCAGGCCAGGCTGCTGGCCTCGGCAGAGGCAACGGACTACCGGCTTGTCGCCGGTGAGAGCCTGAAGGTCGGCGATATCGTGCTGGTTGAGGCCGGCGACAGCATCCCATCTGATGGCGAGGTCATCGCTGGCGCGGCCTCGGTCAATGAAGCGGCGATCACCGGCGAATCGGCGCCGGTGATCCGCGAATCCGGCGGCGACCGCTCTGCGGTCACCGGCGGCACCCAGGTGCTGTCAGACTGGATCAGGGTGCGCATCACCGCTGCGGCCGGCGCGACCTTCATCGACCGGATGATCGCGCTGGTGGAGGGCGCCGAGCGGCAGAAGACGCCCAACGAAATTGCGCTCAACATCCTGCTTGCCGGCCTGACGCTGATCTTTGTATTGGCCGTTGCAACCATTCCGGCTTTCGCCAGCTATGCTGGCGGCGCCGTGCCGGTGATCGTGCTCGTGGCGCTGTTTGTGACGCTGATCCCGACGACCATCGGCGCCTTGCTGTCCGCCATCGGCATCGCCGGCATGGATCGGCTGGTGCGCTTCAATGTGCTGGCCATGTCCGGCAGGGCAGTCGAGGCAGCCGGCGATGTCGACATCCTGCTGCTCGACAAGACTGGCACCATCACACTAGGCAATCGCCAGGCCAGCGCTTTCCAGCCAGTGAGCGGGGTCAGTGAACGCGAACTCGCCGTGGCGGCGCAACTGGCTTCGCTGGCCGATGAAACGCCGGAAGGGCGCTCCATCGTCATCCTCGCCAAGGAAAAGTACGGGCTGCGTGGCGAGGTGGTCAGCGGCGGCAACGCCCGCTTTGTCCCCTTCACAGCGCAAACCCGGATGAGCGGCGTCGACATGGATGGCTACGCGATCCGCAAGGGCGCTGTCGACGCGGTGCTGAAGCATATCGAAGGCGGCGACCCCACGCGGCCCGACGCCAGCTGGCGGGCGCGTGAGATCCGGTCGATTGCTGACGCCATCGCAAAGGAAGGCGGTACGCCGCTGGCGGTGGCGCGGGACGGCGACCTGCTCGGGGTGATTTATCTGAAGGACGTCGTCAAGGGCGGCATTCGTGAGCGGTTCGCCGAACTGCGTCGCATGGGCATCCGTACGGTGATGATCACCGGCGACAATCCAATGACGGCGGCGGCGATCGCGGCGGAAGCAGGCGTCGACGACTTTCTGGCCCAGGCGACACCGGAGAACAAACTGTCGCTCATCCGCGACGAGCAGGCGAAGGGCAGACTGGTCGCCATGTGCGGCGACGGAACCAATGACGCCCCGGCCCTGGCCCAGGCCGACGTCGGCGTGGCCATGAACACCGGAACCGTTGCGGCGCGCGAAGCTGGCAACATGGTCGATCTCGACAGCGACCCGACCAAGCTCATCGAGATTGTCGAGATCGGCAAGCAACTGTTGATGACGCGCGGCGCGCTGACAACCTTCTCCATCGCCAATGATGTGGCCAAATATTTCGCCATTATCCCGGCGATGTTCCTGGCGTTTTACCCACAACTTGGCGCGCTCAACGTCATGGGCCTGGCGACGCCGCAAAGCGCCATTCTGGCGGCGACGATCTTCAACGCCTTGATCATCGTCGCATTGATCCCGCTGGCGCTGAAGGGCGTCAGATACCGCGCCATCGGCGCTGGCGCCCTGCTGTCACGCAACCTGCTGGTCTATGGCCTTGGCGGCCTCATCGCGCCGTTTATCGGCATCAAACTCATCGACATGGCCATTACGGCCATTGGCCTCGCCTGAGGAGACGGCGTCATGCGCAACCAGATACGTCCGGCGATTGTCATGATCGTCGCATTCACCGTCCTCACCGGGCTGGCCTATCCGCTGGCCATCACCGGAGTCGCCCAGACGGTGTTCCCTGGACAGGCCAATGGCAGCCTGATCAGCCGTGACGGCAAGGTGATCGGCTCGGCGCTGGTCGGGCAGGGCTTCGCCGGGCCTGGCTATTTTCATGGTCGCCCGTCAGCCGCCGGGCAGGCAGGCTATGATGCAACGGCGTCGGGCGGCTCCAATCTTGGCCCGACCAGCGCCCCGCTTCTCAGCCGCATAAAGGGCGACGTGCAGAAGCTGCGCACCGAAAATGGCGCCGCCGCCATTCCTGGCGATCTGGCGACGACCTCCGCCAGCGGCCTTGATCCGCATATTACGCCTGCGGCGGCGCAGTTCCAGGCGCCGCGGGTGGCCAGGGCCCGGGGCATCGACGAACACAAATTGCGGGCGCTGATTGAGGCGCACATTGAACCACGTATGCTCGGCGTGCTGGGCGAGCCCGTTGTCAACGTGCTGAAGCTCAATCTGGCGCTGGATGATGCGAAACGCGGCTGACGCCAGGCGATCTCGGGGGAACGGCCAGTGCCAACAGCATCAGCGCGACAGGGGCGTCCGTCGCCGGACGCCCTGCTCGACAGGGCCGACAGCGCCGGTCGCGGCAAGTTGAAGATTTTCCTCGGCGCAGCGCCGGGCGTCGGCAAGACCTATGAGATGCTGCTGTCGGGCCGGGCGCAACTGGCCAATGGCGTCGATGTGGTGATTGGCCTTGTGGAGACGCATGGGCGCAGCGAAACTGCAGCGCTGGTCTCAGGGTTTGAACTGATCCCGCGCCGACTCGCCGCGCACCGTGGCCTGAAACTCGATGAAATGGACATTGACGCCATCCTGGCGCGGCGACCACAGCTTGCGCTCGTCGACGAACTCGCTCACGCCAATGCGCCCGGCAGCCGCCACCCCAAGCGCTATCTGGATGTCGAGGAATTGCTGGCGCAAGGCATCGACGTCTACACCACGCTGAACATCCAGCACGTCGAGAGCCTGAACGACGTGGTGGCGCAGATCACCCGCATCCGGGTGCGCGAAACCGTGCCGGATTCAATCATCGATCGCGCCGATGACATTGAGATCATCGACATCACGCCCGCTGACCTGATCCGGCGGCTGGATGACGGCAAGGTCTATCTGGCAGGCACGGCGAAGCGTGCGGTCGCCAATTATTTCTCGCCAGGCAATCTGACCGCCCTGCGCGAACTCGCCCTGCGGCGCACGGCTCAACGGGTTGACGACCAGCTGCTCACCCACATGCAGGCCCACGCCATCCCGGGGCCGTGGTCGGCCGGCGAACGTGTGCTGGTTTGCATTGGCGCCAATGCGGGCGGCGAGGCGCTGGTGCGGTACGGCCGGCGGCAGGCCGAGCGGCTACGCGCGCCATGGGCGGCGCTACATGTGGAGACCAGCAGGGAAGGGCGCCTCGCCGATGGCGGCAAGGACAGCATCGCCGCCGCCATGCGCCTCGCCGGTCAGCTCGGCGCGGAAACGGTGACACTGCCTGGAGACGCCATAGCCCACGAAATTCTCGACTACGCGGCGGCCAATAATTTTGCCCATATCATCGTCGGCAAGCCGCGTGCGCCGCGTTGGCGGGAGTTGCTGGCAGGCTCAGCGCCCAGCGATCTCATGCGCGCGTCGTCGGGGATCAATATCCACGTCATCTCGCCAGGCGCTGGTGAAGGGCCGGCTGCAGGCCGCCGCGCTGAAGCGCCTGCGCCGCGCCGGCTGGAAGTTGCGCCATTTGTGTGGAGCGCTGCGTTTGTGGCCTGCGCCGTCGGCGCGGGGCTGGCGCTGCTCCAGTTTCTCGACGTGCGTAATATTGGCCTTGTCTTCCTGATGGCTGTGCTGGCTTCGGCGCTGAAAGGCGGCCTGTGGCCGGGGCTGTTCAGCTCGGTGGTCGCCGCCTTCGCTTTCAATTTTTTCTTTCTGGCGCCGCTGTACACGCTCGACATCGGGGATCCCGAAAGCATCCTCGCCCTTGGTTTCTTTCTATGCGTCGCCGTCGTCGCCAGCAATCTGGTCGGGCGGGTGCAACGGCAGGCCCAGGCGGCGCGCCGCCGCGCCCGCACCACCGAAGGCCTGTTCCTGTTCAGCCGCAAACTGTCGGCAGCCGCAAGCCTCGACGATGTGCTGTGGGCGACGTCATATCAGATGGCGGCGATGTTGCAGGTGCGGGTCGTCGCGCTCATGCCGTCAGACAGCGTGCTGGTCGTTCAGGCCGGCTTCCCGCCGGATGACACGCTCGATGAGGCTGATCTCGCCGCCGCGCAATGGGCGTGGGAGCATGATCGACCGGCTGGACGGGGCGCAGACACCTTGCCCGGCGCGCGACGGCTGTACCTTCCGCTGACCACCGGCCGCAGCCGTCTCGGCGTGATCGGTCTCGACAGGGATGGCGCCGGGGCGGTGCTGACGCCTTCACAGCAGCGGCTGTTTGACTCCCTGGCCGATCAGGCGGCGCTGGCGATCGAACGCGTCCAGCTGGCCGCAGATGTCGAACAGGCGCGGCTGGATGCAGAGGCAGACCGTTTGCGCTCGGCTTTGCTGACGTCGCTGTCGCATGATTTGCGGACGCCGCTCGCCTCAATTCTTGGTTCGGCGACGACGCTCAGGGACTATGGAGCAAGTATCGCCAGCCCGGCGCGCGACGACCTGATCAGCACCATTGTGGATGAGGCTGAGCGGCTGAACCGTTTCATCGCCAATCTGCTCGACATGATGCGACTGGAATCGGGCGCGCTGGCCGCCACAGCCTCGCTCAATTATCCCGGCGACATCCATCGGCAGCGCGCTGCGCCGGGCCAGCAAGATCTTGCAGGGCCACAAGGTCGATGTATCGGTCCCGGCGGATTTACCGATGCTGCGCATCGACCCGGTGCTGTTCGAGCAGGCGCTGTTCAATCTGCTCGACAATGCCCGGAAGTTTGCTCCTCCCGGCTCGACGGTGACCGTGCGGGCCGGGCGTGACAAGACCGACGTTGTGCTTGAGGTGCTGGACCAGGGACCGGGCATCCCTCCCGACGATCTGGAACGGATTTTCGACCATTTCCACCGGGTTCAACGGCGCGATCAGGCCCCGGCGGGCACCGGGCTTGGTCTGTCCGTATGCAAGGGCTTCGTCGAGGCCATGGGTGGTGTGATCACCGCCGCAAACCGGCCCGGCCAGGCGGGCGCGGCGTTCACTCTGCGGTTCCCCATCACCCCGAATTGCGCCGAACTGGACGATGCGACATGAGCACACTCGCCGTGAAAATTCTGGTGGTTGATGACGAGCCGGCGATCCGACGCCTGCTGCGGGTCGGACTTTCGGCCAATGGTCACGCCGTCATCGAAGCGTCCAGCGGCGCCGAGGCCATGGAGATTCTCGGCATGGGCGGCGAAGCGGGCGAAAGGCCGCATGCCGGCGAGGCCGGCGAGGCCTGCGACGGTCGCGACGATGCGCAGGATGTCCAGGGCGCGGGGCGACGCCACCCTGACCTGATTGTGCTTGATCTGGGCCTGCCTGACATGTCCGGACTTGAGCTGTTGCAGATGTGGCGCGCGGCGGGGATCGTTACGCCCGTCATCATCCTGTCGAGCCGCACCGATGAGACCGGGATCGTCGAGGCGCTTGAGCTTGGCGCCGACGATTATCTGGTCAAGCCATTTGGCATGCGCGAGCTGGCGGCGCGCATTCGTGTGGCGCTGCGGCACAAATTGCAGCAGCAGGGCGAACGCCCGGTGTTCCAGACAGGCGCGCTGTCGGTTGATCTGGTGAAGCGCCTGGTGCGCGTCAGCGACCGCGAGGTGAAACTGTCGCCGAAGGAATACGACATCCTGCGCATCCTGGTGCAGCACGCCGGCAAGGTGATCACCCATCAACACATCATGCGACAGGTTTGGGGCAACGCCGCCGATGTCCAGTATCTGCGGGTTTACGTGCGCCAGTTGCGCCTGAAGATTGAGCACGCCCCTGACCAGCCGCACTACATCCTCACCGAGACAGGCGTGGGTTACCGCCTGCGCGAGGCTGACCCATGAGCCACACAACGCCCACCGCGACTGGAGCGGCCGCTACGCTGAAACTCGCGGACATTCTCAAGCCGGAAGATGTGTTGATCGAAACAGTGACGCACTCGCGCGCCAGCCTGATCCGCAGACTGGCGGCCCATGCCGCCCTGCGCGCCGGCGTGGCTGAGGAGGCGGTGCGACTGGCGCTCACGCGTCGCGAAGAGCTGGGATCAACCGGCATCGGCCAGGGCGTGGCGTTGCCCCACGCCGCCATCGACGGATTGCCCGAGGCGTTGGCCGTCATGTTCGTGCTGAAGCACGCCGTAGACTTCCACGCCATCGACGGCGCGCCAGTCGACCTGGTGTTCCTGCTCCTGACGCCTGGCGACGCCTCAGGGCGACATCTCAGCGTGCTGTCCGCTGCTGCGCGAAGATTGAACGCCCGCGACACGTCCAGAGCCCTGCGCAGCGCAACGTCGCCGATTGTGGTCTATTCCTTGCTCGTTGCACCGCAAAGCCCCAAGGTAATGCCAGCCCCCGATGAGCATGACGGATCGGGGTCTGGTTAAGCCCGTACGGCGTCTGAGCATGTCAGGATGCGGATGGGTCAGCATCCTCGCATCATGGTATCAGGGGTGGCGATCCTTGCGGCGCCAGTGCCGCTGCACGTTGACGTTGCGCAAGGGAATTGGTCTGCCGACAGGCAGGTGGGTGGGCGCAGCGCTCGCCAGAACAATTGGCCGCTTGACGAGGGCTGGCGACGGCCGGCGCTCACGACCCGCCGGCCCATGCACGCGTCGCCCAGGTCACATGGGGCGCTTGCGTCTCACCCATAAAGCCCGGATCGGAAGACGAGTGCGCAGCGTTAGCGTCATCGTCACATCAGTGCGTGGATGACCGGGACATCCAGCCCCACATCTGCTTTGCGAAGCCGATAGCCGCGCGTGACGGGCCCGTCGCCCGTCGCAAAGCTATGAGTCCGTTCGAGGCCAGTACGCCGCAGCGTGCCGAAATACCCCCCGGCTTGCGCCGGGGGGTGCAGGAGCTTTGCAGTCCTGATGAAATCAGAACTTGTAGTTCAGGCCGACGCGGACGACGCCAAATTCGTTGGTCTTCTGGCCGCCAGAGTAATACAGGCTGGCGAGGGCCGCGCCCGGGATATAGATGTCGCTGTTGCCGCGATCCAGGCTGACGTACAGACCCTCGATCTTGGCGGTGATGTTGTCGGTGAAGGCATATTCGAGGCCGCCGCCGACGGTCCAGCCGGTCGCGGTGTCGTTGCCGTTGCCGGCGTAATAACCGTAGTTCAGCGCGGTATTGGCGAGGCCATAGCCGTAATAGTTGTGGCTATTACCGCCGCCACCATAAGCGAAACCGCCGGTGACATAGATCAGGGCGCGGTCGATAGCGAAACCAGCGCGGGCGCGCACGGTGCCGAACCAGTCCATACCCTGGTTACCGTAACCATAGTGGTTCTTGCCGCCCATGTCAGCGTACTGGATGTCGGTTTCAACGCCGATAACGAACTGGCCGATCTGGTAATTGTAACCGATCTGACCGCCGCCGACGAAGCCACCGTCATTGGAGCTGCTGCCGCCATGCCAGAAATAGTCAGAAGCGACCGGCGTGTAATAGTTCCAGGCATTGTTGTTGTTGTTGGTGTTCCAGCCGTAACCGGCGTTCACACCGACATAAAAGCCGGTCCAGGTGAAGACTGGCACCACGACAACCGGCGCAGGCGGCGCGTATTTGGTTGAAGGCAAGTCAGCGGCGAAGGCGGAGCCCGCAACCAGCATGGCTGTTGCAGCGACACCCGCGAGAAGAATTTTTTTCATGACCCACTCCGTATCATTCTAGCGATGGCTCGCCCGCGCACCGCGAAGGAGACACACTATGCATGGTATCAGGCATGCTGTCTGTAACACTCAAGCAACAGCCTTGGCGTAAACATTTGACTAAAATGCAGTCTCCGCATCAGCGAACACTCTCCCCCTATTTACGTCAATCTAGCCGAAGCTGCTGAACGCCTGGGCCTTGTGTTTGAGGCCAGCCGTCCGGGACTTTATGGCGCCGTCGGGTAAATTGTGCGCCTGCGCCTCGCAGTCTTTTGATCGGGGGCGGCGGCGCAAAGCCTGAGAACGCCACGGTTTGATCGGCCGCCCTGTTGCCCCTGGCGCGGCGCGCCATTTCAACAAGGTGTCGTCTGGTTCTGCGCGACGCTGAAGTGAAACGTCAGGTTAACCAAGGCAGGAAGCTGGTTGTAACACTGTATTCAATCGCGCCTTTGTGATCTGAATTGCGGCGGAGCCCGCGCGCTATTGTATGGAGACAATGGCGATTGCGCCGCCCGTGCAGCTGGCGCAGGCGCGAGACTCCAGTGAACCTTGCCGCGCCCGTGAGCGGCGCCTGACGGGGCGGCGCCTGACGGGGTGGTGATCTCCTGGTCCAGATTCAATCCAGCTTGTCGACGGGCGCCGCGTCTGCGCATTCGGCAGTCCAGTCGTAGTGCTCGTCACGCGCCCCATATGGTATGCGCGATATCACGACAAGGTGACATTGCCCGCCCTGAGCGCGCGTGTCTACAAATGGCGATTGATCTGGCCGTAAAGCGTTTGTTCTGAAGCTATTCGGGTGTGGCAAAATCGTCTTTGGCTTCAAGTAATCAGGCGTCAGGGAACGTTGGGCGCTGTTGCCGATGCAGCAAAGTCGTGTATATTAATGGCTCACTCGCTACGTCTTGACTGCCCGTAATTACGTCATATTTTGACGCAATTACGGGCAGCCTTTTGTCGATGTACCTTCATTTGTAGCGTCATCAACAATTGCCTGTGGCGCAACCGGTCGGCAGGGGGGGGCGGCGAGCGCCCGCGGCCCGGCGCAGGACGGGCGGCGCCGCCATGGCGAAACAACTGCATGACGCGCTTCATTTTGGTGACGCGCTTCAGCACCTCGACAGGGCTGGCGTCGAGCAAGAAACGTTCGGCTGCGTTGCTCATATGGGTTCTTCTGATCATGTCGCGTCTGTGGCGCCGGGTATCGGCCATGCAGCGCGCCGGGCGGCCTGGCGAAACGCCAGCACGGCCAATGCGGTTGCAGACGTCGGTTGTCGCCGCCAGGCAGACGCTGGTTGCGTCTGCGAGGCGCGGTTCGGCCTGGCTCAGAAATTGGCGACCGCGCTGAGACGGAAGGTGCGGCCGGGAGCAGTCTGCAGCTCAAGCGGGTTGGTGCTCGCCACCGCACTCCCCGGCTGAAGGTTGTAAGTGTAAGGCATTGGCCCCTTGAAGTAACGCGTATCGAACATGTTCAGCACGGCGGCGCGTAGCGTGAAAGTGTCGTTGATCTTCCAGTTGGCGAAAGCGTCAAACACCGCATAAGCGCCTGGCAGGAAGAGATCCGGGGCGCTGGCCCGCGTCACGGCGCTGGAGAACAACCCGCGCACTTCGGTCTCAAGGCCCCACTCGGGCTTCATCCATCTAACGCCAAGCGTTCCGTTGAGCGGCGAAGCGCCATCATAGGGCACGTAGCGATCGCCACGCTCATATTGCTGCTTGCCATATTGCCATGACAGCGCGCCGCTCACCGCCCAATTCTCGTTGAAATGGTATTCAGCCGACGCTTCGATGCCCCATATCTTCACCGACGTCAGATTACGATAGGTATAGGTGTTGGGGTAAATCTGGTAGAAACTCTGGATAAAGTCGTCGTAATCGGCGTGGAAGGCGCCGATCGAGAACCAGCCATTGTCAAACTTGCCGCGCAACCCGCCCTCATAAGAGCGCACGCTCTCTGGCCGCAGGTTGGGATTGGGAATGGTCATGAAGGTGGTGGAGACCGACGACGAATACAGCTGCTGCGCCGTCGGCATTTTGAAGCCTTCAGCATAGCGCGCATACAACGCCAGCTGGTCGTTGAGGCGGAACAAGGCGCCGATCTGCGGGATGACCTTGCTGGAGCTGAGCTCGCGCGGCTCGCGCCCCGGCGCCACCACATAATCGGCGTTGGGGCGGGGGTTGATGTTGTAATTGGCCCAACGCAGGCCGGGGGTGACGACAAGCCTGTCGCCAAACATACGGATCTCATCCTGAATATAGAAATCCGCCCGCCAGGTATCAGCGTTGGCGAAGCCCGACGGCTTGCTCTGCGAGGTGGTTTTGCGGGTAATATTGAACACGTCGTCATAGCGCACGTAATCCGCCGTCGCCATGTCGCCCTGGAAGCCATAGGTCAAATTATGCCGCGCGCCCAGCAGGTCGACGTGCGATGACATCTGTATATCGCCCTGCAGAAATTCTTCGCTGTAATCATTGATAGCGTTTGTGACCACATATTGCCGGGCGGTGTTGATCTGGTGACGCCAGCTGTCGAGGGCGCGCTTCTGCGGCGACCACGAGACGTTCCAGCGCACATTGTCGAGCCACGGGGCGCCCACGGTCCAGGCGTGGGAGAAGGCGAGGCGATAGCGGGTCTGCTCCTGCTGCCGATTGTATTCGCCATTGATCGAGCGGTTGCTCTGACGACCGTAATCATACAGCTGGAACACGGTGGCGCTGGACGAGAAGCTCTCGCCGGTCAGCTTGAACTCGTGGTCGGCGGAAGGCCGGAACACCAGCTTGGTCAAGCTGTTCCAGGTTGTTCCGGACAGCGGGTTCAACTCGTTGCAGCGAATGGCTTCCGGAAGGCGCGGGCAGCCCCAGGCGCCGCCATCGGCGCGCGCCTTGCCAAGCTTCGCCTCATTGTAGGTCTTCTGATTAACCAGCACGAGCCCCTGCCACTGAGGATTGAACTGGGCGGCGAACATCGCCGTCTTGCTGAAGGCATTGTCGAGACTGTCATAGGAAGCTTCGACCTGCCCGGCCCAGCCTGCCCCGTCACGCTTCTTCTTCAGCAGGTCATCCGGATCCAGCGTGCGGAAGGCCACGATGCCGCCAAGCGCGTCGGAGCCCCACAGCACCGAGCCTGGCCCTCGCACGATCTCGACGGCCTTCAGGCCCGGCATGTCTGTGAAATTGCGGTTGCCGTCGCCAATACGCTCCTGAATGCGCGCGCCATCGACCTGGATCTGCACACGATTGCCACTGACGCCACGGATGGTGAAGCCGCCGAGATTACCCCACGGATCTGCGCCGGAGGTGGTGCGATCGACCGTAATACCTGGCTGATAACGCACCAGTTCCTGATTGTTATTGATCTGCAACTGGTCGATGGTCTCCCGGCCAATTACGCTGACCGTGGCCGGGATATCAAGCAATTGCGTGGGCTGGCGCGTCGCCGTGACCGAGATGGTGTCGAGTTCAATGCTGTGCGGGGCTTGCGCCGCAGTTGCAGCGGCGCTGTCGACTGTCGCAGCGGTTGTTGCAGTCGTCGATGAGGGCTTGCGCTCAGCTGTGCGTGAGCGCTCCTGTGCGTAGGCGTCGCCAGCCCCGGCCAGCATGATCAGCACCCCCAGCGAGACGGCGCCCGGAAGCCGGGGCCGCCTGATATTTGTCGCGGTGTGAGGCGTAGGGTTCTCCCCGATGCCGACGGCCGCGCCTGCGCGCCCCTGCCGGTTAAGCGCCGCATTTGGCTGTTTGATGTGCGCAGTGATCGTCACAATGGCGCCCCGTTCCTAACGTTGGTTGGGGGCGTTTAAGGGCTGTGAAGATTTAAGTGCAATAGTTATCTTTTAGATTCAATATAGTATGACATTATATCAATTGTAATCTGAGTGTGACGCGGCGTTCGCGCATTTGATGCGCTTTATATAATTAAAATGCGCGGAAT
>NZ_JCAWFG010000035.1:0-112320 GCF_059740505.1 Camelimonas sp. FR25 | reverse complement strand
TCGTGCCGCCGTCGACCACAATGTTGCCGCCGGTCATGAAGCTGGCCGCAGGCGAACACAGCAATAGCGCCGCTCCCTTGATTTCTTCAGGTGAACCGAGCCGGCCCAACATGACTGCCTTGGCAAAGGCCGAGGCGTCTCCTTCCAGCAGCCGCCCTGAGCCGAAACCTGTGCGGAAAGGACCGGGTGAGATGGCGTTGATCATGATCCTGTCCTGGGACAATTCCATCGCGCACTGGCGCACCAGGTTCAGCAGGGCGGCCTTTGACGCGGCATAGGCGTAGCCACACATCGGCTCGGCCCGCATGCCAGCAACCGAGGCGATCACCACGATCCGCCCATATTGGCGCTGACGCATATGGGCCGCGGCGCTGCGGATCGCCTCGAAGGTGGCGGTGAGATTTGTGTCCAGCACGCGCGCCCATCGCCCTGCATCGACGTCATGGAGGCCTCCCCCGGCAAGCGGTCCTGGCCCGGCGGACAGGCCAGCGTTGGCGACCAGGATGTCGAGCCGTCCGTGACGTGCAGCGACCGCGTCAATTGAGGCGCGCAGGGCGGTGGATCCGGTGACGTCAACGACAGTCGCCTCAGCTCGATAGCCCTGGCCGAGCAGCGCCGCTACGGCGTTCTCGGTTGCAATGGGGTTGCTGTCGGCGATGACGACATGGGCGCCATGCTCTGCCAGCACTTCGGCCATGGCGAAGCCAAGCCCGTTGGCGCCGCCGGTGATATAGGCGGTCTGTCCAGTGAGATCGAACATCGACTGCATGTGCCTGCCCCTGAGCTGCCCCAGCTTGCGTGGCTAATGGCGTGAAGTTTGTGTCGCAACCGGCTGCGCTCAATTGTGTAAGGCGCTCCTGCGCGGAATCTCGGCATGGCGCCGGCGGGGACGGCAGCCAGAGGCGGGTGCTCTGCCGACTGTCTGTAACGGAGCGTGGGCTCCAGCCGATGCCGACCGCGCTCAATGGAAATCGCGCGACCGTGCCAGCACCCGGACCAGACGTGGATGGCTGGGCGTCGCTGGCGGCGGCGTTGCTGTGCGCTGGTCGTCAGACAGGCGGCGCAGCAGGGGCGATCGGTCGGTGATGGTCTGCGCCATCAGATGCACAACGCCGCCGTCGCCACGCTCCACCCGACCGGCGATCTGCATGAGACGCGCGGCCATGACCTCCTTGCGGAACTGGCTAAAGACGCGCGTCCACAGCACCGCGTTGACGACGCCGGTTTCGTCCTCAAGCGTAATGAAAATGGCGTTACCCTTGCCGGGCCGTTGCCGGACCAGTACGACCCCCGCCACCTGCCCCCACGCGCCGCTGCGCCCCGCATTGAACTGCTGACAGGTCAACACGCCCTCCTGGCGCAAGATCGGTCGCAACACCTGCATCGGATGCGCCTTCAGCGACAGGCCCGTGGTCTGATAATCAATCGCCACATGCTCACCAAGTGGCATGGGCGGCAGATGTTGGCGCCGCTCCGCCGCCAGATCATGCACGCTGGCCTGCTGAAACAGGGGCAGCGGCGCTGCGTCGGGCAGCCGCCTGGTCGCCCACAGGGCCTCGCGACGCGACAGGCCAAGGGAGCGGCAGGCATCCGCTTCAGCCAGCAACTGAAAGGCGGTGCGGGGGATCTGCGCCTTGGCGGCCAGGCTTTCCAGGTCGTTGCCGGCGCCGGTGCGCGCCGCAACAAGTTCATCGGCCCATGTCTCGCGAAAGCCCTGGATCTGGCGGAAGCCAAGGCGTAGCGCGAGGCCCGCGTCACCGCGACCTTCCTTTGCGGCGTCATCAGCCTTGCCGGTGCGCTCAAGCGTGTTGTCCCATTGGCTGAAGCACACGTCGACCGGCAGGATGCGCACGCTATCATCGCTGGCGCTGCGGATAATCTGCGCAGGCGCGTAGAAGCCCATCGGCTGGCTGTTCAGCAGGGCGGAGGCGAAGGCCGCCGGGTAATAGTGTTTGAGCCAGGCTGACACATAGACCAGCAGGGCGAAGGCCGCCGCGTGGCTCTCCGGGAAACCATAAGAGCCGAAGCCCCTGATCTGGGCGAAGCAACGCCGGGCGAAGTCTGCGTCATACCCCCGTTCGATCATCCGGTTGACCATGCGGTCTTCATAGCGGTGCAACGTGCCGTCACCGCGAAATGTGCCCATGGCCTTGCGCAGGCCATTGGCCTCGGCGCCGGTGAATTCGGCCGCGACCATGGCCAGTTGCATGGCCTGTTCCTGAAACAGCGGCACCCCTTTGGTGCGACCAAGCACCTTCTGCAGTTCATCGGCCGGATGCGGCGGGGCCGGTGAGGGAAACTCGGGTTGTTCGAGCCCGGCGCGGCGACGCAGATAAGGGTGCACCATCTCGCCCTGGATCGGCCCTGGCCGCACGATGGCCACCTGGATCACCAGATCATAAAATTCCTTCGGCTTCAGACGTGGCAGCATGTTGATCTGCGCCCGGCTTTCGACCTGAAACACGCCAATCGACTCGCCGCGTTGCAGCATGGCGTAAACCTCGTGGCGCTGGTCGAGGCCAACAGACGCCAGATCAAGGGCGCGCCCCACATGCTGTTTGATAAGCGTGAACGCCTTGCGGATGCAGGTGAGCATGCCCAGGGCCAGCACATCGACCTTGAGCAGACGCAGGGCGTCGATATCGTCCTTGTCCCATTCGATGAAGGTGCGGCCCGGCATGGCGGCGTTGCCGATGGGCACAAGGTCATCCAGCCGGTCGCGGGTGAGGATGAAGCCGCCGACATGCTGCGACAGATGGCGCGGGAAGCCGATCAGCCGGCCGGCCAGCGCCACGGCCCGCCGGATATCCGGATTGGTCGGGTCGAGCCCCGCCTGCACGATATGGCTGTCGGGAATGTCCCTGCCAAAACTGCCCCACTGGCTGCCTGCGATGCGGGCGGTGATGTCTTCGGTCAGGCCCAGCGCCTTGCCAACGTCGCGGATGGCGCTGCGTGGCCGGTAGCGGATGACGGTGGCGGCGATGCCAGCCCGGTGGCGGCCATAGCGTTCATAGATGTACTGGATGATCTCCTCGCGCCGTTCATGCTCAAAATCCACGTCGATGTCTGGCGGCTCGCCGCGGTCGGCGGAAATGAAGCGGGCGAACAGCAATTCATGCTTGTCCGGATCAACGCTGGTGACGCCCAGCACAAAGCACACGGCGGAATTGGCCGCAGAGCCACGCCCCTGGCACAGGATGCCCCGGCGGCGCGCTTCTTCCACGATGTCATGTACGGTAAGGAAATAGGGAGCAAAGCCAAGCTGGGCGATGAGCTTCAGCTCATCATGCAGCAGACGTTGCAGCTTCTGCGATGGTCCGGCGGGATATAGCGCCGCCGCCCGTCGCCAGGTGAGCTCCGTCAGCCAGCCCTGCGCGTCATAGCCTGTCGGAACCGGCTCGTCGGGATATTGATAGGCGATCTCCGACAGGTCGAAGCTGATGCCGCCGATAAAACGCCGGGTGGCGTCGATGGCTTCCGGCGCATCCTCAAACAGGCGCGCCATCTCGCGTGGCAGCTTGAGCCAGCGCTCGGCGTTGACCTCAAGCCGGCGGCCGGCGGCGGCGATGGTCGTCTTCTCCCGGATGCAGGTCAGAACATCCTGCAGGTCACGCTGGGCCGGCCCATGATACAGCACGTCATTGACTGCGATGAGGGGGGCGCTGGCCGCCTGCGCCATGGCCCTGAGCCTGGCAAGGCGGCGGCGATCGTCGCCGCGGCGCAGCATGGTGGCGGCGAGCCACACGGCCTGTGGCGCGACCTCCTGGAGACGGCGCAGGGGGCGCTCCACTTCCGCCAGACGGCGGGGCGGCATGATGATGAACTGCAGGTCGTCAGGCGTGGCGAGCAGATCGTCGAACGTCAGGTCGCACTGGCCCTTTCTGGTCCGGCGCGCCCCAAGGGTGAGCAGGCGGGTCAGCCGGCTCCAGCCCGCCAGATTGCGTGGATAGGCCAGAACGTCGGGCGCGCCATCGCTGAACGCCAGCCGGGCGCCGCAGGCCAGCCGGAAGCTGCCGGCGCGGCGGCGGATCTCCTCAGCCAGCATCCGGTCGTGGGGATATTCCTCCGGAGGCGTCGCGCGCAGGTCGCGCAGGGCGCTCCATGCCCGCACCACGCCGGCCAGCGTGTTACGGTCGGCCAGCCCCATGCCGCAATGGCCTTGCAGCAGCGCCGTCAACACCAGCTCGCGCGGGTGCGAGGCGCCGCGCAGAAACGAGAAATTGCTGGTGGTCGCCAACTCAGCATAAGCGACATTGTCCTGATCGCCGGTATTCATGCGAACAGCCCGTGGATGAACCAGCAGGGCGGGGTGGCGCCGCCATAGATTCCCTCGCGGAATAGCCAGAAACGCCGGCCTGAGCTGTCCTCCACCCGGTAATAGTCGCGATCCGGCAGGTCGGGCGTCCGCCACCATTCGGCGGCGATGCGCTCAGGGCCCTCGGCTGCGGCCACATCATGCATGGCGCGGCGCCAGCGAAAGCGCAGCGGATGGCCATCTGGCGCTTCCGCCACCGCCTCCACCGGCTGCGGCAGGCGAAACATGTGCAGCGGCCTGAGCGGTGGGTCTTCCAGCGCCGGTTCGCGCCAGCCAGGGGTGTCCGCAAGGGCGTCAGGCCTGCCTTGGGCGACCACCAGCTGCGCCGAGCGATCCGGCAGATGCGAGCCACAGGGGCGTAGCCCCAGAACCGATGGCGCGCCAAGCCGCGCGGTGAGACGGTCTGTGAGCCGGTCAAGATCAGCCTGGGCCAGATCATGGAACTTTGCCGGCGCAATATCTTCAGACAGCGCCTGTTGCGCCGCCGCGAGCGGGGCCATGTCTGTGACGGAGATCCTGATCTGGTCAAAGCCGAAGCCGGGGTCGAGCGGATCATCCAGGGCGTTGAGCTTCTCACGCAACAGCATGATCACTGTCCCAGGGTCGCGGCCAGGGCTGCTGAGCCGGACAGCGATGCGACGCTGCTGCCCGTCAGTGCGGTAGAACGTGGCTTCAAAGCAAAGGCCGCCTATGCCCTGGCTCTCCAACTGTCGCGCCAGTTGGTGCAGGAGCTGCCGTAACAGCGTCTCAATATGCCCGGTGCTGGCTACAGGTTCATGCAGCACCCGCTCCGCCATGCAGGGCGGGGGCGGCCGCACGGGGGTAATGCGTGAATCCTCGACGCCGGTGAGCCGGGCGATCCGCGTCGGGAAATCGCCGCCAAACCGGCTGGCGAGGCTGATGCTGTCGCGATCCATCACGTCGCCGACCTGCTTCAGACCGGCGCGCAGCAGGGTGGTCAGATCGCGCTCCGGCAGCTCCAGGGCGGCGACCGGCAGTGCGGCGATGGCCTTGCGCTCACCGCCTCCCGGGACGATCAGCGGCGCGCCCCGGGCGGCGGCGGAGAAACGGGCGAGGGCGCGGGCCGCCTGGGGCGCGCCCGCCAGGGCGCAGCAGACATGCAGGCCAGCGGCGCGGGCGCGCTGGCGCACCCGGGCCGCCATGGGCGCCTCGCCCCCCCACAGATGGGCGCAGCCGGTGATGTCGAGCACCAGCCCATGGGGAGCGTCGGGCGACAGCAAGGGGGTAAAGCGCTCGAAATCGTCGCGCAGGCGGTTCAGGAACGCCACATCCAGATCAGCTTGCTCCGGAACCGCATCGATATGTGGCAGGCGCGCCCGGGCGTCGGCCAGCGCCATGCCAGGCGCAAGGCCGGCGGCCTGCGCCTCCGGAGAGACCGCCGCAAGTCGCATGGCGCCCTTGATGGTGGTGATGGTGACCAGCAACAGGTCAGGTGCAGACGCTGGCATGGCGCCGGCGGCGCCGCTCCCCGCGGCTTCAGGCGACGTTGCGCCCGGCGGGCAGGTGGACGCCGTGGCCCGGGACGCGCAGGGGGAGAATGGCGGCGCCGGGCGTTGCATGCGGCGCAACCGGTCGGTTGGCAGGAACGGGAACCACAGCGCCAGATAGCGGCGGCGGCTGGCGGAAAGCACGTTGCGCACGATCCCACTCCAGTGTCCAGATTGCAGGGGCTGCGCCGCCACGGTGGCGCAGCAGGGTGATGGCGTAGGCAGGTTGTCCCGGCGCGCCGCCTTCCAGCGGGCGCGATGGGGCCGATTGCACGGACCAGCGGCTCCAGGCGGCGCCTGGGGTCGGTCGGGCGGCGATGCGGGCGCACAATATGGCGACGCCGCTGCGTCCCGCCGCCAGCGCAAGCCGGCGGCTGGCGGTGAGATCAAGGGCCTGGGCTGGTCCCCACAGGCTGGCGATCACCGCGCCGACCGCCGGATGACGGGCGGCCTCTTCCGTCGCAGCCAGCAATTCCTGGGCGTTGCGGGCCCGCACCAGCAACAGATGCTCCGGCGCAAGCCCCATGTCGGACAGCCCCTCGCCATGGGGACGTCCTAACTCCCGCCCCACCATGTCGTGGAACACCCAGACCACTGGCCGGCCCGCGGCGAGGCGAATGGCGTGCCCGGCGGCAAAGCCATGGGTGGCGGGCCCGTCAGCCTCGCTGGCGGCGAACATGTCGTGCAGCGCGCCAGGCTGCAGCCAGGCTGGATGCCCGTCGCGCTCCAGCGCCGCCTGCTGGATGTCCTCCGCCGCCTCCCCTTGCGCAGCCGGCCGCCGCCCTCCTGAGGGGGCCACCGTCGCGCCCGGACCATGCGCCGCATGGGCGGCAGGGCCGCTGGCCAGCGGATCTGGTCGGGCGGGCGAGCGCCGGGCGGCGTAGCGTGTCGCCAGCTCCGCCTTCAGTTGCGCCAGCGCCGCCTGCCTGTCCGTTGGCGTGACCCTGGCGGCTGGCGCGTCGCCACCCGATGCAACGACGCCCAATCCATCATCGCCTGGCTTGTGGGCTGGCTGGCGGCCCGGCTCGTCTCCTGGCCGCCAGTCTCTTGCCCCGTCACCGGCTGACGACCACGCCAGCATCGCCGTCCCGCTACCTCCGGCGACAACGGCGCGCGACGCTGGCGCCAGCCGCTGATCGGGTGATCGCGTGGCCGCGCAACAGGCATTGTCCGTTCTGCTGTGGCCTGCCGGATCCCGCCCGGGCGCACGCGGCTGCAACAGGGGAAACCACTGTTGTTTCAGTCGTTTGCCATAAGCGGGGCGGCCAGGAATGTTCTTCATTTGTTCTTTATAGCGCTCTCCGCTGGCCCTGAGTCAAGCGAAAGAGTCGATCGCTGCCGACGACAATCATGAGTCGGCGAAGAATCCCGCAGAAACGCGACACATCCCCGGCGCGCTCCTGGGGATGGATGTGGAGAAAAGGGGGCATGCGGCGCTCCACAACGGCCAGGAGCCGTTCCTGCGCCGCCACTGCGCCGTTTCCGAGGCGTGTGTGGCGAGGGCTGGCTGCTGAACGATCCAGGCCCTTCCTCGCCTCAGCGCGACTGCGCCGCTTCCGCCTCGCGAGCCAGTAGCGTCTGCTTGCGCGCCACGCCCCAGCGATAGCCAGAGACGTCGCCATCAGTGCGGATCACCCGGTGGCAGGGCACGGCCACCGCCAGCGGATTGGCGGCGCAGGCGCGGGCGACAGCGCGCATGGCGCGCGGCTGGCCGATGCTGTTGGCGATATCGGCGTAGCTGGCGGTGGCGCCAGCCGGGATCTGCTGCAGCGCCCGCCACACCCGCTGCTGGAACGCGGTGCCGCGCAGATCCAGAGGCAGATCAACCGGCGTCGCAGGGCTTTCAACCAGCGCGATCACCTGGGCGACCAGCTGGTCAAAAGCCGCGTCGTCACCCGTCAGGCGGGCGTGGGGGAAACGGTCCTGGAAAGCCTCCACCAGCGCCTGCGGCCCATCGCCGAGGGTGATGCTGCACACCCCGCGCTCGCTCGCCGCCACCAGCACGGCGCCAAGCGTCGATTGCGCGATGCAGAAACGGATATGCTCATTGGCGCCGCCCGTGCGGAAGGCTGTCGCCGTCATGCCCAGCATGCCGGCGCTCTTCTCGTAGAACCGGCTGGAGGAGCTGAAGCCCGCGTCATAGATCGCCGTGGTGATGTCGCCCGAACCCGTCGCCAGCAATTCGCGCATGCGCTTGCCCTGCAGGCCATTGCGCCAGGCGGCGGGCGTCACGCCTGTCACCGTCCGGAAGCAGCGGTGGAAGGCGAAGGCGCTCATGCCGACAGCCTGGGCCAGCTGGGCGGTGGTCAGCGGCGTTTCGCTGGCGGCGATCAGCCGGCAGGCTTTGGCGATGATCGCTGCATGGCGCTCAGCCAGCGAAGGTCCGTCTGGCTGGCAGCGCCGGCACGGCCGGAAGCCAGCCGCTTCCGCCATGGGACCGTCGGCGAAGAAGCCGACATGCTCGCGCCGGGCGTGGCGGGACGGGCAGGAAGGCCGGCAATACACGCCGGTGGTCCGCACGGCGTAAACAAAGGCGCCGTCCTGGGCGGCGTCACGGGCGAGCACCGCCGCCCAGCGCGGATCATCTTCAGCGGCAGGCGTCATGTCGGGCTGGAGGGGCAGGGGCAGGGACTGGGGCAGGGGCTGGGCGGAGGTCATGGCGCATACCTTTGTCGCGACATCCTGATCGAGGATGCGATCGCCGTCCAATCTGCCGCCCCCACGCGCATGACGCACTCCGCGGCCTGCTTTCAAATCCGTGTCCGCAAATCCCGGCTCGCGCTGTTGCGGCTACAGCCCTGTCGCCGGACGCCCGCAACGCCGGCCGGCCAAAACAAAACCGGCGCGAGACGCTCGCGCCGGTCATCATCCATACGGAACGGTCTGCCAGAGGCGGTCGCGCTCCTACCCGAATCCGATGAGCATGACTCATCGGATGCTGATCAGGCCCGTGCGGCGGCCTGACGTCACAGGCCGTTCAGCGCGCTGACCAGGGCCTTCAGCGAGGCGGAGGCCACGTCCGGGTCGACGCCGACGCCGAACACGCTGCGCCCGTCCTCGGTGCGGCATTCGATGTAAGCGGCGGCCTGGGCGTCGGCGCCGCGCCGCAGCGCGTGCTCGTCATAGTCCACCACTTCAATGCCGACGCCGAAGCGGGCGTTGATGGCGTCCACCGCGCCCGAGATCAGGCCATTGCCCTTGCCCGAGATCTGCACTTCCTCGCCATCGACGCGGATGCGGCCCGAGAAGGCGCGCTCGCCGCCAGCCCGGCGCACGCCGGCGTTTTCATATTCCACCAGCTCGTAACGCTGCGGCGCATTGAGGTGGTAGGCGTCCTGGAAGATCTCCCAGATGTCGGCGGAGGTCATCTCCAGGCCGGTCTCGTCGGCGCGGGCCTGCACGCGGCGGCTCATGTCGACCTGCAGGCGACGCGGCAGCTTCAGGCCGTGGTCCTGCTCGAGCACCCAGGCGACGCCGCCCTTGCCCGACTGGCTGTTGACGCGGATCACCGCCTCATAGCTGTCGCCGATGTCCGCCGGATCCAGCGCCAGGTAAGGCATCTCCCACACGCCGTCATTGCGCTTGGCGTGGGCGTCGAAGCCCTTCTTGATGGCGTCCTGGTGCGAGCCCGAGAAGGCGGTGAACACCAGTTCGCCCGCATAAGGATGGCGCGGGTGCACCGGCAGCTCGTTGCAATATTCGGCGGTGGCCACCACCTGGCGCATGTTCTCGAAGCGCAGCTGCGGATCGACGCCATGGGTGTACATGTTCATGGCCAGGGTGACCAGGTCGACGTTGCCGGTGCGCTCGCCATTGCCGAACAGGCAGCCCTCGACGCGATCCGCGCCAGCCAGCAGCGCCAGCTCGGCGGCGGCGACGCCGGTGCCGCGGTCATTGTGCGGATGCACCGAAATGATCACGCTGTCGCGGCGCGAGATGTTGCGGCAGAACCACTCGATCTGGTCGGCGTAAACATTCGGCAGCGCCACTTCCACCGTCGCCGGCAGGTTGAGGATCACCTTGTTGTCCGGGGTCGGCTGCAGCACGTCGAGCACGCGCTCGCAGATCTCCAGCGCGAACTCAGGCTCGCTCATGCTGAAGGTTTCCGGCGAATACTCAAAGGTCCAGCGGGTTTCAGGACGGCGGGCCGCCTCTTCCTTCATCTGGGTGACGCCAGCGATGGCCAGGTCGATGATCTGCTGCTTCTCCATACCGAACACCACGCGGCGGAACAGCGGCGCAATGGCGTTGTAGATATGGACGATGGCGCTGTGCGCGCCTTCCAGCGCCTCAAAGGTGCGGCTGATCAGATCGGCGCGCGACTGGGTCAGCACCTGGATGGTGACGTCCTCAGGGATCAGCTTCTCATCGATCAGCTTGCGGACGAAGTCGAAGTCAGTCTGCGAGGCCGAAGCGAAGCCGACCTCGATCTCCTTGAAGCCGATGTCGACCAGCATCTGGTAGAAGCGGGTCTTCTTCTCGACATTCATCGGATTGGCCAGCGACTGGTTGCCGTCGCGCAGATCGCTCGACAGCCAGCGCGGCGCCTTCTCGATGCGGCGCGACGGCCACTGGCGGTCGTTCAGCTGGATGCCAGGATTGTACGGCTGGTATTTGGTGTGCGGGTTGCTCAGCATGTCATCGGTCCAGAACGGCAGGCAGCGGGCGGGCGGTGAACGCAGGGCCTCGGCTGCAGATGGTGATGGTTGGGAATGTCTGGCTGCGGAGCCCCGCGCAAGGGGCCGTGCGCATCACGTGTCCGCGGTTACAGCCGCCGGGGCGCCTCAGACCCGACGACCGCCGATAAGTCGCGGGGGGCAGCGGGCGCCTCCCGAGGGGGCGGCGACGCGCGCGCAACAAGGCGCGATCAGCTGATCAGGGCCAATGCGGCGGATGAACGTGAAACTGTCGGAAATCATCTGGCGATCCCTGGGGCGCCGACCGGTCGGACCGTGCAGCGCTTCACCCCTTGTAACCGGCGGCCTGTGCTGGCCGCCTCGCGTCTACCTCAAGCAACGACAACCCCGCCTTCCTCAGAAGGACGGGCCGGAAAGTCGTAGGAGAGCGCGCAGGGTGTGGATCATGGTTTGAAACTCTCACAGCGCCTCCGATCCGTCAACACCGATACATGGGCGAGGCGTACGACGCCGCTGCGACGCTGACGCGATGGACGCGGCCCAGATCGTAGAAAAAAATTCCACGGAGCTACCCGTCCCAATCGCCGAATTTCTCCATACAGATCTGCGGCGAAAGCGTTTTTCAAACTGTTCGGCTGGCCTTGCCGGCGCGACGGGGGGCTTCCTATCGTTCTGCTCAGGGCGGGCCAGATCATGGGCTCGCCACGGATTTCAGCATGCCTCACCCGCGCCAGCCGGCGGCGGCCTGAGGTCAGACAGGATGGGTTCAGGGCCATGGTGGCGAAGGCAATTGCAATTCCGGCGACGCAGCGGGGCGTGTCGCGCAGGCTGGCGCTGTCGCTGGCGGCGGGCGTGGCGGCGCTGGGCGTCATCGGCCTCGGCGGCGGCGCGGCGCTCGCCGAGCAGAAGTCTCTCAAGGTCGGCGTCTCCGCCGGGCCCTATGGCGACATCCTCAAGCAGGCGGCGAAGCTGGTGGAGAAGGACGGCCTCAAGGTTGAGGTGGTGGAGTTCTCCGACTGGAACCTGCCCAACGCCGCCGTTGAATCGGGCGATATCGACTTCAACGCCTTCCAGCACCGGCCCTATCTGGCCAATCAGGTCAAGGCGCGCGGTTACAACATCGTGCCGCTGGAGGCGGCTATTGTCGTTCCGGCCGGCCTGTATTCCAGCCGACACAAGTCCGCGAAGGATCTGCCGGATGGCGCCAGCATCGCCATCCCCAACGATCCCTCCAACGGCGCCCGCGCCCTGTTCCTGATCCAGCAGGCTGGCCTGATCAAATTGCGCGATGGCGCGGACGCTGCGGCCACCATCAAGGACATCGCCGACAATCCGAAGAAACTGAAGTTCCGCGAAATCGACGCCGCCCAGCTGGCGCGGTCGCTGGATGACGTGGATATCGCCTGGGTGTCGAGCAATTACGCCCATCTCGCCGGCCTCGACCTGAAAACCGCCCTTGCCGCGGAGAAGGCCGATTCCGAATGGGCTCTGGTGTTCGCCGCCCGCGCCGACCGCAAGGATGACCCTGCGATCCGCAAATATATCGCCGCCTACCGTTCGGAACCGGTGCGCGCTTTCATCAATGAGCGGTTCAAGGGCTCGATCCTGCCGGCGTTCTGAGCCGCAGCGCCTGCGTCCTCGTGACCCTGCGCCCAAGTTCCCTGCGCCCCAGTCCCCCTGCGACCCACTTGGCCCTGCGTCCCTGGGGCAGCTGGACCAGAATTTGACCGGGAAAAGTGAGAAATTGCGCCCGGTCCGGTTCTGATTGACCGGCCCATGTTCTACAGCGGCGACGCCGCCGGACGCCGCGCCGGGTCCATCAGGCTTATGCGGGCGCCGGCATCAATGCGGGCACAGCAGGCGCGGGGCATGACCGGCGCCTGCCGCCATTTTGACAGGACCACACCATGAGCGACGCTTCCGCCAACACCCTGCCGAATGTTTTCGCCGCCGCGCCTGGCGTGCTGGAGGGGCTGCGCGCCATGGGCGCCGCCGTCGAAGGCAGCGGCATCGACCGTGGCCTGCTCGAGCTGGCCTTCGTCCGCGCCTCGCAGATCAATGGCTGCGCCTTCTGCGTTGGCCATCATGTGGTCGCGGCGCAGAAGCTTGAGGTATCGCAGCGCAAGCTGCTGCTGGTCGCCACCTGGCGCGACGCCAATGATTTCTCGGCGGCCGAGAAGGCGGTGCTCGCTTACGCCGAGACGGTGACGGAGATTTCCGGCCATGCGGCGGGCGTCGACGGCCCGCTGGCCCGCGCAGTCGCCGCGCAGATCGGCGAGCAGGGCCTGCGTCAGCTGGCTCTGGCGCTGGCCTATATCAATGCCTGGAACCGCATTGGCGCGGTATTCGGCTTCCAGCCGCCAGCCGGCTTCTGAGACAGGCGGCAAGCTGCGCGCCAGGGCTCATGGCGAGCCCGACGCGCCTGCCGACAATCGCCCATGCGGCAGGCGGGGCAATCGCCGCCTGCCGTCAGAGCTTCACCGGCGCGGCGTCGCGCAGCGCCGGCGCCAGGTCCTCGGCGGCCACGCCCCAGGCGCCGTCGAACACCAGGGTCTCCAGCGGCAGACGCCTGCCCCAGCGCCGCGCCTCCAGCTCGGGCGAGGTGAACATCTCGTCGACATAGCCGATGCACAGCCAGGCCATCACCACGATGTCTTTGGGAATGCCCAGAACCGGCTTCAGCTCCTCGGTGTCGAAAATGCTGACCCAACCGACGCCGAGCCCCTCCGCCCGCGCCGCCAGCCACAGGTTCTGGATGGCGCAGGCGACGCTGTAGAGGTCGACATCCGGCTGATGGGTGCGGCCCAGCACCACCTTGCCGCCACGCGAGCGGTCGCAGGTGACGCAGACGCCGAGCGGCGCGGTGAGAATGCCCTCCAGCTTCAGCGAGCGATACAGCGCCTGGCGTGGGCCATCGAACATGTTGGCGGCTTCGGCGTTGGCGCGGCTGAACAGCTCATGCACCTCACGCCGTTTGGCCGCGTCCCGCACCACGACGAAGTTCCACGGCTGCGACAGGCCGACCGACGGCGCGCAATGGGCGGCGGTCAGGATCCGCGCCAGCACGTCATCGGGCACCGGGCGCGGCGCAAATTCATTGCGCACGTCGCGGCGACCGAGAATGCCGCGCCACAAGGCGTCGCGATCGGCGTCGCTGAATGGCCCGGCCGGCGCCCGCAGCGCCGCCATGCGCGCTTCATCGACAGGCGCGGCGGCGTCGGGGAGAGGTTCGTCGGACATGTTTGCTCCGCTGCTTGCCGCTTGCATTTGTCGCCGGGCGTGGCCCTGGCCTCTTGCGGCGCGCCCATTGGTTTTGCCGGGTCGCGTCACCGATCAAACACGCGCGCGCCGCAAATGGCGCCGGCCATGGCGCCGCAGTGTAACCCATGAGCGCGGCCACAAGGCCTGCGTCATACCAGAACCCGATGAGCATGACAGAACGGGTTCTGGTCAAGCCCGTGCGGCGTCTGAGCATGTCAGGATGCGGAGCGTCAGCATCGTCGCATCCTGGCGTCAGGCCTGGGCCAGCGCCGTCACCGGATTGAGCCGCGAGGCGTTGCGGGCCGGCAACCAGCCGAACACGATGCCGATGATGGATGACACCGCGACGGCGGCGATGATCGAATTGGTCGAATAAATCAGCCGGAAATCGGTGCTGAAGCGGCTGAAGATCTCGCCGAAGCCGAGGGCGAGGGCGATGCCGAGCACCCCGCCGATCAGGCACACCAGCACCGCCTCGATCAGGAACTGCTGCAGGATATCGCTCTGCCGCGCCCCCACCGCCATGCGCACGCCGATCTCCGATACGCGCTCCGACACCGACACCAGCATGATGTTCATGACGCCAATGCCGCCGACAATCAGCGAGATCACCGCAATGGCGGCGATCAGCAGCGTCAGCGTCTGGGTGGCGGCGGTGATGGTCTGGCGAATGTCATCGGTGTTGATGATAAAGAAATCCTGCTGGCCGTGGCGGCGCTCCAGGAAGCGGGTCACGGCCTTTTCCGCCAGATCCATCGGAATGTCGTCGCGCACCCGCACGGTGATCGACCGCAGCGAACTGCCGCCGACAATGCGCGCCTGCACGGTGGTGTAGGGCACAAAGATCGACGGGTTCTGCGACGAGCCAAAGCCGCCCTGCTGGCGACCGACCACGCCGACGACGCGCAGCGGCGTCTTGCCGGCGATGATCACCTGGCCCACCGGGCTGCCCGGAAACTTGTCGAACAAAGCCCGCCGGGTGTTCTCGTCGATCACCGCATCCTGGGCGTAGGTCTGCACGGCGCGACGGTCAAACAGCGCGCCTTCCACCAGTTTCACGCCCTTGGCGGCGAAATATTGCTCGCTGACGCCATTGATCAGCGCGCTGGCCTCGGCGGCGGCGAAGCGGGTGTTCTGCGACGTCGACACCGTCGGGGTGACGGCGGCGACATAGTTCTGGCGCGCCAGCTGTTCGGCGTCGTCGACCACCAGCGTCGTGACCTTGCCCGAGCGGGTGTCGCCAAAGCTGCGGCCGGCGAACACTTCCAGCGTGTTGGTGCCAAGCCCGGAAATGTCAGACAGCACCTTCTGCCGCGAGCCCTCGCCCAGCGCCACCACGCACACCACCGAGGCGATGCCGATGATGATGCCGAGCATGGTGAGAAAGGCGCGCAGCCGGTGCGCGGCCATGGCCAGCACCGCCATGCGAAAGGCCTCGCCCAGCCGGCTCAGGGCGGCGCGCAGCGGCGACATCACCGGCGCGCTCGCGAATGAATCGGCGGCGACCTCTGGCGTCTGTTCCAGCGGCGTTCCGGCCAGGTTCTGCCGATCCCGGTCAACCGGGACCAACTGCGGCGCATCCACCCCTGGCCCACTGACTGGTCCAGGGGCAGGCGAAGCGCCGGCCATAGCGTCCTGAGCCGGCTCGCGCCCCGGCGTATTGGGGCGATCGGAGATGATGATGCCGTCGCTGATCTCGATAATACGTTCGGCCCGCCGCGCCACGCCCATGTCGTGGGTGACGATGATGATGGTCTTGCCGCCCGCGTGCAGCTCGTCGAGAATCCGCAGCACTTCCTGGCCGCTGTGACTGTCGAGGGCGCCCGTGGGCTCGTCGGCGAGAATGACCTCGCCGCCATTCATCAGGGCGCGGGCGATGGAGACGCGCTGCTGCTGGCCGCCCGACAGCTGGCCCGGCCGGTGGCCGAGACGGTCGCCCATGCCGAGCCGCTGCAGCAGGCTGGCGGCGCGGGCGCTGCGCGCCGCCGGAGGGCGACCGGCGTAGATCGCCGGCACCTCAACATTGCCGGCGGCCGACAGCTCCGGCAGCAGATTGTAGCGCTGGAAGATAAAGCCGAAATGCTCGCGCCGCAGCTGCGCCAGTTCATCAGGCGACAGGGCGGCGGTCTCGCGGCCAGAAATCCGGTAGCTGCCCGAGCTTGGGGTGTCGAGGCAGCCGAGAATGTTCATCAGCGTCGATTTGCCGGAGCCCGAGGCGCCGACAATCGCCACCATCTCACCGGCGTAAATGCTGAGATCGACGTCCTTCAGCACCGCCAGCACGCCGTCGCCCGACGGATATTCCCGTCGCAGCCTGGTCAGGGTGATGAGCGGCTGGCCCTTCGAGGTCGCGCGGTCGCCCCCGGCTTGCACGCCGGACGTCGGCGCATCGCCTGTGGCGGGCATAGCGTCACGGGCCACGCGGGGCATGTCTCGGGACATGTCTTGGGGCATGTCTTGGGGCATGTCTGGGGGCATGTCCGGGGACGAGGCCACGGTCAGAGCCTCATGGACGGGCCGCGACGGCCGCTGCCTGGGCCGCGGGCGCCGCCGGGCCGGTCGCCGTCGACATTGTCGCCGGTGATGACCTGCTCGCCTTCGCTCAGCCCCTCCAGCACCTGGGCGGCGACCTTGTCGTTGAGACCAATTTTGACGCGGCGCCGTTCGACCGCGCCATTCTTGCCCAGCACCCGCACCATATAGCCGCGATCGGGCGAGCCGGGGCCGAGGGCCGAGGACGGAATGGTCAGCGCGTCCCTGGCCTGGCCGAGGATGATATGCGCATTGGCGGTCATATAGGTGCGCAGCCGCCCATCCGGATTGGGCACATTAAACACGCCATTGTAATACACCGCCGAGGCGGCGGTCGTGCCGGAGGAGGCGCCGGAGGTCGACACCAACTGGTCGGTGCGGATCGATTCCGGCGCCGGATCGATCGACTCCAGCGTCGCCATCTGCCGTCGGTCCGGCTCGCCGATGATCGAGAAGCGCACCTTCTGGCCCGGCTTGACCTTCACCACATCGGCTTCGGAGATCTGGGTGTTCACCGTCATGCGGTCGAGCTGGCCCAGGATGACGATGGTCGGGGCCGATTGCATGGCGCTGACGGTCTGGCCCTCCTGGGTGACGACGGCCAGCACCGTGCCATCGATCGGCGCGACGATGCGGGTGTAATTCAGGTTGGCGCGCGCGTCCTCGACCGCCACCTCACCTGAACGGATCTGCGCGTCCAGCGCCGCGATCTGGGCCCTGGTGGTGGCGACATCGGCCACCGCCTTGTCGTAATCGATGCGGGCGATGGCGTTGCGCGCCACCATCGCCTCCTGCCGCGACAGGCTCTGTTCGAACAGCTTCAGGCTGGCGAGCTTCTCGTCGCGCTGGGCGCGCAGCCGGGCCAGCTCCGCCTCGGCGGTGCGCAGCTTGTTCTCCTGGGTGATGGAATCCATCTGGGCGATCAGGTCGCCCTTTTTCACCACATCGCCGACCTTGTTGCGCACCGAGATCACCCGGCCGCTAACCTGGGCGCCGACAGCCACCAGCCTGGCGGGCTTCAGCGTGCCGGTGGCCAGCACGGTTTCCTCGACATCGCTGCGCGAAACGGGCGCGGTGATGTATTGCGGCCGCTCCGGCGTGGCGGCGGAACTCCATTTCCAGTAGCCGGCGGCGGCGAGCACGGCGATGCCGGCGAGCGCGATCAGGCGAAAGCGGCGTCCCTTGCCAGGAGTGGGGGTCATGGGCGCAGTCCGCTCGCGTTGATGAAATGGGGGCCGGTGTTGCGATCGGTGATGACGGGCCGCGAGGCGTCGACCACGCCGTTCCAGCCGCCGCCGAGGGCCTTGTTCAGGCGCACCCACGCAATGGCGCGGGTGATGCGGCTGTCGACCAGGGCGCTGTCAGCCGAATAGGCCGAACGCTCGGCGGTCAGCACGTCGAGGAAGCTGACATTGCCGGAGCGGTAAAGGTCGCGCGACAGCCGCATCGCTTCATTGAAATTGCGCGAGGCGACGCCGAGCTTGGCGATGCGCACGCCCTCCTGATTGAGGGTGACAAGGGCGTTCTCCACCTCTTCCAGCGCCGCCAGCACCGCGGCGTTCCACGCCAGAAACTGCTGGTCGCGCTGCGCTTCGGAGGCCTGCACGGCGGCGCGCAACTTGCCGGCGTTGAAGATCGGCACGCTCAGCGAAGGGCCAAACGCCCAGCTGATCGACGAGCTGCGCCCGAGATCGCCGAGGCGCGCCGCCGCCGTCGAGATGTCGCCGGTGAGGCTGATCGACGGATAAAGCGCCGCGGTGGCCTGGCCGATGCGGGCGGTGGCCTGGGCGTAAGCGCGCTCGGCCAGGCGCACGTCCGGGCGATTGAGCAGCACATCGGCGGGAATGCCGACGCGCACCCGCCAGGCGGGGTTAGGAATGGGGCCCGTGCGGGCCATTACGCCCGCCAGCGCCGAAGGCGGCTGGCCGGTCAGCACCGACAGCCGGTGCACGGCCTGGGCAAAGCCGGTTTCGAGGGCGGGAATGGCGGCCTCGGTATTGGCGGCCTGGCCCGCGGCATTGGCGACGTCGAGCGCGCTGGCGCCGCCGGCGGCGAGGCGGGTGCGGGTCAGCGCCTCGGTCTCGCGCTGGGATTTCGCGGTGCGCCGGGCCAGATCAATGCGCGCCTGGAAGCCGCGCGCCTCGATGTAATTGCTGGCGACGTCGCCAATCAGCGCCAGCAACGTATGGCGCAAATCTTCGCCAGCGGCGTCGAGCCCATAGGAAGCGGCCTCGACGGCGCGCTTGTTGGCGCCGAACAGATCGACTTCCCAGCTGGCGGTGACGCCGCCATTGACGCGATTGACCGGGCGGAAATCGCCGCTCTGGCTCCGGCTGGCGGCGCCAGAGCCATTGGCCTCGGGAAACAGTGCGCCGACCGCCTGGTCATAGCTGGCGCGCGCTTCACGCACCCGCGCCTTGGCGGTGGCGACGTCGAGATTGCCGGCGACGGCGCCGTCCACCAGCCGGTTGAGCGTCGGGTCGCCCAGCCGTGTCCACCAATGCGCCAGCTCGGTGGGTCTTGCGGCGGCGGCCGCGCCGGTCCCGCTCCAGGCCTTCGGCAGGCTGATGGAGGGCGATTGATAGTCAGGTCCCACAGCGCAGCCAGCGAGGCAGGCCGCGCCAACAGCCGCCGCGACGCCCAGCAACCGCCGTCGCATCGTCGTGGCGCGCGGCGCTGTCAGCGGGTAACGGGGCGCAATAACCATACCTATCCTTGCGCGCCGCAACCGTCCGGGCGGCGCTGCGGCGATAAATCTCGGCATCCGGCGCCGGCCTTGGCGCCACGCTGTGACTGGAGCGCGACACATGCGCCGCCGGTGGGCAGAGTGCAGCGCCAGCGTTGCGGCGCAATCCCCATCGAGGACATCGCCACCGCTCGCGCCGCGACGTGGCGTCGCGTGGCGCGCCTGCACAAGGCGGCCACCGTAGAATCATTCGCGATGTGATTAGTATCTGCCACGATTGCCCGCTAGAAAAATCTGCGCCGCGTTCGAGGCAGGCGGATGAGGTCGCCGCGGCGTCCGCCGCCCTCAGGATATGCCAATCAACGCTGCGAGCGCTGTCCGGCCTCGTCGGCGACGCTTGCAAACATGGGCGACGTCGCTCTGATCTGACCTTGCGGAAGCTGGAGCGTGACAGTTTCTGTCGTGCGGGTCCGTCCCGGCAGTGGGATTTTCCAAACCGGCCTGAATCATAAAAATACATTCTGTAGCGTGATTATTGACAAATAACATTATTATGTGAGTATTTAAGCGGGCGCGTCAGCGAACGCCGCCGCCTCACGCGCCGGGAGAGCAGGTCTTCCGGCTGCAGGCGAGAACAGCACGGGAGTGGGCGACCACCAGCCTGGCGCACATCGGTGCGCCGTTGGGAGGGAAAGGCGTCACGGCTTCGTCGCCGTCCGACAATGCGTCCACGGACGCGCGTCGACGCCTGCGCCATCGTTGTTTTCACCGTCGCCTGGCGGACATGGCGCTCGTCGCGCGCGCCACATGAGGAACCTGATGAACATGCAGTCGCAAGCCGCCTTTGTGGGCTCGACGCCAGTGGCTGACCCGCCGGCCACGCCTGGTGCGCTGGTGCGCCTTGCCGGCGTGCGCAAGGTCTATCCGCCGCGCGCAGGCGGCGACGCCTTTGTGGCGCTCGAGCATATTGACCTTGCGGTGCCGCGCGGCTCGGTGCTGGGCGTCATTGGTCGCAGCGGCGCCGGCAAGTCGACGCTGATCCGTCTGGTCAACGGGCTGGAGAAAGCCACTTCCGGTCAGGTGCTGGTCGACGGCGCCGACGTCACCGCCATGGAGGGGGCGGCGCTGCGCCAGGTGCGCCGGTCCATTGGCATGGTGTTCCAGCACTTTAACCTGCTGTCGTCGCGCACGGCCTTCGACAATGTGGCGCTGCCGCTCGAGATCGCCGGCGTGCCACGGGCCGAGATCCGCAAACAGGTGGAGCCGCTGCTCGAACTGGTCGGCCTCGCCGACAAGCGCGATCGCTATCCGGCGGAGCTGTCGGGCGGTCAGAAGCAGCGCGTCGGCATCGCCCGGGCGCTGGCCACCCGTCCCAAGGTGCTGTTGTCGGACGAGGCCACCTCGGCGCTCGATCCCGAGACCACCCAGTCGATCCTCGACCTGCTCGGCTCGATCAACGCAGAACTTGGCCTGACCATCCTGCTGATCACCCATGAGATGTCGGTGGTGGCGCGCATCGCCCGTCAGGTGGCGGTGCTCGATGCTGGCCGCATCGTCGAGCAGGGCGACGTCTATGACGTCTTCACCCGCCCCCAGCACGCCACCACCAAATCCTTCCTCGCCGACGCCTCAGGCCGCACCCTGCCGGGCTGGCTGTCAAAGCGGCTGACGTCAGAACCGGCTCCCGGTGATCAGGCGGTGATGCGCGTGGTGTTCCGCGGCCCGATCGCCACCGACGCGCTGGTGTCTGGCCTCGCGCGGGCGCACGGGCTGGACGTCAATATTCTCTCAGGCGCCGTTGATGAGGTCGCTGGCCGTCCATTCGGGACGCTGGTGCTCGGCGTGCCAGGCGGCGCCCAGCCGCTGGCCCAGGCGCTGCAATGGTTCACCAGCCATGGGCTGGACGTGGAGGTTCTTGGTCATGTCGGCTGATATCGCCTGGCTTATTCTTGAGGCCACGCTCGACACCATCTGGATGGTCGCGGTCGCCATGGTGATCGCCACCGCCATCGGCGTGCCGCTCGGGGTGTTCCTCGCCACCAGCGGCAAGGGCGAGCTCTACGCCGCGCCCCTGGCCAACCGCGTCATCGGCCTCATTGTCAACGCCGCCCGTTCGACCCCCTTCATCATTCTGGTGGTGGCGATCATCCCGTTCACGCGCCTTGTCGTCGGCACCTCGATCGGCACCAAAGCGGCGATCGTGCCATTGACCATCGCAGCCACGCCCTTCATCGCCCGCCTGATCGAAACCGCGATCCGCGAGGTCGATCAGGGGCTGGTGGAAGCGGCCCGCGCCATGGGCGCGACGCCGCTGCAGATCGTGCGCAAGGTGCTGCTGCCCGAGGCTGTTCCCGCAATCGTGCTGTCGCTCACCCTCGCGGTGGTGTCGATGATCGGCTATTCGGCCATGGTTGGCGCTGTCGGCGGCGGTGGTCTTGGCGATCTCGGCATCCGTTACGGCTACCAGCGCTTTATGCCAGATGTGATGCTGGCGGTGGTGGTTGTGCTGATCGTGTTGGTGCAGGGGGTGCAGAGCATCGGCGATCATCTCGCCCGCCGCCTCAACCGGCGCATCCGCCAGGCCTGAACGGCAGGCCTGAAAGCCAGGCCTTGGGGCAGGCCTTTGGGGGAGACCTTTGGGGCAGGCGCCATGCGCCTGTCGCCGCGCCCGCCCTGACCCATCAAACCGCGACGTCGGGGGGCGTCCGGCCACCGGAGTAGATGACCAATATGCATGCCCCCAATCCATCGCGCTGGCTGAACCGGCGCAAGCTGCTGGCGCTGGCCGCCGGCGTCGCCGGTCTCGGCGGCATGATCGCCACAACCCCCGCCTTGCAGGCGGCGGCGGAGGCGCCTGCAAAGCTGCGCGTCGGCGTCGTGCCTGGACCCGATGTGGAGATCTGGGAGCAGGTGAAGAAGGCTGCGGCGGGCCAGGGCCTGACCATCGAGCTGGTGCAGTTTTCCGATTACATTATCCCGAACCAGGCCCTGGCGGATGGCGACATCGAAGCCAACGCCTTCCAGCACGAGCCCTATCTGCGCAACCAGATCGCCAGCCACAAGGGCTGGAAGCTGGTGAAGGCGGGCGAGACCATCACCTCACCCATGGGCGTCTATTCCAGCCGCCACAAGAGCCTCGACGCCGTGCCGCAGGGCGGGCTGGTCGCCGTGCCCAATGATCCGACCAATGGCGGCCGGGCGCTGAAGCTGCTCGCCGACCGCGGCGTGCTGAAGCTCAAGGATGGCCTCACCGTCGCCGCCACCGTGCGAGACGTTGTCGACAATCCGAAAAAGCTGAAGCTGATGGAGCTCGACGCCGCCCAGATCGCCCGCAGCCTGCCAGATGTCGACCTCGCGGTGATCAACAGCAATTACGCCGTTGAGGCGGGCCTCGATCCGCAGAACGGCACGCTGACGCGCGAAGACGTCAATGGCCCATGGGTCAATATTATCGCCGTCCGTGAAGCCGACGCCGACAAGCCCTGGGTCAAGGCGCTGGTCAGCGCCTATCAGAGCCCGGCGACGCGCGATTTCATCCTGCAGCGTTACAAGGGCTTCTATATCCCGGCGTTCTGAGCCAGGACGGCCGCCTGACGCGCGAGCCGCGACAGGCGCGGCAGGCGCGTCAGCCGCGTCAGGCGCGGCATGGCGCACACGGGCGTCCAGACGACAGCGCCAGCTGCGCGCCCCCGGCCATCGATCAGGCTTCGCCGCCGATATCATCGTCGCGCGCGCCATCTGCTGCGACGTCGCCGCTCTGGCGCTCGAACAGCCGGCGATAGACGCCGTCAGGGCGGGCGATGAGCTCGTCATGCCGGCCCTGCTCGATAATCCGGCCATGATCGAACACCAGGATCCGGTCCATCTCGCGCACCGTCGACAGGCGGTGGGCGATGACCAGCGCCGTGCGCCCCTGCATCAGCCGCGTCATCGCCTGCTGGATCAGGGCTTCTGACTCGGAATCGAGGCTCGACGTCGCCTCGTCGAGGATCAGAATCGGCGCATCGGCCAGAAACGCCCGGGCGATGGCCACCCGCTGGCGCTCACCGCCCGACAGTTTGACGCCGCGCTCGCCCACGAGAGTGGCGTAACCGCGCGGCAGCCGCGCGATGAAGCCATCGGCGTTGGCCAGCCGCGCCGCCTCGGCGATGGCGGCCATGGAGGCGCCGGGCAGGCCATAGGCGATATTGTCGGCGATGCTGCGGTGAAACAGGATTGGCTCCTGCTGCACGATGGCGATGCGGCTGCGCAGCGAGCGCTGCGTCACCTCCGCCACATTCTGCCCGTCGATCAGAATCTGGCCGCCAGTGACGTCGTAGAGCCTCTGGATCAGCTTGACGAAGGTGGATTTGCCCGAGCCGGAGCGGCCAACGAGGCCAATGCGTTCCCCTGGCCGGATGGTCACGTTCAGGTCGGCGTAGAGCGGCGTGGTGTGGTCGGCGTAGCGGAAATCCACATGCTCGACGCGAATCTCGCCAGCGCTGACTTTGAGCTCCGGCGCGCCAGGGCGGTCCTTCACCTCCGGCTCGACATCGTGCAATTGCACCAACTCTTCCATCTCGTTCACGGCGCGCTGGAAATGGTTCACATGCTGGCCGATGTCGGCGAGATAGCCGTTGAGCAGGAAATAAGTGGTGAGCACATAAGTGACGTCGCCGGCGGTGGCGCGGCCCTGCCACCACATCCATAGGGCGCCGCCAGTGACTGTGGCGCGCAGCAGCCACAACATGGCCATCTGGCCAGAGCCGATCCAGGTGAAGCGCATCCAGGTGCGCGACGTGCGGCGCCGCCATTTGCCGACGATGTGGGCGAGGCGGGCGTCCTCGCGATGCTCGGCGCCGAACGCCTTGACCACGGCGTTGGCGCCGATGGCGTCAGCCATCACGCCGCCCATCCGGGTGTCCCAGGCGTTGGACAGGCGCGCCGCCGGGGCGATCACCCGCACGGCGAACAGCATGGTGACCGCGATGTACAACGCTGCGCCAACGCCCATCATCGCCCCTACCAGCGGCCAACGCCAGGTGAACAGCGCCACCGCGCCCGCCAGCACCACCACCGAGGGCAACAAAAACATCAGCAGCACGTCATTGAGCGAATCCAGCGCCCAGACGCCCCGGGTGATCTTGCGCACCACCGAGCCAGAAAAGGCGTTGGCGTGCCAGCTGGAGGAAAAGCGCTGGATGCGGGCGAAGCTCTCCTCGCTGACGTCGCGCATCATGCGTAAGGTGAAGGGCACGATGCCCCACCACGCCAGATGCCGCAGGACCACCGTGGCGAGGCCGAGGGCGGTGATGGCGGCGAAGGCGGTGATGGCCTGGTCGGCCGCAGGGCGTCCCTGGCCCAGCGCATCAATCAGCCGGCCAGCGAACCAGGGCGCGAACAGCTCGGCGATGGTGGCGAGGCAGACGCTGGCGCCAATGCCCAGCGTCAGCCAACCCTGGCGACCCCAATGGCCGAAGGTGAACGCCAGCACGCTGCGCACGGCGGTATTGCTGGGTCCCTGACTGGCCATGCTGCTCCCACGCTTGCGCATTGTGGCGCGACAGCCCTCGCGTCGCACTTGCTCGCCCCGATGCGGTCCTGACAAAAAACGCCCCGACATCGCCGCGGAGCCATGCCCGGTTTGCGCCTTCGTCCGATTCCCGTAGCGTGCTGGTCAGTCTGACAATAGCCCAGGATTGGAGGAAGGCGAGCGACGACCGGCAGTCACAAGGCCGTCAGTCCAGCCTGATGAGGCCGCCGCCGGCAGCGCCACAACCGCTTCAGCCGTGGTGCTGATCCGCGACATAGCCAGCCGCAAACTCGGCGCTGGGGGCGATAGGCGTGATCACATCAAGCAGCACCCCATCCGGGGCGGCGACGATAAAGTGTCGCTGGCCGAACGCCTCATCGCGCAGGGGCTGGACGATCTGCGCCCCGGCATCGCTGAAGCTGCCGTAGACGGCGTCGACATCGGCGACCTCCATATTGAGCAGCAGGCCCATGCTGCGGCCACGGCCACATTCCGGGATGCTGTCATGCGACCCATCCATCACGGCCAGATTGATTGTGGCGTCGTCGCCATGCTGCAGATGGACATACCAGTCCGAAACGAACAGCGGCTTCATGGCCAGATGCCGCTGGTAGAAGGCGGCGGTCGCGGCGACGTCGGCGGTCATCAGCACCGGGTAAAAGCTGGTGATGCGGGCCGGGCCGTCACGAAGCGGGGCGCTGGCCTCGGCATTTTCAGGCGTAGTTGCGCGGGTTTCGGCGTCAGTGTGGGATATCATGCTGGACATGGCGCAAAGCCTCGTATTGCTCGTTGCACGGAGATCATCATAAACATACAATCTGCATGTATGTAAATGGAGCACGTCATGCGCCGCAGCAACCAGCAGCGATCCGAGGATATGCAGGCGAACCTGATCGCCGCAGCACGCAGCGTGTTTGTGGCCTCTGGCTATGCCGGAGCGGCCACGCCAGCCATCGTCGCCACGGCAGGCGTGACGCGCGGCGCCCTGTATCACCATTTCCCCGACAAACGCGCGCTGTTCGAGGCGGTGGTGCGGGCCGAGGCGCGTGACGTTGCGACAGCCATCAATGTGGCGACGGTTGATATCAGTGATCCGCTGGAGGCCCTGCGCCAGGGTGGTCACGCCTTTCTGGCGGCCATGACTGCGCCAGGGCGGGCGCGGCTGCTGCTGGTCGAGGCGCCAGCGGCGCTCGGGGTCGACGCCATGGCGGCCATCGATCATGAATATGGCGGGGCGACATTGGCCACCGGCCTTGCCGCGGCCATGGCCGCCGGGCGCATGGCCGGGGGGCCGGTCAATGAGCTGGCGGCCTTGCTCTCCGCGGCTTACGACCGGGCCGCATTGGCTGTGGCGCATGGCGACGATCCGGCGCCCTGGCGCGCCGCCATCGACCGGCTGCTGGCCGGGCTGGCGGGGCAGGGCGCATCCCTGCCCGCTGAGGCGATCGCGCCTTATACCGGGATGCGAAAATGCTGACGCATCCGCATCCTGAAATGCTCAGGCGCCGCACGGGCTTAGCCAGAACCCGATGATTAACGCTCATCGGGTTCTGGTATTAAGGGCGCCGCAGTGCCGCCCGCACGCTGGCAAGGCAGATCAGTGGGGCGAGGGCGAAGCTGACGAACAGCCACAGCGCCGCCGCCGAGACGCCCGCCACGCCGCCAGGATTGGTAAGCCCGGCGAGATTGACCACCATGCCGGCCAGCGCCGCGCCTGAGGCGGTGGCGAACAATTGCACCGTGGTCAGTGAGGCGGAGGCCACGGCGTCCTCGCCCTCAGGCGCCAGTTGCAGCACCCGCGTCAGCAGATGGGGCCAGGCAAGGCCGACGCCGAGGCCGACCATCACCAGCGCCACGGTGATCGGCAGCAGCGACAGCCACGAACCCGAGCCGCCAGGCGGCATGAGGATGGCCAGCGCCGCCATGCCGACGAGGCCCGGCAATGGCGCCAGCTGCAGCTGACGGCGCAGGCGGTTGCCTGTGGCTCCCGAGCCGGTGATCGAGCCGATGGTCCAGCCGGCGCTCATCGAGGCCGCCAGATAGCCGGCGACCAGCGGCGTCTGGTGATGCAGCTCCTGCAAGAACAGCGGCACGAAAATCTCGCTGCTGGTCACCATGATGCTGAGCAGCATCATCGACAGATAAACCGCGCCCAGCGCTCCGCCACGGTTAAAGGAACCCGTGGGCAGCAGCCGCCGGTCCGAGCGACGCTCGACCAGCGCCATCATGGAGACCAGCGCCGCCGCCGCCGCTACCCCGGCTGCGTTCCAGGCGGCTGAGGGCATGACGCTGCCCGCCGAAATCGCCATCACCGCCGCCGTGAGCAACAATATTTGCAGGACTGGCGCGCGGCCGGTGTCGCTGGCCTGCTGGCGGGCGACGCGCGCATCGTCCGAGGGCGGCAGAACACTGACCGCCATGGCGGCGAACAGGATCGCCGCCGGCCCCAGCGACCAGAACGAGGCGCGCCACAGGCCGAACTCGGCGAACATGCCGCCCACCGCCGGGCCGATGAGCGTGGCGATGCCCCACATGCCGGAGATCAGCGCGATGCCGCGCGGCCACAGCGCCTCATCCAGCACCAGCCGCACCATGGCGTAGGACAGGGCCAGCAGAAAACCGCCGCCAAAGCCCTGCACCACCCGCCCGGCCAGCATGAATGGCATCGTCGGGGCAAAGCCGCAGGCGATGGAGCCAATGGCGAAGATCACCGCGCTGGTGAAATAGGCGCCGCGCGGCCCCAGCCGGCGCAACAGGGTTGGCGAGGCGGTGGAGGCCAGGATCGACGCGATGATGAACAGCGAGGTGTTCCACGCGTAAAAATCGATGCCGCCGATATCCGCCACCACCGAGGGCAGAATAGTTGTGGCGATATAGACATTGACCGCATGCAGGGCCGTGCCGCCGGCCAGCGCCAGCGCCAGCACGCCATTGCGGCCCCCGAGCAAATCACCCCAGCTGGCGGCGCCACTGCCTTGCGCGCGCGTCGTCTCGCCAGGCGTCATGGCGCCATGCCCCACTTGCGCCTGCTCATGGCGCCTTCCACGGGAAGATCCAGGTTTCGGTCAACGCCTTGTTGTCGGCGCGCAGGAAGACGCGCACGTCGACCGTCTGGCCGGCTGGCGCCTCCACATCGACGCCGGCGCGGAAGCCGCCGATGCGCGGATTGGGGGCGATGAAGGTGCGCAGGATGCGCCCGCCTGAGGTGGAGGCGTCGACCTTCACCCGCTGCGGATCCTTGAGCCAATAGGCCAGTTCGCCGCCCGAGAAGTCGACCATCAACCGGCGGGCGTTGGGGTTCAGCGGCTCCGACGAGCCGAGCGCCCGGGGCGCCGACTGGAAGCTGTTCACCGCCTCACCGCCGGCATGCAGGCCAGAGGTCGGGCCAAAGGAGGTGATGGCGTATTTGTAGATCAGCTGCTGGCCGGCCGTCACCGGCTCCTTCGGGGCCCAGAAGGCGACGATATTGTCATTGGTCTCATCGGTGGTCGGCAATTCGATCAGCTCGACCCGGCCTTCGCCCCAGGGGTTGCGCGGCTCGACCCAATAGCCGGGGCGCCGCTCATAGGCGATGTCGAGATCCTCATAATGCTCGAACACCCGGTCGCGCTGCATCAGGCCGAAGCCGCGCACATTATTCTCGACGAAGGACGAGATCTGCTGCGTCACCGGATTGTGCAGGGGCCGCCAGATCCACTCGCCGCTGCCAGAATGGATCATCAGACCGTCGCTGTCGTGCACCTCCGGCCGGTAATCGTCGGTAAACCGCCGGTCGTTCTCACCGATGAAGAACATCGAGGTCAGGGGCGCAATGCCCAGCCGGTCGATGGTCTTGCGCGGGAACAGCGTCGCCTCAACATCGACGACGGTATATTTCGCCGGGTAGATATTGAACTGATAGGCGCCGGCGATCGACGGGCCGTCGAGCAACGCAAACACGGTGATGCGGCTCTCCTCGCCCTTGCGCGCCTCGACCCAGAACTCACGGAACGCCGGAAACTCCTCCTCGCCGCCGGAATTGATGGCGAGGCCGCGCGCCGACAGGCCATAGACTTGGTCCTGGCCAAGGAAGCGGAAATAGCTGGCGCCGATGAACGAGATCAGCTCATCGTTCACCTTTGGGTCGTTAAGCGGGTAGTGCAGGCGGAAGCCGGCGAAGCCGACATTGACGGGCAGCGGCCGGGCGAATTTGTTCTGGCCGAAGTCAAACATTTGCGGCGAATAGGGCACTGGCGTCGCCACGCCGTCGCGCACCACATTCACCGTCACCGCCTGCTGGAACAGGAAGCCGAGGTGGAACATCTGCATCTGGAACGGCGTGCCGGAATTGGTGAGCAACGCCTTTTCCGGACGGAAACGGATGTCGCGCCACTGGTCGAAGCCCAGCTTCGCCAGCGCCTCAGGCGCCTGTGAGGCCGGGGCGGCGTAGGGCAGCTGCGACAGCTCGCGGGCCCGGCGGACCACGTCCTGATAGCCGAACGGCTTCAGGCCTGCCTCCTTCATGGCGGCGTCGGGCCGCGCAGGTTCTTCAGCCGGGGGCGCGCCTTGCGGTGTTTTCGCCATGGCCGCGCTGGCGGTGGCGAAGGCCGACAGGGCGAGCAAACCCTCAACAAAGCTTCTGCGCGAAAAATTCGACATGCTGACCCACTGTTGACGTTACGACCGGTCCGGCGTCGCCGCCGACGCCGCGCTGCTGCGCGACCCGTGCGCGACCTGTAAACGGCGATTCGGGCATCATAATCCCGAAACCTTGAAAATTGCTGGCGCCGCGCCGTGAGGTGGCGGCGCGACCGTGGGCAGGGCGCCTCCCGCATGCCGGCCCCGGCAATTTGCGCGGCGGGCGCCTGCGGGCACGCTCTGGCTTCCCCGCCTGGGGACCTCCTCATCGCGGCTCTTGCAACGCACGAGCATGGGACATCGCCAAAACGCCGCCTTTCGCCGCACATGACGCCTGATATGGGCTGAAAAACGACCGAAACCGGGATGCGAAGATGCTGACGTATCCGCATCCTGACATGCTCAGGCGCCGCACGGGCTTAACCGGAACCCGATGAGTCATGCTCATCGGGGTCTGGCGCCAAGCGCGAACTGGCGCGGTCGGCAAGCGTAAACCGGACGTAAATCTTCTTGCGCCAGGGGGCGGCAAGGCCTATGTCTAGCGTGCCCAAATTCGCACGTGCCTGTGGCCGCGTGCCGGTTGGTGGGTATCCGGACAAGAGGCCGGACAGCCGCCCGGGGTCAAAAGGGTCGACTGACGCATGGAAAGGATACCTGCGTTGGCGACCCCGGTTCACTGAACCGGACCCCAAACATCAGACCGGCAGCCGGAGGCGAAACCGGCGAACCCCGAATCTCCACGGGGGACGCAGCTTAAAGCAACGACGGAGCGGGCTTTTTTGGTCTCGTCGGCCCTCCAAAGGTCGACACCGAAGAGGCTTGTCCATCATTGCCGCGCGTGCGGACCGGGTCTCCCTGTCCAAACCAAGGCAGCACGGTCGGTTGAAGATATGCCGTCTGGTCGCGTCTCCACAGCGCGCCGGAGGGCGTTACTTCATCCGCATCATGCCGAACGTCGCCGTTGCGGGCCGTTGCGCCCGTGCGCAGGCGTTCCTTCAGCTTTGCGGGGAGATGCGCTCATGACCCAGCGTATTCGCGACTTCCTTCGTCAACGTCAGGAAGATGGTCCGTGCATGGTGCTGGACCTCGACGTCGTGCGTGACAATTACGGCAAATTCGCCACGGCCCTGCCGGACACCCGCGTGTTCTACGCGGTGAAGGCCAATCCCGCGCCGGAAGTGCTGCGCATGCTGGCCGGCCTCGGCTCGTGTTTCGACACCGCCTCCGTGCAGGAGGTGGAGATGGCGCTGGCTGCTGGCGCGACCGCCGATCGCATCTCTTTTGGCAACACCATCAAGAAGGAACGCGACGTGGCCCGCGCCCTGGCGCTTGGGGTGCGGCTGTTTGCGGTGGATTGTGAGGCCGAGGTCGACAAGATCGCCCGCGCGGCGCATGCCGCCGACATCGCCGACGCCCGGGTGTTCTGCCGCGTTTTGTGCGACGGGGCTGGCGCCGAATGGCCGCTGTCGCGCAAATTCGGCTGCGACCCGGCCATGGCGCCTGACGTGCTGGAGCATGCCCACCGGCTGGGGCTTGAGGCCTATGGCGTGTCGTTCCATGTCGGCTCGCAGCAGGGCAATACCGAGGCGTGGGACAGCGCCCTCGCCATGGCCGCCGATGTGTTCTGCGCCTGCGCCGAACGCGGCGTCGGCCTGTCGATGGTCAATCTCGGCGGCGGTTTCCCCACGCGCTATCTCAAGGACGTGCCGGCGGTGGAAGCCTATGGCCAGTCGATCTTCGAGGCGCTGCGACGACATTTCGGCAATCGCATCCCCGAGACGATCATCGAGCCAGGTCGCGGCATGGTCGGCAACGCCGGGCTGATCGAGACGGAAGTGGTGCTGGTGTCGAAGAAGAGCGCCCAGGATGACGTGCGCTGGATCTATCTCGACATCGGCAAGTTCGGCGGTCTCGCCGAAACCATGGATGAGTCGATCCGCTACCCGATCCGTCCCGAGCGAGAGCACACGGCGGAGATGGCGCCCTGCATCCTCGCTGGCCCGACCTGCGACTCTGCCGATGTGCTGTATGAGAAGCAGCCCTACATGCTGCCGGTCTCGATCGAGATCGGCGACAAGCTGCTGATCGAAGGCACAGGCGCCTACACCACCACCTATTCGGCGGTGGCGTTCAATGGCTTCCCGCCGCTGAAGTCCTACGTCATCTGACGCAAGGCTGACGGCAGGCGCCGCCGGCGCGCCAATCCACGCCCATACCCGCCATCAGGCGTATTCGCCTGATGGCCCGCCGCTGCGGCTGGCTGCAACCGCCGGCTCACCCCTTATGACGCCTTCGCCGGCCAGCCCTGAAGGCTGGGCCGCGCACTGCCAGGAATTGCGCCATGATCTTCATTGGCGATGAAACCCTTTTCGACGTCGCCGCCCGTGAGGCCCTGCTTGATGCGGCCATGGGGGCCGACCGCAAGCAGAAGTCGAGCGAGCGCCTGCGCCAGGGCCAACAGCCGGCGGCTGGCCTCGCGCTGGCGGCGCGCGCGCTCGACGCCGATGGCCCGGCGCGTCTTGTCGGCACGGTGCGGCTGTGGCAGGTGCTGGCGGGCGATCGCCCGGCGCTGCTGCTTGGCCCGCTGGCGGTGGCGCCTGGGCGGCAGGGCGATGGCATTGGCGGCCGGCTGATGCGTGAGGCGATCGCCCGCGCCCGCGACGCCGGCCATGCCGCCATCGTGCTGGTTGGCGACCCTGACTACTACCGTCGCTTCGGTTTCACGGCTGAGCTGACGGCGGGCCTCGCCATGCCCGGCGCCTATGAACAGCGCCGGCTGGTTGGGCTCGAACTGGTCGACGGGGCGTTGGCCGGGGCCTGCGGCATGATCGCGGCGCCGCAGGCCGCGCCGCTGCAGCCGCTGGAGGCCGACGTCGCCACGCGTGAAAGCGGCGCGCTTCGATGGGGCGCGAGCGAGTTGCCCCACGCCGCCTGACCACGGGTCCCTGACCTGCGCCCTGAGCGTCGCGCCGTCCTTGGGCGGACGCAGGAATGATTAAGGGCGCGGGCAACCCCCGCACCCTGCTACACCTGCACACGCTGCTTAATATTGCTCTGGCTGCTGTCCGACTTGCTGGCGTCCCAACGCTTCAGAGAAACCCCGGGCGCTGGCGCGTGCCGTCGCCCAGCTCAAAGCGGCGGATCTCGCCGAGCAGGCGCACGAAGGCCGCCGCAGCGTGGCGCGCCGCAGCCTCGCCCTTGTCTTTGGTGGCGCGGCTGGCGTCGCCGATGGCCCCGGCTGGGTGCAGGTCCTGCGACAGCCAGCTGAACCCGGCAGGCCGGTCGGCGCGCAGCAGTTCATAGTCCTGCTCAAGCGCCAGGGCGGCGGAGGCAAAATTGTCGGCCTTGTCCATGCGCACCAGCTCGGGCCGGAAGGCCAGCATCAGCGAGGTCTCGATATCGCCGCCATGGATGCCATGGCGGATCTCCTCCGCCGTGAACAGGCCATCGGGATAGCCGAAGCGCTGCCACGAGGTCTGCACCACCAGCATATTGGCCTCGGCCCGCATGGCCCGGCCCACCACATCCATCACCGGGCTGTTGCCGCCATGGGATGACACCAGCACCAGCTTGCGAAAGCCGGCGCGGCTGACGCCGATGGCGATCTCGCGCCAGGCGCGGATCGCTGTTTCGGGCGCGAGGGTGAGCGATCCGGCGAACGCGATGTGTTCGGTCGACAGGCCGATTTCCTGCACCGGCAGAAACACGGTGAGCGGCGTCTGGGCCGGCGCCTGCTCCAGTTCGGCGCGCACGGCGGCGATCATGCCCTCCATGATCATGGCGTCGACGCCGGTGGGCAGATGCGGACCATGCTGTTCCACCGCCGCCAGCGGCAGGACGGCGATGGCCTCGGCCATGCGCGCCTGGCCAAATTCTTCCGTGGTCATCTCGCGCCACAGGCGGCTGCGGAGATGAGGCGCAGGCGAGGTATGGGTCACAGTCTGTTCCGCATTGAAATCATATTGCCCGCACGCAGGCGGCGGCGCATTCTGGCGCAAGGATACTGCATGCGGCGCGCTTTCGGAACGCACCGCGCGAGGCGCTGGTCGCAGCGGGCGGCGACATTGGCCAGGCCATGATGGCTACCACACGCGACACAGGCGCCTCAGCGCCCGCCCGTCAGGCGAAGCGACGCCTGCGGCCAGGATATTTGGGGGTAGGGCATGACAGATCCAGGCGACGCCGGGATGCGGCAGCATCCACTCGGGCAAAAGCATCATGATGGCCAGGCGGGGGTGACGCGACGCCGGGCGCTGCTCGTCCCGATGCTGCTGCCGGTCCTTCTCGCTGCGGCGTCGCGGCTGGCGGCGCAACCGGCCGCCGCCCCAGGCGCTGCGACCGCCCGGCCTGGCCTGCTGCAAAAAATTCGCTTCGGAACCAACTGGCTGGCCCAGGCCGAGCATGGCGGCTTCTATCAGGCGCTGGCCGATGGAACCTATGCGAAATATGGCCTCGACGTCAGCATCATTCCCGGCGGCCCGCAGGCCAACAACCGTCTGCTGCTCGCCGCCGGCAGGCTGGATTTTTATATGGGCGGCAACATGTTGCAGCCGTTCTCGGCGGTGGAGCAGGGGCTGCCGGTCAAGGTGGTGGCGGCGATCTTCCAGAAGGACCCGCAGGTGCTGATGTCCCGCCCCGGCGTCGGCCTCGACCGCTGGGACGATCTGAAGGGCGCCCGCATCTATGTCGGGCGCGAGGGGCTCGCGTCTTACTTCCAGTGGCTGAAGGCCGAACACGGCTTTCGCGAGGAAAACACCCGGCCCTACACCCATAATCTGGCGCCTTTCCTCGCCGACAGGGGCGCGGTGAATGAGGGCTATGGCACCTCCGAGCCGCTGGCGGTCGAAAAGCAGGGCGGCTTTAAGCCCAATGTCTTCCTGCTGGCCGACCATGGCTTTGACACCTATTCCACCACGATCGAAGCACACGCCGGCCGGGTAAAGACCGATCCCGATCTGGTGCAACGCTTTGTCGACGCCTCGATCCTGGGCTGGCGCAATTATCTGCATGGCGATAAGCCCGCCGCCAACGCCATGATCCTGCGCGACAACCCCGACATGACCCAGGAGCAGATCGATTTCTCCATCGCGCGGATGAAGGAATATGGCCTGGTCGACGCCGGCGACGCGCAGACGCTTGGCATCGGCGCCATGACCGAGGCGCGCATGCAGAGCTTCTTCAACCGCATGGTCAAGGCTGGCCTGTACAAGCCGGACCTCGACTGGCGCGCCAGCTACACCGATCAATTCGTCAACAAGGGCGTCGGGCTTGATCGATCCCGCTGACGCCGGTGTAACAGGGCAGGCCGAAGGCCGCGAGCTGGTCAGCCTGCGCGATGTCTCGCTCCGGTTTGGCTCGGGCGTCGTGGCGCTCAGCGGGCTCAATATCGCCGTGCGTCAGGGCGAATTCGTTGCGATCCTGGGTCCCTCCGGCTGTGGCAAATCCACGGCGCTGCGGTTGCTGGCCGGGCTGCTGGCGCCGACAGCCGGGGTGGCGGCGCGCGATCCGGCCCTTAAGGCCGCTGGTCGTATCGGTTTTGTCTTTCAGGACCCGACGCTGACGCCATGGTCACGCACGCTCGCCAATGTGCGCCTGCCGCTGGATCTGGCCGGAACGCCGCGGGGCGAGGGCGATGACCGCGCCGCCGCCATGCTGCGGCTGGTGGGGCTGAATGGCTTTGAACGGGCGTTCCCGCATGAGCTGTCGGGCGGCATGCGCATGCGCGTGTCGATCGCCCGCGCCCTGGCCACCGCGCCCGACCTGCTGCTGATGGATGAGCCTTTCGCCGCGCTCGACGAGTTCACCCGCTTCCGGCTCAATGATGATTTGTTGCAATTGCGGGCCGAACTGGGCTTCACCGTGGCCTTCGTCACCCATTCCAGTTGGGAGAGCGTCTATCTCGCCGATCGCATCCTGGTGATGGGGCCGCGTCCGGGCCGGGTGATCGCCGAGCGGCTGGTCGAGGCGCCGGAGGGGCGCGGGCCAGGCTTTCGCGCCAGCGCCGCTTATGCGCGGCAGAGCGCCGACATATTGGCGCTGGCCGCCGCAGCAAGTGAGGGCGCAGGGGGGCCTGATGGCGCTGCCGTGAGCCGGCCAAAGGTTGCGCCCATCCCCGGAGCACCTGCATGAACGCCGGCAAAAACGCAGGCAGAAACCCAGGCAAGAATACAGACAGGGCGCGCCGGCTCGGCGCAACCTTGCGCGTCATCGCGCCCGTGGCGGCCGGGCTGATCGCCCTGCTTTTGTGGGAGGCGTTGGTGCGGTGGCGGCAGATCCCGCCCTATATCCTGCCAGGCCCGCTGCTGGTGCTGCAGACCTTGTGGCGTGACTGGCCTACGCTGGCGCCCGCGTTGGCGGTGACCTTGTCGACCACGGCGAAAGCCTTAGGCCTGGCGGTGGCTGGCGGCGTGGCGCTGGCGCTGTTGTTCTCGCGCTCGCGGCTGGTGTCCGCCTCGCTCTATCCGTTTGCGGTGGTGTTGCAGGTGACGCCGGTGATCGCCATCGCGCCGCTGCTGCTGATCTGGCTGGCGCCAGACGGCGCGGTGCTGGCCTGCGCCTTTCTGGTGGCGTTCTTTCCGGTGTTGTCCAACACCACCGCCGGCCTCGCTTCGGTCGACCCAGGCTTGCGCGACTTGTTTCGCCTGTATGGCGCGGGGCCATGGCGCCGCCTGCTGCGGCTCGAGGCGCCGTCAGCGGCGCCGCATTTCTTCGCCGGCTTGCGGATAGCCGGGGGCCTTGCGCTGATTGGGGCGGTGGCGGCGGAGATCGCCGCCGGGACGGCGGGGCAGGGTAGCGGCCTGGCCTGGCGTATTGTTGAAGCCGGCTACAGGCTGAATATCCCGCGCATGTTCGCCGCCTTGCTGCTGATCTCGCTGGCTGGCGTCGGCATCCATACGGCGCTGTCTGGCCTGAGCTGGCTGGCGCTACGCCATCGCGGCGTCGCCCGCTGAGCCTGATATTCGGGGCAGAGTTGGCGCGCCGCACGCCAGCTTTGGTCACAAGCCACTGATTTGCGACGCAATGTTTTCACAGCGCAGACAATGTGATCATATTGGCCAGTCGTGATGGACGCCCGACGCTGGCGCGCCAGGGTGTCATCGGCTCAATACTGTCACGCAGCAGATGCTGGCGCCCCATGGCACGATGCGACGATGCATTTGCATCGGCGCTCTGACCTGCCGAGGCGCTGCACGGGCCAGCTAAACGCGTCAAGGTTAAAGCGCGCCAGGTCAAAGGGCGTCTGGACAGAACGCGATGGTTGGCGCCCACCGCGCTTTGGCGAAAGCCGCCCGGTGCAGGCGACCAGTGAAAGTCAAAAGGGGGGCGTGCGCCAGTTTATGCGCCCGCGTTCGCAGGGGAGTTGTTATGGCCGCCGAGAAGCCCGCGAAAGCCAGGAGCACCGCCCGCGCGGCTAGCGGATCAGCCGCGCCTCGCGCCCCCCGGACGTCGACTTCAAAGACGCCGTCTGCAAAGGCGCCTCCGGCCAAATCACCGTCTGGCAAAACGTCGGCAGCGCCATCCGAGCTGGCTGGCGCGGTTGATAAAGCCGCCGCCAGGGCAACGGCCAGAGCGACAAGCGCGGAGAAAAGCTCCAGGGGGCGCGCCAAAGCAGCTCCCGCCACCGCCAAACAATCAGCCATCGCGCAGCCGGCCCGCCGCAAGAAGAACGGCGCAGCGCCGCCAGAACGCAGCGCAGCCCCACAAGCGGGCGCGGACCCTATGGCCGAGCCCGTCGCCGCCAGCAAACGATCTGCGAAAAGCGCCGCCTCGCCCGCCCGGCCCCGTGTCGTCAAAGCCGGCTCTTCAGCGGGCAGGAAAGCGCCGCTCGCAAGCCCGCCGCCGCCGCCCGCACCGCCGGCCAGGAACGCGGAAGCAGAGTCGGCTAAGGGCAAGGCCATCCCAAAGAGCGTCGGCTGGGCGCTGACCGTGCTGGCGCGCCTGCACCGGGGCGAGCTGGGCGAGCGGCTGGCCGCGCTTGGCCTGTTCCCTGGCCAGGAGCAATTGCTGCAGGCGCTGCACGAGCATGAAACCATGACCATGGGCGCCCTGTCCGATCTGCTGCGGGTGCGGCCGCCCACGGCGTCCAAGGCGGTGGCGCGGCTGTCCGCGCAGGGCCTGGTGGCGCGGGTCGATGGCGATTCGCACGACGGTCGGCTGGTGCGCGTGCGCCTGACCCGGGAGGGCCGCGCCCGCGCCAGCGAAATCGCCAGCCTGTGGCAGGAAACCGAACAACGCCTGCTGGCCGGGTTCGATGGGCGCGATCGCAAGAAGCTGCGCAAGATGTTGCGCCGCGCCGCCGAAAACTTCACCGCCGCAACCGATGCGCCGCGGGATGACGACGACGCCGACGTGGACGCGTGAGCCATCAGGCGTCTGGGGCCAGCCGCGCCGCAGGTCATCACTTTTCGGGCCAGGATCTGGCGGAGCAGGATTTGGCTGGCGACCACCTGGCGTCCCACGACCTGGCCTCCCATGACCTGGCCTCCCATGACTTGGCGTCAGATAACTTGTCTTGCCATGCCTGGCGCATCAGCCCGCGTTGCAATAGTGGATGGCGCCCGTAAGGCGAGCGGCCGCGCCAATTGCGCGCCTGTTCCGTGACGCTGACGCGCTGGCGCCCTGACGCTTGGCGCCTGGCTGGAGGTATGAATTTGCGACCTGAAGTTCTGTTGGTCAGTCCGATGATGCCGGCGCCGCGCGCCGTGCTCGAGCAGCACTGCATTGTCCACGATCTGGGCGCCGCAAGCGATGCGCAGGCGCTGCTGTCCGCTGTCGCGCCGCGCGTGCGCGCCGTCGCCGGCTTTGGCGGCGTGCCCGCCGCGCTGATGGAGCAGCTGCCGCAATTGCAGATCGTGGCCAATATCGGCGTCGGTTATGACGGCGTCGACGTGGCGGCGGCGGCTGCGCGTGGGGTGATCGTCACCAATACGCCAGATGTGCTGACCGATGAGGTCGCCGATCTGACCCTCGGGCTGCTGATCGCCACGGTGCGCCGGCTTCCGCAGGCGGACCAATATGTCCGCCAGGGCAAATGGCGCGCCGCGCCGTTCCCGCTTAGCGCCTCACTGCGCGGCAAGACCGTGGGTGTGCTTGGTCTGGGCCGCATTGGCGAGGCGATCGCCCATCGCTGCACGGCGTTTGGCCTGAAGGTGGAATGGCACAGCCGCCGCCAGCGGCCCGCATTGCCGTGGCCGTGGCGGCCAGATCCTGTCGCCCTGGCGGAGGCCTGCGATATCCTCGTGGTGGTGGCGCCTGGCGGCGAGGCGACGCGCAATCTGGTCAATGCCGAGGTGCTGCGGGCGCTGGGACCCCAGGGCGTGCTGATCAATGTGGCGCGCGGCTCGGTGGTCGACGAGCCGGCGCTGATCGCCGCCCTGCGCGATGGCGTCATCGCCGCCGCCGGCCTCGACGTGTTCGCCGACGAGCCGCATGTGCCGGCGGAGCTGATCGCCATGGATAATGTGGTGCTGCTGCCGCATGTGGGCTCGGCCTCGGTCGATACCCGCAACGCCATGTCGCAACTGGCCGTCGACAATCTGCTTGGCTGGTTCGCCGGCTGCGGGCCGCTGACCCCCGTGCCGGAGACGCCCTGGCGGCGCTGAGCCGCGCCGCCATATCCATCAGCGGCGCCTACTGCGCGCGATCCAGCGATATGGCCGGGCCAGCGCCTGCGCGCCACTTCCACGCTTCAGCCCCCAGATTGGGCCTGACCAGATGGTCCCAGACATGCAAAAGGCGGCCACCGGGCCGCCTTGAACCTGCGTTGCGCGCCAGCTGGGCGTCTCAGCGCCGGATCGGCTCGACCTTGAGGCCAGCGCGCAGAAACTTCACCATGCCCCACACGGCGATGGCGGCGAACACGGCCATGAACACATATTCCAGCGTCGTGCCCAGATCGAGCAGGCCGGCCAGCGCCCAGCCGCCGGCGATGGCGGCGCCGATCACCTCGACGCCCACCAGCAGGGTCAGCGAACCAAGCGTGATCAGATTACGCCAATTGATGGCGCCGGAGCCTGCAGTCCTGTCGCTCACACCGTGTCTCCGAAGGAAGCTGCGCCACATGGCGCCTGTCATGCAGTCTGATTAGCCTGGGAACGGGCGCCAGCACAAGTCGCGACGGTCCCCGGGCCATGAGCCGCGCCCCGGATCCTGCGCCCAAATCGTCACGCCGTAGGAGCGACCAACAGCCAGCCGCCGCACGCCGCCTTGCGGTGACTGCATGGGGGCCGTCCGCTCGGGGCACTTAAGCGCGCTTGCCCAGGCCGCTATGATGCGCGAGTGACGTGAACGATGCCGTCGCCGCGACCGCTGGCCGGTCTGGGGCGTATGACGAGCCGATCGGCAATCGGGCCGCAAAGGGCCCGCTGCCTGAGCGCGACGGCGCCGGCCTCACCTTCGCCGCCGGGCGCTGCCTGCCGGGGCAGGGTCAGATTTGGGATGCATCGCGCATGGCGCGCGGATCAATACGCCCGGGCGACTGGCCCCAACCGTAATATCCGGTTGCGCCACCCTTCAACGCGAACTGCGTGTTGGCGGTTGGCCCGCACTGCGCAGCAAGCGTGAGCGAACCGAATGACCTGGGCGTCTTTTGCGCTTCAGGAATGTATTGATGATCCCGCCGCGATGGCGGGTAGAGGCTGCAGACCGGAGGACGCGTGGCGACCTTCGCGATGGCGGTCGAGGACCCAGGGGAAACAGCACCGCTCATGCGTGATGATCCATTCCGGGCATTTGTCCCATACCCCGATGCGCCTGTGGCGGCTGCCGCCGCCGGGCCGCTGTCGGGCATGAGTTTTGCGGTCAAGGATGTCATCGACATCGCCGGTTACCCGACCGGATGTGGCAATCCCATCAAGTTGGCGACCTCGGGGATACGCGATGTGACCGCGCCGGTGGCGGCGCAATTGCTGGCGGCGGGCGCCCGCTTCGTCGGCAAGACCCAGACTGATGAGTTCGCCTATTCCGTGCTGGGCCGCAACGCCCATTTCGGCTCGCCGGTTAATCCCGCCGCCCCTGGCCGCATCTCTGGCGGCTCGTCCTCTGGCTCGGCGGTGGCGGTGGCGGCGGGGCAGGTAGATTTCGCCCTCGGCACCGACACCGCCGGCTCACTGCGCGCGCCTGCGTCCTATTGCGGCGTTTTCGGCCTCCGCCCGACGTGGGGGCGGGTGTCGACCGACGGCGTCGAGCCGCTGTCGCCGAGCTTCGACACGGTCGGCTGGTTCGCGCGCAGCGCCGAAACCCTGGGGGCTGTCGGCGAGATTCTGCTCGGCGACGATCCGGCGCCCCTGCCCGGAGCCGCCCGCTTTCTGGTCGACCGTGGCTGTTTGGCGCTGGTCAGCGCCACGGCGGCGGAGGCGCTGGACAAGGCGTTGCAAAGGCTCGCCCTGCGGCTGGGCTGCTTCGACACCGCCGTCGCCGCGCCCAATCTCGACAATCTGTGCTGGGCGCTGCGGCATTTGCAGAACTGGGAGGCGTGGGAGACGCACAAGGGCTTCATCGAGCGCCACGCGCCGATGATGAACCCGTCGCTGGCCGATCGCTTCGCCACGGGCAAGGACCTCACCGAGACCCTGCTGGCCGAATCGCGGGCGCTGTCAGCGCGTTTCCGCAATCATCTGGCGGAGCTGCTGGGCGAGGGCGCCGTGTTGGTGCTGCCCACCATGCCGTCGCCGCCGCCGTTCCTCGCGGAAGTCGAAGCCTCGATGGAGGATTTCCGCAATCGCACCCTGCGGCTGATGTGCCCGTCGAGCCTCAGCGGCTTCCCGCAGGTCAGCATCCCGCTGCTGCATGGCGACAGCGGCCCACTTGGCCTGTCTCTGCTCGGCCCGGCTGGCTCCGACCGCTCGCTGATCCAGCTGGCTGGCCGGGTGGCCGAGGCGCTCGGCGAGCGCTGCGCCGCCTGATGCCAGAACCCGGTGAGTATGACTCATCGGGATCTGGTTAAGCCGGTGCGGCGCCTGAGCATTTCAGGATGCGGATGCGTCAGCATCTTCGCATCCTGGTGTGATCAGGACGCTGCGCGCCTCAGGAGCCAGCGGCGCTCAATCCCAACAGCAACAGCATTCCGGTGGCGAGCACGAAGGCTGCGGCGAGAAGCTCCAGCCCGGCCATGGCCCAGGCGCCGGAGGGGCTGCCGCCGCCAGCCAGCCGCAGCGCCAGCCGTTTGGCGAACACCGCCATGGCGGCGATGGCGCTGGTGGTGATGGCCGTGCCGACGGCCATGGCGAAAACCGCCGCCACGCCTGCCGCCAGCGCGCCCTGCGACAGGGCGAAAGCCAGCACGATCAGGGCCCCGGAACAGGGGCGCAAGCCCGCCGCCAGAACCACGCCCGCCATGGCGCGCCAGTCGCGGGCGCCGGCCACGACGCTGGCGTCGGGCATATGGGCGTGGCCACACTCCGGTCCGCAGGTGGCGTCGGGCGGCGCGGCGCCATCGGGCAGCGTCAGTCGGGCCAGCGCACCGGCCTTGCGCCAGCTCAGCACAAGGCCGAGCAGGGCCACCAGGGCGAAGCTCAGCCATTCGATCCAGCCGACGCTGACCTTCACCATCGCGGCGGTGGCGTTAAAGATGAGCGCCAGCACCAAAGCGATGGCGATGGCGACGCAGCCCTGTAGCAGAGCGGCGAGCCAGCTGAGCATGGCGCCGCGCGCCAGCGTGCGCTCATTGGCCACCAGATATCCCGAGATCACCGCCTTGCCATGGCCAGGGCCCGCGGCGTGAAACACGCCATAGCCAAAGGCCACGCCGAGCAGGCTCCACAAGGCCGCGCCATTGTGGCGCAAATCCTGCAAACCCTGGGTCAGGGCGCGATAGAACACCGCCTGCACGGCGGCGATGGTCTCGCCGATGCGTCCCGCGGCCGACGGCTCGACCATGCCGCTGGCGAACGGATTGCGCGGCGGCGGCGGCGCGGCGTGGCTGAAGGCCAGCGCCAACAGGGCGAGGCCACCCGCAGTCAGCGCAAGAGCGATGAGCATGAACGCCAGCTGCAGCGACAGGCGCCGCAGGCGCGCGCGCCGGGGCAAACCTTGCAGCTCTGCGGCCCCAACCTCGTCCCGCCGTAGATTCTCCGAAGCAACCGTGCTCATGGGCAGGCCACCACCACTTTATTGGCGAACTGGCTGCCATAGTTGGCGGCGGGCGACAGGGCGTTGAAGAAATCCTCGGTGAGGTTCTGGGTCGGCGGCGGCGGCGCCTTGGGGCGGCTGACGCTGGTGACGCAGCCGGCTGGCCCCTTGTCGAGGGTCACGGCGCCGTCGCCCTCGGCGATGGTGAAGGCGACGAAATAGCTTGGGTCGGAGATGTCGAGCAGCAGCGCCTTGCCCGGCGCCGCCGCCTCCTGCAGCGGCAGCCGGAAATTCAGCACGAGCTGTCCGTCGACCAGCGCCATGGCCCCGCCGGTCGGCGGAATAAACGCGGTCTTCGCGCCATTGATCTTTAATTGCGTGAACCAGCTGAACTCGGTCAGCCCGTCGATGTTCTCTTTGGCCAGGCCGGAGAGTTCGTCCGGCGTCACGGCGCCGTCGCCATTCCTGTCGAGGCCCTGGGTAGCGTAAGCGGAAAACGCCTTGTCGAAGGTCCAGCGATGGTTAATCGCCGCCACCTTGCCGCTGTCATCGAATTCCAGCGCCGCTTTCGCCGTCACCCAGACGTGCGGATGCGCCAGCGCTGGCGCGATTGGGGCCAACAGCATGGCCAGCAGGGGCAGGTGAAATCTGGTCTGGCGCAGCAGCCGCATCCGAAACGTCATCCCACAAGCATAACAGAAGCGCCCCGGCGCGGCGCGTCCAATGCGGCTGCCCGCAGTGCATCCGATAGGCGTGGCCGGATGGGCCGCGCCCGACCTGCCTGCACAACCCTGGCCGCAGCTGATCCGCGTCGCACACGGCCGCGCGTGGCGTCATGGCGCTGTAACGGGCGGTTGTGGCCATGTTCAGGCGCCCGAAACGCCGCGCGGCCCATAGCGCTGCGGCCAGGCCGCCTGCTGGCGATCACCGTGCGCCGCATGGTTGTGGCTGACGCTGGTCGTGATGGGCCGCCTGTGAAGCGGACACAACATGTCAATAGATTGACTAAAGTTGTCGCGCGCCGACATCAAGCTACACCCATGGCGGAGGCTGGCAGGCAATTGGACAATAGTATGCAACTCCTCATGAATTGGTCGTGTTGTCGGGGCATGAGCTTTCTGCAAGTCTTTCCGTGCATAAAATAACCGCCATCTGTGCAGGTTTAGCTGCGGCAGCAGGCGTTGGGCTGGAGGAAAACGCGTGCCGGCAGCCGTTGATCAGGCTGGAAGCGACCCTGCCGCGCCGGCAAGCGCGGCGGCGTTCCCCAATAGCTGGGCGACCTCGACAGCGGGCGGCCGTGGTCGCACCTTCGCCCGCCTGCTCGACATCAACGCCGCCGAGCATGGCGACCGTCCCGCCTGGCGGCACAAGGATCGCGGCGTCTGGCAGAGCTGGAGCTGGTCCGAAACCCGCGCCCAGGTGCGGGCCATGGCGGCGGGGCTGGCGCAGCTGGGCGTCCGGCGCGGCGACTGCATCTCGATCATCGGCGGCAACCGGCCACGCCTGTACTGGAGCGTTCTGGCGGCGCATGTGCTGGGGGCGATCCCTGCGCCGGTCTATGCCGACGCCGTCGCCGATGAGCTGGCCTTCGTTTGCGCCCATGCCGGGGCCCGTTTCGCGGTGGTGCAGGATCAGGAGCAGGTCGACAAGCTGTTGCAGATCGCCGACCAGCTGCCGGAGCTGCAGGGCATCGTTTATGACGAGCCGCGTGGGCTGCGCGACTATGACCACAGCCGGCTGCACGATCTCGACCGGCTGATCGCCGCCGGCGCGCGTCGCCTCGCCGAGGAGGGGGAGATCTGGCTCAATGAGCAGGTCGCCATGGGGCAGGGCGGTGATGTCTCGATCATCCTCTACACCTCCGGCACCACCGGGCGCTCCAAGGGGGTGATGCTGACCCATGAGCGTTGCATCGCCGCGGCGCTGTCCACCGTCACCTTCGACCGGCTGGGTCCGCAGGAGGAGGTGCTGGCCTATCTGCCGCTGGCCTGGGTGGGCGACCATTATCTGACATGGGCCCAGGCGATGACCGCCGGCTTCTGCGTCTGCTGTCCCGAATCGCCGGAGACGGTGAGCGAGGACCTGCGGGAAATTGGCCCGACCTATTATTTCGCCCCGCCCCGGGTGCTGGAAAATCTGCTGACCCGCATCACCATCCGCATGCAGGATGCGGGGCGCTTCAAACAATGGCTGTATCGCGCATGTCTCGCCGTGGCCCGCCGCCATGGCGAGGCGATCCTGGAAGGGCGGCCGACGCCGCTGATGGGGCGGCTGGCCTATGGCCTTGGCGAATTGCTGATCTACGGCCCGCTGAAAAACACCCTCGGCTTCAGCAAGATCCGCGTCGCTTACACCGCGGGCGAGGCGATCGGGCCCGAGCTGTTTTCCTGGTACCGCTCGCTCGGCGTCAATCTCAAGCAGCTCTACGGCCAGACCGAAGCCTTTTTGTTCATCACCGCCCAGCCCGATGGCCGGGCGCGGCCCGACACTGTGGGGCCGCCTGCGCCGGGGGTTGACCTGCGCATCGCCTCCGACGGCGAGGTGCAGTTCCGCTCGCCCGGCATGTTCGTTGGCTATTTCCGCGAAGACGACAAGACCCGCGAGGCGATGACAGCCGATGGCTGGGTGCGCACCGGCGACGCCGGCTTCATCACTGCCGACGGCGATTTGAAGATCATCGACCGCTCAAAAGACGTCGGCAAGCTGGCCGATGGGGCGCTGTTCGCGCCGAAATATATCGAAAACAAGCTCAAATTCTTCCCCAATATCAAGGAAGTGGTGGCCTATGGCCATGGGCGGGAGCATGTCGCCTGCCTCGTCAATATCGATTTGACCGCCGTGGCCGCCTGGGCCGAGCGCAACAATGTCGTCTACGGCTCGTATCAGGAGCTGGCCGGGCATCCGCAGGTCGCCGACCTACTGCGGCGCGACATCGCCGCCGCCAATGACATGCTGGCCGCCGAGGCGGCGATGGCCGCCTCCCAGGTGCGCCGCTTCATCATCCTGCACAAGGAGCTCGACCCGGATGACGGCGAGCTCACGCGCACCCAGAAAGTGCGGCGCGGCTTCATCGCCGAACGCTACGCGCCGCTGGTCGCCGCGCTCTATGACGGCTCGTCCGAGGCCGACATCACGACCGAAGTCACCTTTGAAGACGGGCGCAAGGGCAAGCTCTCCGCCCGGGTCCGCGTGCATGAGCTGGCCCCTGCGCCATCGGGAAGGCGGCCGTCATGACGCATCCGCAGATTTTCACCCGGCCCGATGACGGGCTGAAGCCTGGCGAGCCGCTGCTTACTGTCGAGAACGTCTCGCTGCGCTTTGGCGGCGTCAAGGCGATCTCCGACGTCTCCTTCGACATCCGCAAGGGCGAGGTGCGGGCGATCATCGGCCCCAATGGCGCCGGCAAAACCTCGATGCTCAATGTCATCAACGGCTTCTACCACCCGCAGGAAGGCCGCATCACCTTCCGCGGCCAGACGCGCAAGCGCATGCGCCCCTCCTTCGCCGCCGCCCAGGGCATCTCGCGCACCTTCCAGAATGTGGCGCTGTTCAAGGGCATGAGCACCCTCGACAACATCATGGCCGGGCGCACCCTGCACATGAAGCGCAACTTCTTCTGGCAATTGTGGCGCCATGGACCGGCGCTGGAGGAGGAGGTGCGCCACCGCAGGGTGGTCGAGGAGATCATCGATTTCCTGGAGATCGAGGCGGTGCGCAAGACGCCGGTCGGCAAGCTGCCCTATGGCCTGCAGAAGCGCGTCGAGCTTGGCCGCGCCCTGGCCATGGAGCCGGATCTGCTGCTGCTCGACGAGCCGATGGCCGGCATGAACCTGGAGGAGAAGGAGGACATGTGCCGCTTTATCCTCGACGTCAACAGCGCCTATGGCGTCACCATCGCTTTGATCGAACATGACATGGGCGTGGTGATGGATCTCTCCGACCGGGTGGTGGTGCTGGAATATGGCCGCAAGATCGCCGACGGCGCCCCCGATGAGGTCAAGGCCAACCAGGCCGTCATCGACGCCTATCTCGGCGTGGCGCACGAGGGGTGATGGCGATGGACATGCTCTACAACGTCTTCATCGACCCCTTCGTGCAGATGGGCGCTGCCCCCGACCTTCTGGTGCAGGCGCTGTGGGATGGCCTGGTCTCGGGCGTGCTTTATGCGCTGATCGCCCTTGGCTTCGTGCTGATCTTCAAGGCCTCGGGCGTGTTCAATTTCGCCCAGGGCATCATGGTGGTGTTCGCCGCCCTCACGCTGGTCGGCCTTTATGAAAAAGGCGTGCCGGCCTATGTGGCGCTGGCGCTGACCATTGGCGTGATGTTCCTGCTGGCGGTGGGGGTCGAGCGCATCGTGCTGCGGCCGCTGGTCAACCAGCCCGACATCATCCTGTTCATGGCCACCTTTGGCCTGACCTATTTCCTCATTGGCTTCGGCGAGCTGGTGTTCGGCGGCAATCCCAAGGCGATGATCACCGAACAGCTTGGCCTGCCGCGCGGCGTCATCGACGTCGAGATGCTGGGTGGGCGGGTGTCGTTGCAGAAGATCGACATCGCCGCCGCCATCATCGCCTCGCTGATGGTGGCGTCGCTGGCGGTGTTCTTCCAGAAAACCCGCATCGGCCGGGCGCTACGCGCCGTCGCCGACAGCCACAAGGCGGCGCTGTCCGTCGGCATCTCGCTCAACCAGATCTGGGTCATCGTCTGGTTCACCGCCGGCGTGGTGGCGCTGGCCACCGGCATCATGTGGGGCGCCCGCTCCGAGGTGTCGTTCGCGCTGGAGATCATCGCGCTGAAAGCGCTGCCCGTGCTGGTGCTTGGCGGCTTCACCTCGGTGCCCGGCGCCATTGTCGGCGGCCTGATCATCGGCGTCGGCGAAAAGCTCGGCGAGTTCTACTGGGGGCCGCTGGTCGGCGGCGGCATCGAGACCTGGCTGGCCTATTTCATCGCCCTGGCCTTCCTGCTGTTCCGGCCCCAGGGCCTGTTCGGCGAAAAGATCATCGAACGGATCTGAGGGGACTGCGCCATGCTGTATCGCGAAACCGGCCAGTTCAAGACCAGCTACAAGGCCGATATGGCGGTGTTTCCGATCCGCCAGGACCGGATAGGCCTCGCCGTCATCCTGTTCATCGCCTTCGTCATCCTGCCCGTGTTTGGCGGCAGCTTCCTGCTCAGCGCGGTGATGATCCCGCTGCTGGTGTTTGCGCTGGCGGCGCTGGGGCTCAACCTGCTCACCGGCTACACCGGCCAGCTGTCGCTCGGTACGGCAGGCTTCATGGGGGTGGGGGCCTACGCCTGTTACAAGCTCACCACCTTCTTCCCCGAGGTGAACCTGATCGTCTGGATCCTGGCGTCGGGGTTCTTCTCGGCCGCGGTCGGGGTGTTCTTTGGCCTGCCGTCGCTGCGCATCAAGGGCTTCTATCTGGCGGTGGCGACGCTGGCGGCGCAGTTCTTCCTGCAATGGTGCTTCATCCGCATCCCGTGGCTGTACAACAACAATGTCTCGGGCGCGATCGAGGCCCCGGTGCGCACGCTGTTCGGCATGCCGATCACCGGCCCGCACGCCACGCCGGAGCTGCGCTATCTGGTGGTGTTGTCGGTGGTGGTGTTCCTGACCTGGATCGCTTCCAATCTCGTGCATGGCCGGGTGGGACGTAGCTGGATGGCGGTGCGCGACATGGATATCGCCGCCGAACTGATGGGCATCCGTCTGCTGCCCACCAAATTGCTGGCTTTTGCGGTGTCGTCTTTCTACTGCGGCGTCGCCGGCGCCCTGATGGTGTTTCTCTGGTACGGCTCGGCCGAGCCAGACGTGTTCTCCATCAACCAGTCCTTCCTGATCTTGTTCATGGTGATCATCGGCGGCCTCGGCAGCCTGATCGGCTCATTTCTCGGCGCGGGGCTGATCTATGGCCTGCCTATCGTGCTGAAGGCGCTGTTTCCGGCGCTTGGCCTCAGCATCGGCGCCGCCACCATTGAACACATCACCTTCATGGTCGTGGGCGCCATGATCATCGGCTTCCTTATTCTGGAGCCGCACGGGCTCGCCAGCATCTGGCGGACCATCAAGCAGAAACTGCGCGTCTGGCCCTTCCCTTACTGATCGGGGCCTGAGCCGGGAGCGTGACGACAGACGGCGATATCACCGAAAACAGGGGCGCAGCCTCGATCGTGGAGGACGACAGCCATGGGTTACATGAGCAAGGTTCTGCTTTCAGCAGCGTTAGGCGTGACCATGCTGGCCGGCGGCCAGATGGTCCCGGCCCAGGCACAGGATGGCAAGGACGCCAATTTCGTGCCGCTGTTCACCTATCGCACCGGGCCGTTCTCCGGCTCCGGCATCCACATCGCCAATGGCATGCGCGACTATCTGGAGATGCTGAACCAGCGTGACGGCGGCATTGGCGGCGCCAAAATCATCATTGAGGAATGCGAGACCGGCTACGACACCAAGAAGGGCCTCGAATGCTATGAGGCGGTGAAGGGCCGCAATCCGGTGATGGTCAATCCGTGGTCCACCGGCATCACCTTGCCGCTGATCCCGCGCGCCGGCGTCGACAAGATCCCGGTGCTGTCGATGGCCTATGGCCTCTCGGCCTCGGCGGATGGCCAGACCTTCCCATGGATCTTCAACCCGCCAAACACCTATTGGGATGGCCTGTCGGTCATCATCCAGCATATCGGCGATGAGCTCGGCGGCCTCGATAAGCTCAAGGGCAAAAAGATCGGCTACATCTATCTCGACGCCGGCTTCGGCAAGGAGCCGATCCCGATGTTCGAGCAGTTCGCCAAGGATCTCGGCTTTGAGCTGAAGCTGTATCCGGTGGCCGCCACCGACATGCAGAACCAGTCGTCGCAATGGCTCGGCGTGCGCCGCGACAAGCCGGATTTCATGGTGATGTATGGCTGGGGCGCGCTCAACCCCACCGCCATCAAGGAGGCGGCCCGCATCAATTATCCGATGAACCGCTTCGTCTCGATCTGGTGGCCGTCGGAAGATGACGCCCGCTCGGCTGGCGCTGCGGCCAAGGGCTTCCGCACGCTCAACTGGCACGGCGTCGGCACGGACTTCCCGGTGATCAAGGACATTCAGAAGAACGTCATCGACAAGGGGCTGAGCAAGGTCGCCAAGGGCAAGGAAGGCGAGGTGCTGTACAATCGCGGCGTCTACAACTCCATGCTGATCGCCGAAGGCATCCGCAACGCCCAGAAGCTGACCGGCAAGAAGGCGGTCTCGGGCGAAGACGTGAGGCGCGGCCTCGAAGCCATCAACCTCACCCCCGAGCGGCTGAAAGAGCTGGGCATGGAAGGCTTCACCGATCCGCTCAAGCTGACCTGCGCCGACCATAATGGCCATGGCGCAACCTTCGTCCAGGAGTGGGATGGCGAGAAATTCGTCAAGATCGGCGGCGCCATCAAGCCGATGATGGACAAGGTGGGGCCGGTCGCGGCGGCGGCGGCGAAAGACTATGTCGAGAAGAACACCGGCTGGCCGAAGCGCTCCGAAGCCTGCGACAGCAAGTAATTCCAGCGCCCGATGGGCATGATCCATCGGGCGCTGCTTAAGCCCGTGCTGTGCGCATGAGCATACAGGTCGCGAATGCGTCAGCATCGTCGCGGCCTGGCAAATGGCGTACGGCGCCCCGGCGGCTGATTCCGGGGCGCGGCGATGCGCGCCGCACGACGGGCCGCTGCGCGCCAGATGGGCGCGCCAGCATGCGACGCAAAAGGGGAGCAGAACGATGACCGGAAGCTCTGAGAACGCCGCCAACGCCACGCCGGTAGCCGATGCAACGGCGGGCGCCGCCCGCGATCTGGTGCTGTCGGTTAACAATATCGAGGTGATCTACGATCACGTGGCGCTGGTGCTGAAGGGCGTGTCGCTGGAGGCGCCGCGCGGCGGCGTGGTGGCGCTACTTGGCGGCAATGGCGCGGGCAAGACCACCACGCTCAAGGCCATTTCCAACCTGCTGAAGGCCGAGCGGGGCGAAGTGACGCGCGGCTCCGTTGTCTTCAATGGCGAGCGGGTCGATAGGATGACGCCCAATGAGCTGGTGCGCCGCGGCTGCATCCAGGTGATGGAGGGCCGGCACTGTTTCGGCCATCTGTCGATCGAGGAGAATTTGCTGACAGGCGCCTTCACCCGCCGCGACGGCGCCGCCGCGATCCGCGCCGATCTGGAGAAGGTCTATCACTATTTCCCGCGCCTGCGGGAGCGGCGCAAATCCCAGGCCGGCTACACCTCCGGCGGCGAACAGCAGATGTGCGCCATCGGCCGGGCGCTGATGTCGCGGCCGTCGCTGGTGCTGCTGGATGAGCCGTCGATGGGCCTCGCCCCGCAGATTGTCGGCGAGATCTTCGAAATCGTCCGCGATCTCAATGTCCGCGAGGGCGTGTCGTTTCTGCTGGCCGAGCAGAACACCCACATGGCCCTGAAATACGCCACCTATGGCTACATTCTCGAAACTGGCCGGGTGGTGATGGATGGCGACGCCGACATGCTGCGCGCCAATGAAGATGTGAAGGAGTTCTACCTCGGTGTCGCCGAGGGCGATCGCAAATCCTTCCGGGCCGTGAAAAGCTATCGCCGGCGCAAGCGCTGGCTGACCTGATGCAAGCCTGAGCATGACCGTGCGCGCCCGGCATCGATTTCACATGTAACCGTGGGTCAATTGTCCAAATTTATTGTGACCGCGCGAGCATACGCCCTGATCTCGCCGGGCCCGCGTCGCAGTTGAGCAAAAATTTACTGGAATCACCTGCCTGAATAGGGAATAAGGCGGCTTTACAACCACATGATGACGCTGGGCAGTCGGCCTGGCGCGCCCGTCATGTGCCTGCGATCCGTCCGTCAACACCCGCCAGCCGTGGTCCGCCCTTGTGCCGGACGAACCCGGCGGCGCGCGTTGGCGCGGGGAGCGACCTGGAGCCCCGCATGAGCCATTCCAAAACGCTGACGCCTGCGGACATTGCGCACATGTCCGATGGCAAACGTGTCTTTTCAATTTTCGCCGCGTCATCCGGCAATCTGGTCGAGTGGTTCGACTTCTACGCTTACGCCTTCACGGCGATCTACTTCGCCCACGCGTTCTTCCCCAAGAGCAACCCGACCGTAGAGCTGATGAATACGGCGGCGGTGTTCGCCATCGGCTTCCTGATGCGGCCGATCGGCGGCTGGCTGTTCGGCCTGATCGCCGACCGCTATGGCCGCAAGCGCTCGATGATCCTTGCGGTGCTGATGATGTGCGGCGGCTCGCTGATGATCGGCCTGCTGCCCACCTATGAAACCGTCGGCGTGCTGGCCCCGGCGCTGCTGCTGCTGGCCCGCATGATCCAGGGCCTGTCGGTGGGCGGCGAATATGGCACCAGCGCCACTTATATGTCGGAAATCGCCAAGGCGGGCCGTCGCGGTTTCTTCAGCTCGTTCCAGTATGTGACGCTGATCGGCGGCCAGCTGCTGGCCTCGTTGGTGGTGCTGGTGCTGCACAACTGGCTTGGCGAGACGGGCATGCGCGAGTGGGGCTGGCGCGTGCCGTTCTTCATCGGCGCCGGCGCGGCGCTGATCGCGCTGTTCCTGCGGCGCACCCTGTCGGAGACCATGCCGGAGGGCCAGTCGGAGCGTAAGGAAGCCGGTTCGCTGCGCGCCCTGATCGCAGAGCACCCCAAGGCTTTCGCCCTGGTGCTGGGGCTGACCGCCGGCGGCTCGCTGATGTTCTACACCTGGTCGACCTATATGCAGAAATATCTGGTCAACACCACCGGGCTACCGACCTATACGGCGGGCGTGGTGATGACCACGGTGCTGTTCCTGTTCATGCTGGCGCAGCCGGCCTTCGGCTATCTGTCCGACATCATTGGCCGCAAGACCTCGGTGATCATCTTTGGCGTGCTCGGCATTGTGTGCACGGTGCCGCTGCTCAACGCCATCGCCACGGCGTCGACGCCTTTCATCGCCGGCGCGCTCGTGCTGATGGGCATGCTGATGATCTGCTTCTACACCTCGATTGGCGGCATCGTGAAAGCCGAGCTGTTCCCGCCCGAGGTGCGCGCCATGGGCGTCGGCTTCCCTTATGCGGTGGCCAACGCCGTGTTCGGCGGCAGCGCCGAATTTGTCGCGCTGAAGCTCAAGGACATCGGCCATGCCGAATGGTTTGGCTATTACGTCACCGCCATGGCGGTGCTGGTGCTGATCGTCGGCCTGCTGATGCCGGACAATCGCAAGGAAGGCTATCTGCGCGGCGACGGTATTCACTGACACGCTGCAGCTAACCCAGGTTAATTGCGACAGATATTACAGGCCGCCCTGCCTATACAGCAGGGCGGCCTGTTTTGTTTTGGCTGCAGGTCTGATGATTGCGTCGCACGAAGCTGTGTAACAGCTTTGGCTTGCTGAATGCCTCAGATATGCTGCACTGTATCGCCTGCGCCTCGATGCGCTGGCGAACGGCCACAGGCCGTCAAGGACAGGCTGACCCATGATGGTCCGCCGCACGCACGGCCTGGGAACCGGCCGGCAAGGGAAACTGGGAGGAAGCAGATGTTTTCACGGCGACACTACAGGTCCGGACTGGCTGGCGCGGCGCTGGCGCTGGCCGTTGGCGTTCTGGCTGCGGGCCCGGCCCTGGCGCATGACGAGAAAAAGCCCGACGCGGCCGCCGCCGCCGACTGGACCAAGTCCAAATACGGCCCAAAGGATGAGATCGGCGCCGCCAATCTGGTGACCCCGGCGCTGGTGGCCAAGGCCGCTGGCCTCGTCAAGAACGGCAAGGTCTACAATCTGGCGCTGGAATCCAACGCCCAGACCCCGGCCTATGAGCCGCGCAAGATGGAGATCATGATCGTCCAGCCGGCCCAGGGCGGCGTCACGGGCGGCTTTGGTCCCAACAAGGCCAGCTACAATGACGACATGATCGTCGGCTGGAACGGCGCCGGCACCCATATCGACGGCCTCGGCCACCTCGGCATAGACAACGTCTATTACAATGGCCACAAGGGCCATGAATTCTCTGACATCAAGGGCCTGAAGAAGCTTGGCCTTGAGAAGTTCCCACCGATGGTGACCCGCGGCGTGCTGCTCGACATGACCAAGCACTTCAACACGCCGATGCTGAAGGAAGGCACGCCGATCAACTCCAAGGAGATCAAGGAGGCGGCCAAGGCCCAGAACGTCGAGATCCGTGAAGGCGATGTGGTGCTGTTCCACACCGGCTGGATGGATATGATCGGCAAGGACAACAAGAAGTTCATCGCCGTGCAGCCAGGCATCGGCATGGATGGCGCCAAATATCTGTCTGACCTCGGCGTCGTCGCCATCGGCTCCGACACCGCCGCGCTGGAAGTGCTGCCCGGCGAGACCAAGGACCTGTTCCCGGTCCACCAGGAGCTGCTCGCCCGTCGCGGCGTCTATATCCTTGAGAACATCGTGACGAAGGACCTGGCCAAGGATAACGCCTCCGAATTCATGATGATCCTCGCGCCGCCGCGCATCACCGGCTCGGTGCAGGCGCTGTTCACCCCGGTCGCCGTGCGCTGAGCCGCGCCAGGACTGTCTGTAAACAAGGATGTCTGGCTGTAAACAAGGACAAGGGGGCCGAAAGGCCCCCTTGTCTGTTGTGACGCTTGTCAGGGAGCATGCGGCGCCAGCGCGCTGGCGCCGCCGTGGCCCGCAGCCTCAGCCGCGACCCATGGTGTGGCTGTAGTCGGCGACCTTTCGCTGCGCCACCCACAGGGCGAGCGCCGTGATCAGCGAGGCGATGGTCAGATACCAGCCGACGGCGGACAGGCCGTAATTGGTCGCCAGCCAGGTGGCGATGTACGGCGCCAGCGAGGCGCCGAGAATGCCGCCGAGGTTAAAGGTCATCGACGAGCCGGTGTAGCGCACCTCGGTGGGGAACAGCTCTGCCAGCGCCGCGCCGATCGGGCCATAGGTCAGGCCCATCAGCGCAAGGCCGACGATCAGATACAGGCCGATGATCACCAGATTGCCTGAACCGAACATCGGCTCGATCAGGAAGCCGAAGGCGGCGATGGCGATGGAGGTCCAGATCAGCATCGGCCGACGGCCCCAACGGTCAGCCCAGATCGCCGAGAGCGGAATGAACAGGCCGAAGAACACCACGCCGAGCATCTGCAGCGGCAGGAACTCGCTGCGCGGAATCTTCAGCGCCGTGGTGCCCCAGCTCAGGCTGAACACCGTCATCAGATAGAACAGCACGAAGGTGGCCATGGCGCCCACGGTGCCCAGCAGCAGCGGCAGCGGGTAATCGCGGAACACGCTCACCACCGGCGCGCGCACGCGCTCATTGCGGTCGAGCGTCTTCTGGAAGGCAGGGGTTTCGGTGATCTTCAGTCGCACATACAGGCCGACAATCACGAGCAGTGCGCTGAGAATGAACGGCACGCGCCAGCCCCAGGCGAAGAACTGCTCTTCGGTCAGCGCCGCGCCAATGGCGAGGAAGCAGCCATTGGCCAGAATAAAGCCAATGGGCGCGCCCAATTGCGGGAACATGCCATACCAGGCCTGCTTGCCGGGCGGGGCGTTTTCCGTGGCCAGCAGCACCGCGCCGCCCCACTCGCCGCCAAGGCCAAGGCCCTGGCCCAGCCGGCACAGGGCCAGCAGCAGCGGCGCCATGACGCCAATCGACTCATAGCCTGGCAGCAGGCCGATCAGCACGGTCGACAGTCCCATCAGGATCAGCGCCGCCACCAGCGTCGCCTTGCGGCCCACGCGGTCGCCATAGTGGCCAAACACCGCCGCGCCGATCGGCCGGGCGAAGAAGGCGATGGCGAAGGTGGCGAAGGACTGCAGCAACGCGCTGGTCGGATCGCTGGACGGGAAGAACAGCTTCGGGAACACGATCACCGCTGCCGTGGCGTAGACATAAAAATCGAAGAACTCGATCGTCGTGCCGACCAGAGAGGCGGTGAGGACGCGCCGTGGCGAATTGGCGGACGGGGTGGGGGCTGAAGTTGACACGCTGGGTTTTCTCCGGCGGTGAGCCAATCGTGATGCATTGCGGGGCACTGCATGCATCACGGCTGGCGGCGACGCCTGTCTATACGTCAGGTGAAACAGTTGCGCTGCAAACCATTGTTCAGCTGTTTCATGGGATACCGCTCGGTAAATCGCGGCGAACACAGACGCAATACTTCTTTAGCTGCAGCAGGGCTGCGCCGCGCGCACGCGCCGCCGCCGGCAAGGCGCGCACGGCGGTGGACGCGGGCCTTTGGCCAGCGCGGCTTTACAGGCTTTCTGGAAGGTTCAGAGGCAGGCAGTGGTCGGCCAAACGCCCGTGTTCGACGGCGGGCAGACACGCCTGAATAGCGTCGCCACAATGACGTCGCCGAACGATGCCGCAAGGCTCTGGGCGCCTGTTGCGGCGGTCTCGCCGCGCCAGCGCAGGCGAACCGATGGCGGATTCAGGCGTCGCCGCAGATGGCGCGGGCGTTGTCGCCCGCGCCTTGTGCATCAGCCGCGCGGCGCCGGAATGCGGAAGTCGCGGCCTTCGTCCATCCAGCGGATGCGCTCGTCGCGCAGCATGGTGCGGCGCACCTTGCCGGCGTCATCGCGCACGGTCTGGGTGGTGAATTCGTAGCTCTCCGGATGCTTGGGCTTGCTCAGCCGCTCGGCGAGGAAGGCTGGCAGGCCAGCCAGCAGCTCATCCGCCGCCTCACCCTCATCGATCTCGATGACGGCATGGATCCGGGCGCCGAGATCCGGGTCAGGCAGACCGACCACCGCGCAGCTGCGCACCGCCGGATTGGCGATCAGCGCCGCCTCGACCTCGGCAGGGTACACATTGGCGCCGCCGCGCAGGATCATGTCCGAGCGGCGATCGGCCAGCCAGATGTAACCCTCTTCATCCATAGAGCCGATGTCGCCGAGCGACTCCCAGCCATCGGCGTCGCGCTTCGCTTCGGCGCCGATGTAATGATAGGTGGTGCCAGGGCCGTCAGCCGCCTTGAGGAAAATCTCACCCACCTCGCCAGGCGGCAGTTCGCGACCGTCGTCGCCGACGACCTTGGCGGCGCCGACGTCGACCTTGCCGACGGAGCCCTTGCGCTTCACCCATTCCGTGCCGGGAATAATCGTCGCCGCCTGGCGCTCGGTGCCGCCATAGAGCTCAAAAATCCGCTCGGCGCCCAGCCAGTCGATCCAGGCCTGCTTCAGCCATTGCGGCATCGGCGCCGCCATGTGGAACACCGTGGTCAGGCTGGAGAGGTCGTAAGCGTTGCGCACGCTCTCCGGCAGCGTCCAGATGCGGCTCATCATGGTCGGCACGAAATTCACCCAGTGGATCCTGTGCCGCTCGATCAGTTGCAGCGCTTCCTCGGCGTCGAATTTCTTCATGCCGACCAGCAGGCCGCCGCCGAGCAGGCCCAGATGCGTCGCGGTGAATGGGGCGTTGTGATACAGCGGGCCCGGATTGAGGATATTGGCGTCGAGCGGCACCAGCCCGCCTGACACGGCGGTGTCCACCACCGCCGGCATGTGGTCGACGATCACCTTGGGGCGGCCTGTCGAGCCGCCAGAGGTCATGGCCTTCCAGTAGCGGGCGATTGGCGCATCCACCGGCGCGTCGTCAAAGCCTTCCGGGATGAAGTCGGCGGGCACGGAGGTGGGCGCATTCCAGTTGGCCTCGCCGCCGATGACCAGCGACGGCCGCAGCAGTTCCAGAATGGCGGCGGCTTCACCCGGTGGCAGACGATAGGACAGCGAGCAGGGCGTCGCGCCGCACTTCCAGATGGCGAAGGTGTTCTCGTAGAAGCTGTTGCTGTTGGGCAGGCCGACGGCGACGAAGTCGCCAGGCTTGACGCCCATGGCCATGAAGGCGCGAGCGCGACGGTTGGCGCCGCGCTCCAGCTGGCCCCAGGTCAGGATGTCGTCGCCGTGGATGACAGCTGGCGTGTCGTGACCCTTGCGGTCGGCGTACCAGCGGGGCGTATCGCCCATGGGCAGCAGCATGTGTTTCCTCGTCTTGCTCTTCTTGCGGCGCCTGTGCCGCGCCGCTCCGGCAAGTGTTGTAGTGCCCTTTGCAACCGTTCGAAATCGTTTCCTTGGTCAGTCATGGCCGGCGCCTGGCGATTTTCCACGCCGGGGCGAAGGCGTGACCTGGGCTACAGGGGCGGGCAGGGCCGGTGATGCGGTGAAAATCAGCAGGTAAATGGCGCGATCAGGCGCAATCCGCTCTTCCGCCAGCCGCTGAAGCAGCCACGCGCGCGCGCGCTGCCGCTGCGCTGGCCCAGGTCTGCGGCGAACACTGCCGCATCGTTGTCGTTTACACCTGTGAATATCGGGTGATAAGAACAAAACAGGCCAGACCGCCAAATAGCGGCGGCCGCATGGGAGGTATCATGAAGTCCTTGATTGGGGCTGGCGTCGCCGTTGCGACCCTGTTGGCCAGCGCAACTGCTTTCGCTGCAGAGAAGAAATACGACCAGGGCGCGTCCGATACGGAGATCCGCATCGGCCAGACGGTGCCCTATAGTGGCCCGGCCTCTTATGGCGGCACCATCGGCCGTATCCAGGTTCCCTATTTCGAAGAGCTGAACAAGCGCGGCGGCATCAACGGGCGCAAGGTCAAGTTCATCTCGCTCGACGACGCCTACAGCCCGCCGAAGACCGTGGAGGCGACCCGCCGCCTGGTCGAGAGCGACGGCGTGCTGGCCACCTGGTACTCCATGGGCACCGGTCCGCAGATCGCCGTCCAGAAATATCTGAATTCCAAGAAGGTGCCGCAGCTGATGGTGGCGACCGGCTCGCCGCACTGGAACGAGCCGAAGAAGTTCCCGCTCACCGTCTCGGCGCTCGGCCTGTATTCGACCGAGGCGCGCGCCTTCGGCCATTGGCTGGTCAAGCACAAGCCAGACGCCAAGGTCGCCATCCTGTTCCAGAACGACGATCTGGGTCGCGAATATGTCGCCGACTTCAAGAAGGCGCTGGGCGACAAGGCCAAGAACCTCGTGGTCGCCGAAGCGTCCTACGACATCACCGATCCGACCATCGACTCGCAGCTGGTCAAGCTGGCCAATTCTGGCGCAGACGTGTTCTACAACGTCACGGTCGGCAAATTCGTGTCGCAGTCGCTGCGCAAGGTCAATGAGCTGGGCTGGAAGCCGCTGCACTATCTGATCGGCGTCTCCACCAGCCGCCCGCTGCTGGCCGCCGCCGGCTTCGACAACGCCAAGGGCCTGCGTTCGCTGGTCTATGTGCGCCAGCAGAGCGACGCTGAATGGGTCGATGATCCGCTAGTCAAGGAATATCAGGCGTTCCGCGAGAAGAATGCGCCGACCGTCGACAAGGGCGACGCGGTGGGCTTCATGGCGTGGAGCGGCGCCCGCATGCTGGAAGAGCTGCTCAAGCGGTCTGGCGACAATCTCACCCGCGAAAACCTGATGAAGCAGCTGATGGGCATGAGCGGCTATGCGCCGGCCCACTTCCTGCCAGGGGTCAAGTTCGAGATCAGCCCGGACGATTACGAGACCGTGCGCACTTTCTATCTGGCCGAGTTCGACGGCAAGACCTGGGTGCGTGAGAAGGAGCTGCTGTCCCGCTAATACCAGAACCCGATGAGCGTGATAGATCGGGTTTTGGCTAAGCCCGCGCGGCGCCTGAGCATTTCAGGATGCGGATGCGTCAGCATCTTCGCATCCCGGCATTAACCTGGCCAGCGCGCCGCAAGCTGCTGGCTGATCCGGGTCAGCTGACCCTGTTCAGCGGCGGCGATGCCACGCAGCAATCAACGCATCCGCCCTCGCTGGCGCATGTCGTTATCTCTGGACCGGCGCCCAGCGCCGGTCTTTTTTTTGCCCTGTTGCGCCAGGCCGCACACGTGATGTCCCTCTTCGTGAGCTGTTGTCAGCAGGTAATGCATGTACTCTTCGTGTATATGTTGCAATTGGGCTGAGATTATTTTTCGATAATTCATTCGAATTCAATTTTCATTTAAGCGTGTATTGAAAAATGATTGTTTTGAATAAAAATTGCGCCCGCAGGGGTGTTGTAGCCGTGTGGCTCCGTTACGCAAACGGGGCGGGCGTGCGCCGCGTGGACGCGATCGTCCGTGGCGCGACGGTGATCGGCGGGACGATGATTGGCGCAATGGTTGCTGTCGCAAGCGTCGTCGGGCCGGCGCAGGCAGACGCGCTGCCGGCGTCGCAAACCCCAGCGCCTGCTGCGGTTTACGCCGCCAACCAATATGGCGAAGGTTTCTTCACCATCCCTGGCACGCAAACGTGCCTGCGTCTGGGCGGCATGGCGCGTCTCGACGCCAGCGCCTCCGGGCCGCAGCGCGGCGGCAGCGCCAATCGCTATGGGACCGCGGTGATTGGCCGGCTCAGCGCTGACGCGCGCACCCGGACCGATTGGGGCGTCCTGCGCAGCTTTATCCGGCTGCAATTGGGCAGCCTCACTGGTTCCAGTGTGTCTGGCGGCAAGTCGCGGCTGGCGGGCGGCTTCGGCGCCACCGGCGTCGACACCGAGGGCCGGGCGCAGAAGGGCGTAGAGCTCGACCGCGCCTTCATCCAGTTCGGTGGGCTCACTGCGGGCCGCGCGACCTCGTTCTTTGATTTCTACGCCCATGAGCTGGAGATGATCGGCGCAACGCCGGTGTCCGACCCGGCCCCGGTCGATTTGCTGGCGTGGACCTTCGCCCTCGGCAAGGGCGTGCAACTGACTCTGTCGGCGGAAAGTCCGATCGGCCGGCGGACGCCGCTGGTCTATTCCGGCATCCTTGGTCCCGATGGGGTCTATCAGCCTGGCGACTGGCGGCCAGGCCAGACGCCTGTGGGGCTGGTTCCGGGAGAGCTCGATGCGGCGGGCCAGCGACGCTACGGCTGGGTGGACATGCGGCAGCCGGTGACGGCGCCAGATCTTGTCGCCGCTTTGCGCATTGATCAGCCCTGGGGCGCCGCGCAACTGTCGGGGGTGCTGCGGCGGATCGGCGTGGGCGGCCTGCTGCGCGGTGGCGCGGCGAGCGTGGCGCGACGGCCTCCAGCCGAAACCGGCGGCGCCATCCAGGTCGGCGTCAAGGTCAATCTGCCCATGCTCGGCCAGGGCGACAGCCTGTGGCTGCAAGGCGCCTGGGGACGCGGGGCGCTGGCCTATACCGGCGCGGGCTCGGCCATCGGCTTTGACAATCTCACCGGTGGACCCAGCGGCAAAATCACCGCCGTCAACGCCGAAGCGTATATCGACCCGCAGGGCCGTCTGCGCCTGTCGGAAAGCTGGTCGGCGCTGGCGGCGCTGCAGCATTACTGGCGGCCCGACCTGTCGCAGAGCATCTTCGCCGGCATGTCGCGCATCAGCTATGGCCGTGGCGACATCGCTGGCGCGGGCAGCCCCGGCGGCGTCAGTCTCCCCCTGCAGGACAATGAAACCGTCGCCTTCGGCACACGGCTGGACTGGATGCCAGTCAAGGATCTCAGCGTCAGCGGCGAGGTCGCCTGGACGCAGATGCGCAATCTGCGCCCCAGGGGCAAACAGCTGGATATCGCTTACGCCACGGCAAACCGCGACCAGGGCTGGTCGGGCAAACTGCGCATCCAGCGCGATTTCTGATCGGGACAACGACGCCTGCCCCCCTGGCGCGGCGCTAGCCGCCGCGCCATCACGCGGCCTCGTCAGTCTCTGGCGCTGCGCCCGTCACGATGCATTGGTCCAATTGCCTGGCGGGCCTTGGGCCCAATGGCCTGGCGGGCCTGCGCCAATCTTCGCTTGCGCGCCATCCATCGCCCCGGCCAGACTGCCAGCAGCAAAGCGCCGCAACGGCCATAGGTCAAAGGCAACAGCGGTCGCCGACAATGACGCCAGGGGAGGACAGGTCATGAGCGGGCGAACAGACGTGCAGGCCAGGGATCTTCCGACGCAGGAGGCCCAGGCGCGCGGGCATCTCGACCAGCTGGAGCTGCGCAGCGTCGATGAGCGCGAGGCCGATCTGATGCAGCGCCTGCCTGGGGCGGTGGCGGCGGCCCAGCGTTATCCCGGGTGGGCGGCGCATCTGGCCGGGGTCGACCCGATGGCGGTCACCGATCGGGCCAGCCTTGCGCGCCTGCCGGTGTTGCGCAAATCGGTGCTGCCGGCCCAGCACCGCGAGACGCCGCCCTTTGGCGGTTTCGGCCCCTCCGACCTCAGCCATTTTGGTCGCCTGTTCACGTCGCCAGGGCCGATCTTTGAGGGCGAGGGGCGTGGCGCCGACCCGTGGGGCACGGCCCGCGCCCTGTTCGCCGCCGGCATCCGCGCGGGCGATGTGGTGCTCAACACCTTCGCCTACCACCTGACGCCCGGCGGCTTCATGATGGATCACGGCGCAAGGGCGCTTGGCTGCCCGGTGATCCCGGCGGGGCCAGGCAATACCGAGCAGCAGTTTGAGGTGATCCGGGCGTTCCGGCCGGTCGCCTATGCCGGCACGCCGGACTTTCTCAACATCCTGCTGGCGACGGCGGACCGGGATGGCCACGATCTGTCCAGCATCCGCAAGGCGACGGTGAGCGGCGCGGCCTTCCCCAAATCACTGCAGGAGGCGTTCTTCGCCCGGCGCATCGAGGCCTATCAGTCCTATGGCACGGCGGATGTCGGCACGGTGGCCTATGAAACCGCGGCGCGGGACGGGATGGTGCTCAATGAGCATATCATCGTCGAGATTGTCAGGCCTGGCACAGGCGATCCGGTGGCGGACGGCGAGGTCGGCGAGGTGGTGGTCACCACGCTTGATCCGGTGCATCCGGTGATCCGCCTGGCGCTGGGCGATCTGACGGCGCTGATGCCCGGCGTCTCACCCTGCGGCCGCACCGCGCCGCGCATCCGCGGCTGGCTGGGCCGCGCCGACCAGACCGCCAAGGTCAAGGGCATGTTCGTGCGCCCCGAGCAGATCGCCGACATCGGCAAACGCCACCCCGAGCTGACGCGGCTGCGCCTCGTGGTCACCCGGCGCAATGAGAATGACGCCATGGAATTGCAGGCCGAGGCGGCGCAGCAATCCGAGGCGCTGCGCGAGGCGGTGCAGCAGACGCTGCAGGCCCTGACCAAGCTGAAGGGCGCGGTGACGCTGGTGGCGCCAGGGTCCCTGCCCAATGATGGCAAGGTGATCGCCGACGAACGCCCCGTCGGTTAACCCATAAGGCGCCTGCGCCCCCTCAGCGTCCACGTTGCGCGGGGGCGCGCCGCATCAGGAAGCGGCGGCGGCGCTCCAGTCCACCGGCGTGACGCCGTGGGCGGCAAGAAACCCGTTGGCGCGGGAAAACGGCCTCGAGCCAAAGAACCCGCGCCGGGCCGACAGCGGCGATGGATGCGGGCTTTCAATGATCAGATGGCGGCCTGCGCGATCGCGCGCCGTGATCTCGCCGGCGAATTTGCGGGCGTCCGCGCCCCACAGCACGAACACCACCGGCCTGGGGCCACTGGCCAGCGCCGCCACCACGTCATGGGCCAGCTGTTCCCAGCCCCAGCCGCGATGGGCGGCGGCGGCGCCTGCCTCGACACTGAGCGCCGCATTGAGCAGCAGCACGCCCTGTCGCGCCCAGCCGCGCAGATCACCGCCCGACGGCGGCGGCACGCCGAGATCGTCGCTCAGCTCGCGAAAGATATTCTTCAGTGAGCGCGGCGGCGGCACGTGCGGATTGACGGAGAAGGCGAGGCCATGGGCGTCGCCCGGGGTGGGGTAGGGGTCCTGGCCGAGAATGACCACCCGCACCGCCTCACGCTGGGTCAGGCGCAGCGCGGTCAGCACGTCGGCCGGCGGCGGCAAAACCTGTGCGCCAGCCTTCCGCCGCGCATCGACCCGGGCCGCCACGGCGCTGGCGGCGCCAGAACGGAAAAACGGCAATTCCGCCCAGCCGCCGGCGCTGTCGTGCGCCATGAAGCGGGCGACAGCCTGCTGATAGTCTTTTGGCTCTGCGCCGGTCGCCGCGACGGCTGCAGCAGGGGAGGCGGGGGATGGATTACGCATGGCGCAGCTATACGCCACGGCGACAGCGCGTTGAACCACGCCCGCGCCGAAACTTCACCGCCCCCATCCGCCGGACCATCCATATCGCGATGCGACGATGCTGACGTATCCGCATCCTGACATGTTCACGCGCCGCAGGGGATTAACCAGAGGCCGATGCGCCATGCTCATCGGGTTCTGGCATCAGCTCCCGACGCGGATTCGGCCATCGAGACGCGGCGTCACTTCCGCCTTGCCGCGCAGCCAGCTCATCACGTCATTGGCCAGCAGGCGGTTGCCGGCGTCGGCGCTGTCGCGGCCATTGCCGAGCATGCCGTAGCCATCACCGCCGCGCAGCATGTAGTCATTGATCGCCACCGTATAGGTGGCGAGCGGATCAACAGGGCGGTCGCCGACGCTGAGACTGGTGATGCGATCGCCCGCCGGGCGGCTGTAATTGGCGGCGACCCGCAACCCCGACACCTGCGGGAAGCGGCCCGCGCGTGAATCGAGCCGCGAAAAGCCATTTTCCAGCGCCTGCTTCAGCACGGCGCCGCTGGCCTTGACCACCACGGTCTTGTTGCCAAACGGCAGCTCGGCCAGCACGTCGCGGCGGCTCAGGCGCGTGCCCGGCGCATAGACGCGATTGCCACGGATCGAGCCGCCATTGACGATGGCGACATCGGCGCCTGAGCTGTCGCGAATGGCGTCGGCGATCAGATTGCCGCCGGTGGCCTCGCGGTAGCGGACGGAGGCGGCGCGGGTGTCCATCTCCGCCGTGATCAGCGCCAGCTTGACGTCGAGGGATTTGGAGAGGTCATTCTCCAGCGCGTCGATTTTGGCCTGCATCTGCGCGTCGGGCGCGACGCGCAGCGTGTCATGGATGCGGAAATCCGGGCTCCAGCGCAGTTTCGCCGCGCCGTCGCCCGCCGGACTCTTCTGCACATAAATGTCGACAGCGGTGACGTAATTGGCGTCGTGGCTCGATTCCACCGCCGCGGTGCGCTCGTCCCAATAGATGAACAGATCATGGATGTGCCCGGTCAGCAGCAGGTCCACGAGGCCAGAGCGGATGATCTGGAAGTCGGTCTCACGATCGGTATGGGTGAGGGCGACGATGAATTCCGCCCCTTCCTTGCGCAGCAGCGCCGTCTGTTCGGCCAGCGTCTGCATCACCGGGGCGAAGCGCAGGTCGCCAGCGTTGGATTGCATGGGAATGTCCGACAGGGTGACGCCGGTCAGCCCGACCTTGTAGCCGCCAAGCTCGAAAATCTTGCGGTCGCTGTGCCCTGGCAGGGGCTGCCCCGCCGCATCGCGCATATTGGCGGCAAAGAACGGAAAGCGCGCCTCGCTGACGCGCTGGGCGTAGACCTTCGGGCCGAAATCGAACTCGTGGTTGCCAGGCACGAAGGCATCGGGCGCCAGCATATTGGTCAGCGCCACCACATGGGCGCCCTGATCGAAGCCCGAATACAGCGAGGGCGAGAAGGCGTCGCCGGCATGCACGAACAGCATCGGCGTGCCCCTGGCCCGTTCGGCGTTGACCACGGCGGCCAGCCGGCCATAGCCGCCGCGTCCGTCCTGGGCGTTCATCTGGTAGATGTCGTTGACCAGCACAAAGCTGAAAGCGGGCTTGCTGCTGGCGCTGGCGTCGTCCTGGCGCTCCGGCGCTGCGCCTGCCCCGCTTGCGCTCACCGCGATCGGCGCGGCCAGCGCGCCTATGGCGCCGCGACGCGTTATCTCACCCATGCTTGCTCCCCCATTGCCCCCGATTGAGGTATGAGCCTTTCATAGCACAGGCGCGTGCGGCGGACGCGCGGCCAGGCCGGCAGCAGCGCACGCAGCCTCTGGTTTTATGTTGACGCCGCCGCAGGGCCTTGCGCGCCGCAGGACTTGCGCACGGCACGCCCAGCCAACGCAGGCGCACGGCGCCGCACAATGATCCAACCCGTCGCTTTATGCGTTACGGGAGAAGCCGTCCGCGTCTGGCCCCTGCGGCCAGGCGCGGCGCCAACAGCCGTTCCGCATCATCCGGAACGGGGAACAGGGATGCCGATGACCCGCGCGACCTCCGCGAACGCTCTCCACAACGGCGCGTCGCACCTGCCTCCGGACCATCCGCGCGTCAACAGCGGCCGCATTGGCGTGCTGTTGATGAATCTGGGTACGCCGGAGGGCACGGACTATTGGTCGATGCGCCGTTACCTCAAGGAGTTTCTGTCCGACCGCCGGGTGATTGAGGTCCCGCGCCTGATCTGGTGGCCGCTGCTCAATCTGGTGATCCTGACCAAGCGTCCGTCCGCCAAGGGCAAGGATTACGCCTCGATTTGGAACCATGAGCGCAACGAGAGCCCGCTCAAGACCATCACCCGCGCCCAGACCGAGCAACTGGCAGAGATGCTGGGCAAGGTCGATGAGCGCATCGTCGTCGACTGGGCCATGCGCTATGGCCTGCCATCCGTCGAGGACCGGGTGAAGGCGCTGCAGCAGCAGGGCTGCGACCGAATCCTGATGGTGCCGCTCTATCCGCAATACGCCGCCGCCACCACGGCGACCGCCATGGACCAGGCGTTTCGCGCGCTGATGAAAATGCGCTGGCAGCCGACCATTCGCTCGGTTTCGCCCTATTACAACGACCCGGCCTATATTGAGGCGGTGACCACGTCGCTGAAGGGCCATCTGGCGCAGCTCGATTTCGAGCCGGAGGTGATCCTCACCTCATTCCACGGCATGCCCAAGGAATATCTGCTCAAGGGCGACCCCTATTATTGCCAGTGCCACGCCACCTGGCGGCTGATGCGCGAGGCCATGGGTCTGCCGGAAGAGCGCTTCCGCATGAGCTTCCAGTCGCTGTTCGGCAAGGACGAATGGCTGCGCCCCTACACCGACGAAACCATCATCGAGATGGCCAAAAGCGGCGTGAAGCGCCTCGCCGTGGTGACGCCGGGCTTCTCCGCCGATTGCCTTGAGACGCTTGAGGAGATCGGCGTTGAGAACGCCGAATATTTCCACGAGCACGGCGGTGAGCATTACGCCGCCATTCCCTGCCTCAACGATACCGCCGAGAACGGCGAGATGCTGCAAAAGATTGTGCTGCGCGAGTTGCAGGGCTGGATCTGAGACGCTGGCCTCACGACGCCACTGTCAGCGTGATCCGGTTCATTGATTGACGAATTATCGGCCACCCGGCGTCTGGCGACGTCGGGTGGTCTGGCTTTGTGCCTTCGCCGCGCCAGGCGACGCCTGCCGCTTGCTCCGTGCCTGCGTCCTGCTTTCCGCCGCTCTTGCGGTAGCCATGTCTGCGCGCCGCGCCGTCCTGAATTGGCTCCATCGGGCGCCGCCCAGCCTGCGCCAGTTTTCACTGCGCCACTTCTGCCTGCGCCACCTGCGCCCGCCAGCCGCCGCGATATCGCCGTTCGGGGATCGGCGCACACTTAAGCTTATGCAATATCACAACATCTTGAGCTAAAATCCCCTGGCGTCCCGCCCCGCGTGGTTGCAGCGCGGCGTCGTGGCGGGCAAGCACAGGCGGTCTGATCGTCGCGCTGCGCGGCTTTGAGAGCGGCGCATGGCGGCGCCCGTGCGTCTCTACAGGCCGTGCGTCTCTGCAGGTCGGGCGTCGCGGGCTGCCGCTGTGGCGTCGGGCGGCGACGACAGGATGTGTGTTACGGTCAGCCGCAGCCATGGCGAGGCGCGCGGCGTCGCGGCAGAGAGAAAAGCGGGAGCGCAAATGGGTACCGATCTGATGCTGTCCGGCGTCAACATCTTCATCATCGTGCTGGTGGCGGTGGTGATCCTCACCATCATCGCCGGCGTTCGCACGGTGCCGCAGGGTTATGCCTATACGGTCGAGCGCTTCGGTCGCTATGCGCGCACGCTCGGGCCAGGCCTCGGCCTGATCGTGCCCTTCGTCGAGCGCATCGGCCATCGCATGAACATGATGGAGCAGGTGCTGGACATTCCAGGCCAGGAGGCCATCACCCGCGACAACGCCGGCGTCAGCATTGATGCGGTGGCGTTTTTCCAGGTGCTGGACGCGCCGCGCGCCGCCTATGAGGTGTCGAACCTGCCCGTCGCCTTGCTGACGCTGACCATGACCAATATCCGCACGGTTGTGGGCTCGATGGACCTCGACGAATTGCTGTCGCATCGCGACGAGATCAATGAGCGGCTGCTCAGGGTGATGGATCAGGCCGCCGCGCCATGGGGCGTCAAGGTCACGCGCATCGAGATCAAGGACATCCAGCCGCCGCCGTCGATCGCCGACGCCATGACCCGGCAGATGCGGGCGGAGCGTGAAAAGCGCGCCAATATCCTGGAGGCCGAAGGCCTGCGTCAGGCGGCGATCCTGCGCGCCGAGGGTGAAAAGCAGGCGGAAATCCTCGCCTCCGAAGGCCGCCGCGAGGCCGCTTTCCGTGACGCCGAGGCCCGCGAACGCCAGGCCGAGGCCGAGGCCAGGGCCACCAGCATGGTCTCCGCCGCCATCGCCTCCGGCGACCCGGCGGCCGTCAACTTCCTCGTCGCTGAAAAATACATCGAGGCGTTCAAGGTGCTGGCCCAGTCGCCAAACCAGAAGATCATTGTCACGCCCTATGATTCCGCCGGGCTGATCGGCGCCGTGGCCGGCATCGCCGAAATCTCGAAGCAGGCGTTTGGCGACAGCGGCCCGAACCCGGCGCCGCGTCGCAATCCGGTGACCACGCCACACGTCTGATACCAGGATGCGAAGATGCTGACGCATCCGCATCCTGCAATGCTCAGGCGCCGCACGGGCTTGGCCAGAACCCGATGATTCACGCTCATCGGGTTCTGGTATGATGTTCAGGCGTCTGGCTGGTCATGGCGGGTGAGGTTCAGCGCAACAGCGGCGCCTGGGCGAGGGCGTCTGGCTCAAGGATGGAGCATCTGGATGGGCGGATTACAGACGAGCTGGGTGCTGCTGATCGGCGGCCTCGTGCTGATGGGCCTCGAGGTGCTGTCGCCTGGCGTTTATCTGCTGTGGTTTGGCCTCGCCGCCCTGCTGGCGGGCGGCCTGTCAGCCTGGCTCGACCTCAGCTGGGAGGTGGCGCTGGTGGCGTTCTGCGGCTTCAGCATCGTCACCGTGCTGGTCGGGCGCTGGCTGACGCGCACCGCCTTCGAGCGCGATGACGCCCAGGCCGTGGTGCTCAATCGCCGCGCCAGCGCCCTGCTCGGGCGGGTGGCGCCACTGCATGAGCCGATCGCCAATGGCCAGGGCGCGGTGCGGATCGATGACACGGTGTGGCGGGTCTATGGGGCCGACGCCCCCCAGGGCGCGGTGGTGCGGCTGACCGCCGTGCAGGGCATCGGCTTCGCCGTGACGCCCGCGGAGCATGCGGCGGAGCCGTCCGCCGAGCAGCGCTAGGGCACGGTCCGGTCACTCAGGACCGGCGCAATTCCCAGTTTCATGGTGGGGGCCGAACGCTGAGTGAAAAGCGCCAGATGGGCGCCAAGGGTTGTTACGCCGACGGCCACGGCGTGGCCTCGCCGCCTCAGGCGGCGCCAGCGCGCAGCAGATCGAGGTAATGCACCAGGCCGGCGATGGCGCCGTCTTCCACCACCACCAGCGCCGTCACCTTGCTGCGTTCCTGCAACTCAAGCGCGCTGGCCAGCAGCGTGTCCGGCGAGACCGTGCGCGGATTGCGCGACATCACCTGGGTGACCGGCGTAAGGCCGATATCCGGGCGGAAATGCCGGCGCAGATCGCCGTCAGTGATAATGCCGGCCAGCTTGCCCGCCGCATTCTCCACCAGCACACAGCCAAAGCCCTTGCTGGAGATTTCGGCGATAGCGTCGTTCATCAGCGCGTCGTCGCGGATCACCGGCAGCAGCGCGCCGGTATGCATGATCTCGCGCACATGCCGGAGCTGGGCGCCCAGCTTGCCGCCGGGATGGAAGACGCGGAAATCCTGGCGGGAGAAGCTGCGGCTCTCGAGCAGGGCGATGGCCAGGGCGTCGCCCACCACCATCTGCAGCGTGGTCGACGACGTCGGGGCCATGCCATTCGGGCAGGCTTCCTCGACCACCGGAAGGGCCAACGCCACATCGGCCTGGCCGCCCAGCGTCGAGCCAGCCCGCGAGGTCAGGGCGATCAGCGGAATACGGAACCGGCGCGAATAGGCGATGATGTCAGACAGCTCGGTAGTCTCGCCAGACCAGGACATGGCCAGAATCACGTCATCGGGCTGGATCATGCCGAGATCGCCGTGGCTGGCCTCAGCCGGGTGGACGAAATAGGCCGGGGTGCCGGTGGAGGCCATGGTGGCGGCGATCTTGCGCCCGACATGGCCAGATTTGCCCATGCCGGTGATAATCAGCCGGCCACGGCTGGCGCTGATCAAGGCCACCGCCGCAGCAAACGGCGCCCCCAACCCATTGGCGAAGGCCTCAGCCAGCGCATCGAGGCCAGCCCACTCCGTCGCCACGGTGCGCAGGGCGGAGGCGATCGCGCCGTCGGCGGCGTCGGCCCCAAACCCGGCCTGCTGTTCGGCCCGCGTATCGGGGCCCTGGGCGGCTGGGGACGGGGTCGTCGGGGTCGTGGCGGTCATGGGGCTCGTCTGTCTCGGTCTGCTCTGGCGCCGGTAAGTGGCGCAGGTCCCTGTGGCCATCGTCGCCCGTGCGGCTGGCGCGGCCGCCCCTAAATAGTCTCACCGGCCCCTGGACGCAAACGCCGCCGCTCCCTGGAGAAGCGACGGCGACATTGAAGAGCGGGTCACAAGCGGCAGCCGCGCCTCAGGCCTGAGGCCATGCGTTGGCGCAATGGGTGGTCAGCCGCAGCGGCCGCCTGATGTAACCGTCGCTCAGCGTTTGGCCAGCAACTGGGTCAACTCGGCCCGGAACTGTTCGCCCAGATCCTTGCGCGACAAGGCGTAGGAGACATTGGCCATCAGGAAGCCGAGCTTGGAGCCGCAATCGTGGATCTCGCCGTCGAAACGGGTGGCGTAGAACGCATCGTTCTTCGACAGCTGGATCATGCTGTCGGTCAGCTGGATCTCGCCGCCCGCCCCGCGCTCCTGCTTGGCGAGCAGGTCAAAAATCTCCGGCTGCAGGATGTAGCGGCCCGAAATGGCGAGGTTCGACGGCTGCGTGCCGGCCTTCGGCTTCTCGACCATCTGGGTGATCGGATAGACGCCGTCGCGCTCCGGCTCAACGCCGACGATGCCATATTGATTGGCCTGGTCTTCCGGCACCTCATAGACCGAGATGATGTTGCCGCCGACCTTGTCATAGGCGGCGCGCATGTCGGCGAGGCAGGCGGTGTCGCCAAAGTGCAGCATGTCAGGGAGCACCAGCGCGAAGGGTTCGTCGCCGACGATCTCGCGGGCGCACCACACCGCATGGCCAAGGCCGAGCGGGGCCTGCTGGCGGGTGAAGCTGGTCTGGCCGGCGCCTGGCAGTTCCGCCAGCAATTGCTCCAGCTCCTTCACCTTGCCGCGTTCGGCCAGGGTGCGCTCCAGCTCAAACTGGTTGTCGAAATGATCCTCGATCACGCCCTTGTTGCGGCCGGTGACGAAGATGAAATGCTCGATGCCAGCGGCGCGCGCCTCGTCCACGGCGTGCTGGATCACCGGTCGATCCACGACAGTCAGCATCTCCTTGGGCATTGCCTTGGTGGCGGGGAGGAAGCGGGTGCCGAGGCCAGCGACCGGGAACACGGCTTTGCGGATCGGTTTAGGCATGAAAAATCCTGGTTACGTCCCTGGGATGTCATGGTGACGGGGCCGGTTGTGACCAATGTCAGCTTAGCAACGGCCTTATGGGAATTGCAGCACTCTTTTTGCGATACGCACCGGCCTGTGGCGCGCCGCAGCGTATTTGTTTCGCGTTGCGCCGGGCTGCACAGGCACAGACCGCAGCGGCGCCTGTCAGCCTATTGTCAGATGAGGTGTGACCAATCCGTGACGCAGGCGTGGCGGTGCCGGGTTTCTCCCGCCAAATTGCCAGCGCGGCGGCGCCGTGACGCTACCGGGCGGGCCAGCTATACTGGTTGTGCAGCGCGCGACGCCGTTCGCATGGGCCGCATCACAAATGTGCGCGGCGCGGCGCCGGAGGGGCGCCAGGGGAGCAGGGTTTGCGAGACACCGCGCCATACCCGTCGCAGAGAGCGCCAATAGCAGGCGCCCGGTCGCCGTCGCGTCGATCTGGCTGGCGACGGGGCGCGCAGATGATTGCGCTGGCCTGCGCCTTGTGGCTTGCCCCGATGCCCAACCCGCCAGCTCCGCGCGATGCGACGACGCCAGCAGGCGCATTCTGGCCCTTGTCCTGGTCATGGCTGGGGACATCCGCGCTGGCCCTCGACAATGATCTGCGCCGGCCAATGTTCAGCGCGCCGAGCGGGGCGCGGCGGGCGCCGCAAGGCGCCCCGGACCCGCGCTACCGCCGCGCGCCGGTGTACCAGCCGGCGCCGCGGGGCTTCTTCGAAAGCCTGTTTGGCGCGCCACAACGCCCGCAATACCAGCCAGGTTATCGCCCCGCGCCGCAGCGTCAGCAGCGCCCGCCGCCGAAGCGCGTGCAACGCAAGCCGCCCGTGGCCGCGCCGCGCGCCGTCGTCGAGAAAACCGAGTTCGTTTACTTGCTATGGCCAGCAGGCGGACGCCTCGCCGAGGGGCTGGAGGAGATTTTCGCCAGCCGTCCTGCGGTCGAGGTGCGCCGCGCCGCCGCGCCCGCCGTTGACGAGGCCCGCGCCGCCGCCCTGCTGGCGCCGCTCCCGACGCCGTTGGCCCGGGCCGGGCGGGAGGCGATGCTGGTGATTGAGGCGCGGCCGGCATGGATGGCGCTTGCCCCGCAGGAGCTGCAGACGCTGCTGGATGGCGTCAGCGCCGCCGCGGCCCAGCGTGGCGGCGCCGTTGTCTGGGTCGGTCTGCCGCCGGCCGTCAACGCCGCCAGCGCCGACCAGATCACCCGGCTCAACGCCGCGCTCAAGGCGGCGGCGCAGAAGCAGGGCGATGGCTATGTCGACGCCTGGGCGGCGTTTGCCGGCGACAGCGGCGGTTTCGCCGCCTTCGGGCCATCGGTGACCGGCGAACAGGTGCGGTTGCGCGAGGACGCTGATGGCGCGCTGACCCGGGCGGGGGCGCGCAAGCTGGCGCATTTCATCGCCACCGAGATCCGCCGGTTGCAGAACCAGCGCATGGAACAGCGCCCGGCGCTGCCCTCGGTGGCGGATCCGTTCGCCCTGCCGGGGCCGCAGTCGCCACGGGACGCGCCCGCCGCGGTGGCGGCCCGGCCTGCGCCGCCGCCGGTCGGGCCGGTGTTGCCGCTTAACCGGGTGTGGGTCGAGGCCCAGGGCAATCTGCTGCCGCTGGCGTCAGCGCCAGCCAGTGAGTCCGGGACAGCCGAGCAGGATGCCGCCGCCCAACCACCGCAAGGGCGCGCCGATGATTTCCGCTGGCCACGACGGCAGGCGACCCAGTCCCAGGCCCAGTAACTCCGTTTCGACCGGCAAGGCCCACACCAGGTCGCAAAACTGCTGACGCTTCCGCGGCCAGAAAGGCGCGATGCCGACGCTCGGCGCAACATTTGGCGATGCGCCATGCGCGTGGCCGGGCGCCATCAGACGCGAGAAAAGGCGCGGAGGAGGCCCGCGCCTTTCGTAGCTTTATCGCGTTGGCTATCTCACGCGCCCCGATGCACTGCGCCCTGGATGCCCTGTTCAGGGCGACCAGACGCGCGCATGTGCCAGGCGCACCAGGATCAGCGCGGCAAGTCGCTCGCGCCCATCAGGAACTCATCGATCGAGCGGGCGGCCTGGCGGCCCTCACGAATGGCCCAGACCACCAGCGACTGGCCGCGACGCATATCGCCCGCCGCAAAGACCTTTTCTTTCGAGGTCTTGTAGCTAAAGGTGTTGGCCGCGACATTGCCGCGGGGGTCGAAATCGACGCCGAGGCTGTCGAGCATGCCCTCGTGCACCGGCTGGGTGAAGCCCATGGCCAGCAGCACCAGATCAGCCTTGAGCTCAAAGTCCGTGCCGTCGACGGCCTTGAAATCCGGGCCGACGCGCACGCACTTCACCGACTTCACCGCGCCATTCTTGCCGACGAACTCTGTGGAGTTGACGGCGAACTCGCGCTCCGAACCCTCTTCATGGCTGGAGGAGGTGCGCAGCTTCAGCGGCCAGTCCGGCCAGGTCAGCAGCTTGTTTTCCTTCACCGGCGGCTGCGGCATGATTTCCAGCTGCGTCACCGACAGGGCGCCCTGGCGCACCGAGGTGCCGATGCAGTCGGAGCCGGTGTCGCCGCCGCCGATCACCACCACATGCTTGCCGGTGGCGAGGATTGGCTTTGCGCCGCTGTTCTCGCCCGAAACGCGGCGGTTCTGCTGCGGCAGGAACTCCATGGCGAAATGCACGCCAGCGAGGTCACGACCGGGGATCGGCAGGTCGCGCGGCTTCTCCGCGCCGCCGGTCAGCAGCACGGCGTCATGGCCGTTGACGATGTCGTCCATCTGCACGTCGACGCCTATATTGACGCCATAGTGGAAGGTCACGCCTTCGGCTTCCATCTGGGCGACGCGGCGGTCGATCAGATGCTTCTCCATCTTGAAGTCAGGAATGCCATAGCGCAGCAGGCCGCCGGCGCGGGCGTTCTTTTCGAACAGATGCACATCATGGCCGGCGCGGGCCAGCTGCTGGGCGGCGGCCATGCCGGCCGGACCTGCGCCAATCACGGCGATACGCTTGCCAGTCTTCTTCGCGGCGGGGGCGGGATGGATCAGACCCTTCTGCCAGCCGCGATCAACAATGGCGCATTCGATCGACTTGATGTTCACCGGGGCGTCGATGAGGTTCAGCGTGCACGAGGCTTCGCAGGGGGCGGGGCAAATGCGGCCGGTGAACTCCGGGAAATTGTTGGTGCTGTGCAGGTTGCGCAGCGCCTCTTCCCAGCTGTCATTGTAGACGAGGTCGTTCCAGTCCGGGATCTGGTTATTGACCGGGCAGCCGTTGTGACAGAACGGGATGCCGCAATCCATGCAGCGCGCCGCCTGGTCACGGATGCCCTGCTCGCCCAGCGGAATGATGAACTCATTGTAGTGGCGGATACGATCGGAGGCAGGCCGGTACTTGCGGTCCTGCCGGTCGATTTCGAGAAAGCCGGTAACCTTGCCCATCGTCTGCGTTAGCCTTATGCGGGCGGCCCCCTTCGCGCTGGCGCGAATAACCGCTTGATCCTGATCGGCGCGCCGCCCGGTCCCTGCGTCCGGAGGGCTGCGCCTGGGAGAACGGACCGGCGCGCCCCGCGCGCCGTGCCTGTCCCGCCCGACGATTTGTCCTGACCGCGTTGCGGTCAGGCGTGGGCGTCAGACGCCCGTGCTGTCATGCGCTTATTCAGCTGCGACCGGACGCCGGGACTTCTCCAGCTCCTGAAGGGCGCGACGGTACTCAACCGGCATCACCTTGACGAACTTCGGCAGATAGTCGGCCCAGTTGTCGAGGATCTGCTTCGCCCGGCCCGAGCCGGTGTAGCGCAGATGGTCAGCGATCAGCTGGCGCAGGCGCTCGGCGTCCTGGCTCGACATATTGGCCAGCACGTCAATGCGGCCCTTGAAGTCGAGGTCGCCTGCCTGGTGCTGATGCTCGCGCATCAGGTCCTCTTCCTCGGTCACTGGCTCAAGGTCGACCATGGAGAGGTTGCAGCGGCTGGCGAAATCGCCGCTCTCGTCGAGCACATAAGCGATGCCGCCCGACATGCCCGCCGCGAAGTTGCGGCCGGTCTGGCCAATCACCACCACGACGCCGCCGGTCATGTATTCGCAACCGTGATCGCCAGTGCCTTCGACAACGCAGATCGCGCCGGAGTTACGGACGGCGAAACGCTCGCCCGCCACGCCGTGGAAGTAGCACTCGCCGGCGATCGCGCCATACATCACCGTGTTGCCGACGATGATCGACTTCTCGGGGACGATGCCGGAATTGGCCGGGGGACGCACGATGATGCGGCCGCCCGACAGGCCCTTACCGACATAGTCATTGGCTTCGCCGGTCAGGTCGAGGGTGACGCCGGACGCCAGCCAGGCGCCGAAGGCCTGGCCAGAGGTGCCGGTGAGCCGCACGTGAATGGTGTCGTCCGGCAGGCCGGCATGGCCATAACGCTTGGCCACTTCACCCGACAGCATGGCGCCGGTGGAGCGATCGTAATTGTGCGCCTCAACCGCGATTTCCACCCGCTCGCCACGCTCCAGCGCGGGGGCTGCGGCGGCGATCAGCTTGCGATCGAGCACCGCCTCCAGATGGTGGTCTTGGACCTGGTTATGGAAGATCGCTTCGGGACCATCGGCCTCCGGCTTGTGGAACAGCTTGCCGAAATCGAGGCCACGGGACTTCCAGTGCTCGTCCACCCGGCGACGGTCCAGCATGTGCAGTTGGCCGACCATCTCATCCATGGTGCGGTAGCCCAGGGCGGCCATCAGCTCACGCACTTCTTCGGCGACGAAGAAGAAGTAATTTATGACGTGCTCGGGCTGGCCAACGAAGCGCTTGCGCAGCACCGGGTCCTGGGTGGCGACGCCAACCGGGCAGGTGTTGAGGTGGCACTTGCGCATCATGATGCAGCCAGCGGCGATCAGCGGCGCGGTGGCGAAGCCGAACTCGTCGGCGCCGAGCAGGGCGCCGATGACCACGTCGCGACCGGTGCGCAGGCCACCGTCGACCTGCACGGCGACGCGGTTACGCAGCTTGTTGGCGACCAGCGTCTGGTGGGTCTCGGCGAGGCCGATTTCCCATGGCGAGCCGGTGTGCTTGATCGAGGTCAACGGCGAGGCGCCGGTGCCGCCCTCGAAGCCCGAGATGGTGATGTGGTCGGCGCGCGCCTTGGCGACGCCCGCGGCCACCGTGCCGACGCCGATTTCCGACACCAGCTTGACCGAGATGTCTGCCACCGGATTGACGTTCTTCAGGTCGTAGATCAGCTGGGCCAGATCTTCGATCGAATAGATGTCGTGGTGCGGTGGCGGCGAAATCAGGCCCACGCCCGGGGTCGAGTGGCGGCAGCGGGCGATGACCGCGTCCACCTTGTGACCGGGCAGCTGGCCGCCTTCGCCGGGCTTGGCGCCCTGGGCCATCTTGATCTGGATCATGTCGGCGTTGACCAGATATTCAGTGGTCACGCCAAAGCGGCCAGAGGCGACCTGCTTGATGGCCGAGCGCATGCTGTCGCCATTGGGCATCGGCAGGAAGCGGTCGGCTTCCTCGCCGCCTTCGCCGGTGTTCGACTTGCCGCCGATCCGGTTCATGGCGATGGCGAGGGTGGTGTGCGCCTCACGCGAGATCGAGCCATAGGACATGGCGCCGGTGGCGAAGCGGCGAACGATCGCCGACGCCGGCTCCACCTCATCCAGCGGCACGGGCTTGCGGCCGTCGTCTTCGGCGGTGCGAATGCCGAACAGGCCGCGGATGGTCAGCAGACGCTCGCCCTGCTCGTTGATGCGCTGGGCGAAGGCCCGGTACTTGTCCTGGGCGTTGCCGCGCACGGCGTGCTGCAGGTCGCGGACGCTGTCGGCGTCCCAGGCGTGGGCTTCGCCACGCATGCGCACGGCGTAATCGCCGCCCACATCAAGCGCGTTCAGATAGATCGGCGCATTGCCGAAGGCGTCGCGGTGACGGCGGGCCGTCTCCTGCGCCACCTCGGCGAGGCCAACGCCCTCGATCGGCGTGGCGGTGCCGGTGAAGTAGCGGTTGATGAATTCGCTCGACAGGCCGACGCCGTCGAAGATCTGCGCGCCGCAATAGGACTGGTAGGTCGAAATGCCCATCTTGGACATGACCTTGAGCAGACCCTTGCCGATCGACTTGATGAAGCGCTTGACGGCTTCCTTGCGATCGACCTCCGGCGGGAACTCGCCGCGGGCGTGCATGTCGAGAATGGTCTCGAACGCCAGATAAGGGTTGACCGCTTCGGCGCCATAGCCGGCGAGGCAGGCGAAATGGTGCACCTCGCGCGCTTCACCGGTCTCGACCACGAGGCCGACCGAGGTGCGCAGGCCCTTGCGGATCAGGTGATGATGCACGGCGGCGGTGGCCAGCAACGACGGGATCGGCATGCGATCCGGGCCAATCTGGCGATCCGACAGCACAACGATGTTGTAGCGGCCGCGCACGGCCTCTTCCGCCCGCTCGCACAGACGCTTCAGCGCCTCTTCCATCCCATCGGCGCCCTTGGCCGCCGGATAGGTGATGTCGAGGGTCTTGGTGTCGAACTGGTCTTCGATGGCGCCAATGTTGCGGATCTTCTCCAGATCCTCATTGGTCAGCACCGGCTGGCGCACTTCCAGACGCTTGAGGCGCGCGGTGCCCTCATGGTCGAGAATGTTCGGACGTGGGCCGATGAACGACACCAGGCTCATCACCAGCTCCTCGCGGATCGGGTCGATCGGCGGGTTGGTGACCTGGGCGAAGTTCTGCTTGAAATAATTGAACAGCGGACGCGGACGCGACGACAGCGGCGCAATCGGCGTGTCGGTGCCCATGGAGCCGATGGCCTCCTGGCCGGTGACGGCCATGGGGGAGAGCAGCAGCTTCAGGTCTTCCTGCGAATAGCCGAAGGCCTGCTGGCGATCGAGCAGCGCCACGTCGGCGCGCGGGGCGCGGGCTTCGACGGGCGGCAGGTCCTCGAGCACGATCTGGGTGCGCTCCAGCCATTCACGATAGTCGTGGCTGGTGGAGAGCTCCTTCTTGATCTCGTCGTCGGAGACGATGCGGCCCTTCTCGAGGTCGATGAGCAGCATGCGGCCTGGCTGCAGGCGCCACTTCTCAACGATGTCCTCTTCCGGGAAGGTCAGCACGCCCATTTCCGACGCCATGACGACGAGGCCGTCGCGGGTGACGAAATAGCGGGCCGGGCGCAGACCGTTACGGTCGAGCGTCGCGCCGATCTGGCGGCCATCGGTGAAGGCGATGGCGGCGGGGCCGTCCCACGGCTCCATCAATGCGGCGTGATACTCGTAGAAGTCGCGACGCTCCTCATCCATGAGCGGGTTGCCCGCCCAGGCTTCCGGGATCAGCATCATCATGGCGTGGGCCAGCGAATAGCCGCCACGCACGAGGAATTCGAGCGCGTTATCGAAGCAGGCGGTGTCCGACTGGCCCTCGTAAGATATCGGCCACAGCTTCGAGATGTCCTCGCCGAACAGCGGCGACGACACCGAGGCCTGACGGGCGGCCATCCAGTTGACGTTGCCGCGCACCGTGTTGATCTCGCCGTTGTGCGCCACCATGCGATAGGGGTGCGACAGCGACCAGGTCGGGAAGGTGTTGGTGGCGAAGCGCTGGTGCACGAGGGCGATGGCCGACTTCATGCGCGGATCGTTGAGATCCGTGTAATATTCGCCCAGCTGGTTGGACAGCAGCATGCCCTTGTAGATCAGGGTGCGCGACGACAGGCATACGACGTAATAGCCATCCATCCGCGGGTCATGCAGGTCATAAATGACGTTGGAAATGACCTTGCGCAGGATGTAGAGGCGGCGCTCGAACTCGTCGGCGCCCGCCTCACCGGCGGCGATGCCGTCGCCGCGGCCAATGAACAGCTGGCGATGCGCCGGCTCGGTCGGCAACACGCTGTAGCCGAGGCCGGAATTGTCGACCGGCACGTCGCGCCAGCCCAGCAGCACCAGGCCTTCAGCCGGGGTGCGCTCCGCCACCAGCGCCTCGATCTCGGCGCGGGCCGCCGGATCACGCGGCATAAAGATGTGGCCGACGGCGTAATCGCCAGCCGCCGGCAGGTCGACGCCAGCTTCCGGCGCCACTGCGGCGAAGAACTCATGCGGCATCTGCAGCAGCAGACCACAGCCGTCGCCGGCCTTGGGGTCCGCGCCGACGGCGCCGCGATGTTCGAGGTTCTTCAGGATCGACAGGCCATGCTGCACGATCTCGTGCGTTTTGTGATTGTGCATGCTGGCGACGAAACCAACGCCGCAGCTGTCATGCTCATTCGCAGGATCGTAAAGGCCGGCGGCCTTGGGGAAGCCAGGGTCCACGACGCGACGGGTCGTCAGCGCAGCCGCATCGGCGCTTTTGACGGCGCCGCGCGCAGGACCAGTCCCGGCGTGCAGGCTGGCGTTATCGTTGGTGCTGGCAAAACCGCCTTGATTGTCGCGCATGGTGTGCTGACCCTCGACATAAACTCATGCGCCGTCGCAGGACGGCGGATCGCGCCAGAATAATCCTGCAACGAAGACACGGCTGTGTCTCAAATACAGGCGGCAGTCATCGAGGGTCGGTCGCTCTGGCCTTGCGCCCGCTCCTCGCGGGCCCAACAATGGGATCAGGCCACGCGTGCGTCAGCGATCCGCTCGGTGCGGACGGTATGTTCCAGGCTTTTTCGCTCAGCTTCAATCATAGCTTCGCCACTCTGCCTCGCCAATGGGCGCCAGGCGCGCCCAAAAATGGACAGTAGCACTGTCCTAAACGCACTTTGGCAGATTTCCAGACTAGGCACAAGATAGATTGCGGTCAGAATGATCGCCCAACTTTTGTGCAATAAACATACAAAAGAGGCGCCCCAGAGCTGGGACGCCTCGACCTGAATTCAGTCTGCGCGGAACTTTGCCAGCAATGTCAATGGACAGGGCGTAATACCAAAGTGCGGTGAGCACGACTCATCGCGCTTTGGTCAAGCCCGTGCGGCGCCTGAGCAATCCAGGATGCGGATGCTTCAGCATCTTCGCATCCTAGTATAGGCCGCAGTCCTGAAGACCTTAGTGGGCCGGCTGGTTCTGGGTCAGTTCCTGCACATCCGACGGGCGGGTGGCGATGGGGATCTGCCGTGGCTTTTTCGCCTCGGGGATCTCGCGGACCAGCTCCACATGCAGCAGGCCGTTGTCCAGATGGGCGCCGGTCACCAGCACATGGTCGGCAACCTGGAACTTGCGCTCAAAGGCGCGGGCGGCGATGCCCTGGTGCAGATATTCGCGCTGGGCGTCTTCCGCCCTGGCGGGCTTGTCGCCGCGCACCGTAAGGGCGTTCTCTTTCAGCTCCAGCGACAGCTCATCGGGGCCAAAGCCGGCCACGGCGATGGTGATGCGATAGGCGTTTTCACCGGTGCGCTCGATATTATACGGCGGATAACCGGAGGGTCCCTCCACATTGGCGAGCTTGTCGAGCATGTTGAACACGCCGTCAAAACCAATGGTCGAACGGTAAAGGGGGGACAGATCGAAGTGACGCATGGCATATCCTCTTCAGAGCAACATGCAGTCCGCCTCCATTGAGCGCGGACCAGCCAGGATTACGCAGCCAGTTTGGCCTGCGTAGACCTGAGTTTGGTTGCCCATGACGACATTTCAAGGGTGGCCGCCGGCAAAAAATACGGCGTTGTGACCGGGCGGCTGGCATGGTCAGGCTGCGTGGGCAGGCGAGGGGGGCGGAGATGGAACGGGCCGACTGGCTGTTCGTCAGGACTGCGGACTACGGTTTGCCGCCAGGCGGCGAGCCGCTGAATGTGACCACTGCGGACGGGGTGAGGCTCCGCGCCGTGCGCTGGCCGGCGCGGCTCGCGGGATCGGCTGCCCGCGCGCCGAAGGGCTGCGTGCTGCTGATGCAGGGGCGGGCCGAGTTCATCGAAAAATACGCCGAGACCATTGACGATCTGCTGCAGCGCGGCTTTGCGGTGATCACCTTCGACTGGCGCGGCCAGGGGCTGTCCGACCGGGCGCTGCCCAATCGCTTCAAGGGCCATGTGCGGGATTTCAGCCAGTACCGGCTGGATCTCGACGCGGTGGTCAGCCAGGCGATTCCGGATTACTGGCCGCGGCCGCTGTTCGGGCTGGCCCATTCCATGGGCGGGGCCATCGTGCTCAGCGCGCTAGCGCGCGGCTTTACCAGCTTCGCCCGGGTGGCGCTGAGCGCGCCGATGGTCGACATCGTGCTGCCGCTGGGCGCGCGGTCGGCGCGCGCGCTGGCGCGCAGTCTGCGCCTCGCCGGCATGGGCGCGGCCTTTGTGCCTGGCGGTGGGGTCGGGTCGATCTCGGCGCGCCCGTTCGATGGGAATCCGCTGACCACCGATGCGGCGCGTTACGCCCGCAACGCCGCGCTGGTGCGCGCCGCAGCTGACGCCGATATCGCGGTGGCGATTGGCGATCCCACCGTCGGCTGGCTCGACGCTGCGTTTCGCTGCATGGCCGAGTTCACCCGGCCAGATTTTGGCCGCCGCATCGCCACGCCGGCGCTGATCCTCGCCGCCGGGGCCGACCGGGTGGTGTCGACGCCAGCCATCGAGCGGCTGGCGCTGCAGCTCAAGACCGGTCGCGCCATCGTGCTGCCAGGCGCCCGCCACGAATTGCTGATGGAACGTGACGAGACCCGCGCCGCCTTCTTCGCCGCCTTCGACGCCTTCATCCCCGGTAGCGCCGCTGAGTTTGTGGCCTGACGCCCGACTGCGGCGGCGCCGACGCTGCGGCGGCCTGACATGCTCTAGCGCCGCGCGGACCTGATGAGCCGCGATGCGCAGGATCACCGCCTGTATGCAGCAGCCGCCTCATACCAGGATGCGAAGATGCTGACGCATCCGCATCCTGAATTGCTCAGGCACCGCACGGGCTTGACCAAAGTGCGATGAGTCGTGCTCACCGCACTTTGGCATCAGCTCCCCTGCAGGGCTTCGCCAAGCTTCGCGCCTGTCGCCTCCAGCTCCTCAGGCGTGGCGCGTGGCGTCGGCCGGAAGGTCAGCTGTTCCTCGGCGATGTAGCGCCGCGAGGTCAGATCCGTCGGCTCATGCATCGGCACCACATGGGCGTGCACGTGCGGAACGTCGACGCCGGTGAACAGAAAGCCGACCCGTTCGACGCCATACAGCCGCTTCTGCGCCCGGGCGATCTTCTGCCCCATGGCGACCACTTCGGCGGCGAGCGTCTCCGGCATGTCGTCGAAGAAGCGATGATGCTCCCGCGGCACGATCAGCGTGTGCCCCTCGCGCACCGGCTGGATGTCGAGAAAGGCCACAAGGTTGTCGCTCTCGCAGACGATGCGGGCGGGAATGGCGCCAGAGGTGATGGCGCAGAACAGGCAGCCGCTAGTCAAAGTTTCTTCCCAGGGAGTTGGAGGTTATGGTCGAAGGGCAGGCTGCGCCTCAGCCGACGTCGGCGAGCAGGCGCATGGCCTCGGCGTGCACGGCGGGGTCGCCGGCGGCGATGATGCGGCCGCCCTGGGTGGCGGGCGCGCCGGTCCAGGTGGTGACGACGCCGCCAGCGCCCTCGATAATCGGGATCAGCGGGGCGATGTCGCAGGGCTTGAGCCCGGCCTCGACCACCAGATCGATATGGCCCGCCGCCAGCATGCAATAGGCGTAGCAATCAGCGCCGTAGCGGGTGACCCGGCTGGCGCGCTGCACCCGGCCATAGGCCTCGGCCTCGGCCTCGCTGAACAGATGCGGCGAGGTGGAGGCCAGCGTCGCCGTCGCCAGGCTGGCGCAGCGCCGGGTGCGAATGATCCTGGTGTCCGCGCCGCGCTGGTAACGCGACTGGCCGCAATCGCCATAAAACCGCTCGCCGATAAACGGCTGGCTCATCATGCCATACACCGGCTGGCCATGGCGCTTCAGGCCAATCAGCGTGCCCCACAGCGGCAGGCCGCTGATGAACGCCGCCGTGCCGTCAATCGGGTCGAGCACCCAGACGAACTCGGCGGAGGCGCCCTCATCGCCATATTCCTCGCCCTCAATGCCGTGGGCGGGAAAGGCGCGGCGAATGCGGGCGCGCATGGCGGCCTCTGCGGCGCGATCCGCCTCGGTCACCGGGTCGAACGCCCCTGGGCCCGCCTTGTTCTCCATGGTCATGGAGGAGCGGAAGAAGGGCGCGACGGCGCGGGCGGAAATATCAGCCAAATCGTTGACAAAGCTGGCGAAGTCGATGGCTGTCACGGTTTGCTCTCTCTCACGGGCGTGCGGCGGGCGTGCGGACTTGCCGCCGCCAGGGCCATGCGCGCCCTTGCGCTCATGCCCGCTGCAGCGCCGCGCGGCCCGACTGTCATGCCCCATCCATGCCATATCGTCGGCGTCATGGCGATGACACTGCGCCCCAGACTGACGCCCCAGACTGGCGTCCCAGACTGGCGCCCCAGACAGGCGCTGCCGACAGGTGGCGCGGCGGCAGCTATTCGGCGGCGAGGCGACGGGCCGGCGTCAGCATATCCAAAGCGGCGAAGAAGCTGGCGAACACCTCGGTGAGGTCGGCGGCGAAATCTGCATAGCCATCCGAGGGGATGATCTGGTCCTCGTCCATATAGATGGCGCGATTGATCTCGATCTGCACGGCGTGGCGCCCGGCGAGGGGGGCGCCGTAATGCTCGGTGATAAAGCCGCCGGCATAAGGCGCGTTGCGCGACACCCGATAGCCGGCGGACTGAAAGCGCAATTCGAGAAAATCCACCACCGCTGCGGCGCAACTGGAGCCATAGCGGTCGCCGAGCACGATGTCGGGGGTGGCGCCGAAGCGGCGCGGCGTGCTGCTGGAGGGCATGGAATGGCAGTCGACCAGCACCACGGCGCCGAACTGGCGCTGGGTGCGGTTGATCAGCCGGCGCAGGGCGCTGTGATAGGGCTTGTAGAGGGTGTCGATGCGGTGCAGGGCCGCCTCAAGCGGCAGGCGGTCGGGCCAGATTTCCTGGCCTTCGGCGACAATGCGCGGGATGGCCCCGAGGCCGCCGATGACCCGGGCTGAGCGGGTATTGGCCCATTTTGGCAATGGTCCAGCGAACAGTTTGGGATCAAGTTCCCAAGGCTCGCGGTTCAGGTCCAGCCAGGCGCGGGGGAAATTCGCCGCCAGCATCGGCGCGCCGAGCGCCACCGCCGGCGCGATGAGCAGATCGACGAAGGCGTCTTCGGAGCGCCGCAACTCAAGCGGCGTCAGTCGTGTGTGGGTGAGAAACTCGTCGGGATAGGTTCTTCCCGAGTGTGGCGAATTGAGCACTACCGGGACCGACTGAATGAGGGGTTCGGTCAGGGTGAATGGCGGGTCAAAACGCGGCTCGGTCATTGTCAGCATGCGTTATGGTCCCCAACCCCTGAGGCTGCGCCTGCGGGCGTGGCGCGCGATCGAAACCGGATCCTGCCCACGCCGTAGCCGTCACGTCCTGCCTTGCGCGCGCGCCGTTTGCCGCCTTGCGCGCGCGCCGTTTCATGGTGGGCGCGGGCATCGTCACAAGGCTGGCGTGCGCGGGTCGTTAGTGGACGCCAGATGCGAAACGATGTCCAGTCCGGCGGAGTTCCGCGCGATCGCGTCGCGCAAGTCGGCCCTGCGGCCGCTCCTGAGATCCGCCGCAACCGCTTCAGGCGCAGGGTTCAGGGCGGCGCATGTCGGCCCAGCCCAGGCTTCGCCGGATTCACGGCTTCTTTACGGCGTTGTGGTTAAAACGCTGACAGACAATGGGCGAATTGCTGATCGCGATGATGAACAAAATCCTGCTTGCTGAAGACGATGACGATATGCGTCGCTTCCTGGTCAAGGCGTTAGAGAACGCCGGCTATGACGTGGCGTCGTTCGACAATGGTCTGTCGGCCTACAACCGGTTGCGCGAGGAGCCATTCGAGCTTCTGCTCACCGATATCGTCATGCCGGAGATGGATGGCATTGAGCTGGCGCGCCGCGCCACCGAGCTCGATCCTGACCTCAAGGTGATGTTCATCACCGGCTTTGCTGCGGTGGCGCTCAATGCGGATTCGCAGGCGCCGCGCGATGCGCGCGTGCTGTCGAAGCCGTTCCATCTGCGCGAACTGGTCGCTGAAGTGGAAAAAATGCTGGCGGCCTGAGCCGTTACCTGCCCGGCGCAATCCCGTCAGGCGGGGCGGCGACCACAGGGCGTGGGGCAGGGCGCGGGGCAGGCGCGGACGGCGACATCCAGTTTCCCCCAGCCAAACTGAAGTTATCAACACAAGGGGAGTTGCCAGCGGCGTGGGGGCAAGTTATTACCCCGCTCACTTACGGAGCGCCCGGCTCCATAGGCCTCCAGACGGCGAAGCGCTTCACGGCGATCCAGCCAGACGGTGATAAAAATTCCTTTCCGCAGGGTTGAATTGCTTCAGCTTTTGAGGCAGACAACGGCGGAAATGGGCGCGTAGCTCAGCGGGAGAGCACTACGTTGACATCGTAGGGGTCACAGGTTCGATCCCTGTCGCGCCCACCATTTCATTGAAACGCCGTCGCGCCGCAACCGGTCGACGGGCGTTTTGAACCCCAACAGTCGTGGGTCGCAGTCGAGGCGCAAAGCGCGTCTTCTGTGGCGCGCGCCACCCGGCGAGACGGTTGCGTCGCGTCATAGAGGAACCGGAACATGAAGGTCCGCAATTCTCTGAAGGCTCTTCTCGGCCGCCATCGCGACAACCAGCTGGTTCGTCGCAAGGGCCGCGTCTTCATCATCAACAAGACCCAGAAGCGCTACAAGGCGCGTCAGGGCTGAGGAAGTCGCCTTACGGCGATGTCTGAAGATCAAAACACCCGCGCTCCGGCGCGGGTGTTTTGTTTTGGGCGGGACGCACGCCCACCCGTCGGCGGCGTTGCGTCCGGCCCATACCCGCGCCTGACGCGTCAGAGCGCAATCTGCGCAAACGCAAGCGGTTGAACGCAGACGTTTGATCATGCGCGAAATGCTCTAGAATGCCGCCCATGGCCAATCTGCTGCGGCGCCGCGTCGCCAACTCACTGAAGCAATGCATTACAGATGCGGCGCGTCCGACAGGCGCCGCGCTGGCGCTGTGCATTTTCGCGGCGTCTGCGGGCGCTGCCGCTGACGCTGCCAAGGACGCCGGCGCCCTTCCCAGGCCGCCCGTCGCCGCAAGCCCACAGCCGCAGGCCGATGCGGCGCGCGCAGGCGCAGCGCAGGGGCAGGGTGATACCCTGGACATTCTGTTCGGCCGGCTCGCCGCCGCGCGCGATGAGGCGGAAGGCGAGGGCGCGGCGCGGCGGATCGAGGAGCAATGGGCCCGTTCCGGCAGCCCAACCGCAGACCTGCTGGCGCGCCGCGCCGCAGCCGCCGCCATGGTGGGCGACACGGCGCTGGGCGTTGAGCTGATCGACCGGGTGATCGCCATCAGGCCGGCCTGGGCCGAGGCGTGGAAGCGCCGGGCCATCCTGTTCAGCCAGATGGGGGATGATGAGCGGGCGGCCACTGACTTGCGCAAGGCCCTGCAACTGGAGCCGCGCAATTATCCGGCGCTGGCGGCGCTGGGCGCCCTGTTCCTGCGCCGCGACGACAGCCGCAACGCCCTGCGCGTCTGGCGCAAGGCGCTGGAGATCAACCCGTGGCAGGCAGACGTCAAGGAGCAGGTGACGCGGCTCGCTCCGGATGTGGATGGCCGCGACCTGTAGCGCGCCTTATGGCGCCCAACCTGGCGAGCTGTCGCCCGCTTTGACCCCGTGCGCTTCGGCGCCGATTGAGGTTGGTCCCTGGCGCAGCGTCATGCCCGGGCCGCGCCGCTGCTGACGCGGCCACGAGCTGCACAGCTCTGGCGCCGCCCGGCATTGCTCGTGACCCGATCAGCCATGCTCACCAGGGTTTGGCCTTACGCTGCGCCCTTGCCGGTTGAGCTGACAAAGGCCATGCGCAGCATGTTGGTGGCGCCTGGCGAACCGAAGGGCACGCCGGCGACGATCAGCACCCGGTCGGCCGGGGCGGCGAAGCCTGCGGCGCAGGCAATCTGGCAGGCCCGTTCGGTCATGTCGTCGACGTCATGGGCGTCTTCCGTCACCACCGCATGAATGCCCCAGGCCACCGCCAGCCGGCGCGCCGTGGTCTCACGCGGCGTAAGGGCGATCATCGGCGTCTGCGGTCGCTCGCGCGAGATGCGCAGGCCTGTGGCGCCCGAGGCGGTCCAGGCCACGATGGTGCGAATGTCCACCGTCTCCGAAATGGTGCGGGCGGCGGCGGCGATGGCGTCAGCGCCAGTGGACTCCGGCTGGGTGCGCTGGGCGGTGATGATGGTGCGAAAGTTGTTGTCGCCCTCCACCTGCCGGCCAATGCGGTCCATGGTCGACACCGCCTCCACCGGGAACTGCCCGGCGGCGCTCTCGGCCGACAGCATCACCGCGTCAGCGCCCTCAAACACCGCCGTGGCGACGTCAGAGACTTCAGCGCGGGTCGGCACTGGCGACGAGATCATCGATTCCAGCATCTGCGTCGCCACCACCACGGGCTTGCCGAGGCGGCGGCCCATGCGGGTGATCTGCTTCTGGATGCCCGGCACCTGTTCGAGCGGCATCTCGACGCCGAGATCGCCACGCGCCACCATGACGCCGTCGGCCAGCTCGAAGATCTCTTCCAGCCGCGTCACGGCCTGCGGCTTCTCAATCTTGGCCATCACCAGCGCGCGGCCGCGCGCCGTTTTCTTGACGTCGGCGACATCTTCGGGGCGCTGCACGAAGGACACGGCGATCCAGTCGACGCCGCAATCCAGCGCCGCCTCCAGATCGGAATGGTCCTTGGCGGTCAGGGCCGACACCGGAATGGTGGTGTCCGGCAGGCTGACGCCCTTGCGGTTCGAGGCGGCGCCTGGCACCAGCACGCTGGTCTCCACAGCGATGCGCGCTCCGTCACGGCTGACGCCGGTCACCACCAGCTCGACCTTGCCGTCGTCGACCAGGATGCGATGGCCGACATCCAGCGCCTCAAGAATTTCCGGATGCGGCAGCTTCACGCGATCGATTGTGCCTGGGGCGTCGTCATTGTCGAGGGTGAAGCGGGCGCCCCTGTCGAGCATCACCCGGTCGCCGGCGAAGACACCGAGGCGCAACTTCGGCCCCTGCAGGTCGGCGAGAATGCCGATGGGGCGGCCCACGGTCTTTTCGACCGCGCGAATGTCAGCGACGCGCTCGCGCAGCGCCTCACGCGTGGTGTGGCTCATATTGATGCGGAACATGTCCGCGCCGGCGCGGAACAGCGCCTCCATCCGTTCGGGCGTAGAGGAAGCCGGGCCCAGGGTGGCGACAATCTTGACCCGTCGCAAACGTCTCATCGTGTAATCTCCGGCGTCCTGGGCGTGTCGGTCAGCTGGATGGTCCAGCTCTTCTGTTCACCGGTGTCGACCTCGAAAAAGCCGTTGCGGTCGAAGCCCCGCGCGAGGCAGTTCTCGACGCCGCGCACGGAGAATTCGCGGTCCCTGGTGCACATGAAGGCCTTGCCAGACCATTCGCCGCCGCGGTCATAATCAACGGCATAGATATAGTAAAAACGGGCGGCGAGGGAGCCGCGCAGCAAGGTTTCGCATCCCTTGGACGGAAGGTTCCACCACCCTTCGGTGATCCACCCCTGGGGATCGCGATAGCCCAAAGCCACACCGACACGGCTGCCCGTCATGTTGCACATGCGCAGGTCAGCCCGCGCCTCGGTCGCGCCCAGGGCCAGCGTCACCGTTCCTCCCAGCAACGCCAGGCACAAGGCCAGCCGTGCGCGCCTCTGCGCCGGTCGACCAGGTGAACTTTTGGACGGCATGCTGGCTAACTCCTGCAATATTTATGGCGCGGCATGCGCACGGTTTGATGACGGCGTCCAGGCATGGCGCACATCGGGCGGCCCCGCTCACGCGCCAAACGGCGTGCGACCACGGGTTGCCCCTCCACGACACGCCCTCCATGATACGCCTTCCACGACACGCCCTCCATGACACGCCCTTGAGGACATGCTTTCCCGGACATGCTCCCCAGGACTTGCCCTCGAGGACTTGCCTTCCAGGATTTGCCCTCCAGGATTTGGCGCCGTCATCATCTGCAGCGAGGCATGCCCGGCGCGGGCGGCGAATCTGTGGCAGACGCGGCGTTTTGGCGGCAGTCCCCAGCGTGGCGCCGCGTAACCCGCGCTGCGACTGCGCCGCCCTTGGCGCCATAGGTCTGGAATGACCCTGGACCGATCTCCTGCGCCGGTTTGCTGCGCCTGCGGCCTGAAGGCTATCGAATCGCGTCACGGCATCATGCCCGGCGTCGCCTGGGCCGACCAGCATGAACTTGGGGCAGCCGCCCGCTTGCCCCAGCTCAACGGCGCCGTCTGACGGCCCGGGTCGCCCAGCGAGATGCGGGAAAAATGTCGCGCTGGCCGCCGCATGGCGGGGATTAACGCAATTGATTTAGCTTGTGGTCAGACATCCGGGTATAGATCGCCTGACCGCGTTCCTCCTGGCGACGGGCCGCCCATTCTTGCACCCAGAGCCGCCTTTGGCGGCGCCCGGGTGGCGCTGGGCGCACCTCGCCCAATGCCGGAACGACAATGGATCGCCGCTGACGTCCGGGACTCCCGGGTTGCTGCGGCCAACACACAAGGACACCTGTTAGCCCATGAGCAATCCTGGCATGGCCGATGTCGCCGATACCGGCGTCGCAGCAGACGAGCTGAAGCAGTTCATTGAGCGTCTGGAACGGCTCGAGGAAGAGAAGACCGGCATCGCCGGCGACATCAAGGAAGTGTTCGCCGAGCTGAAGGGGCGCGGCTTCGACGCCAAGGCGGTGCGCCAGATCCTGCGGATCCGCAAGAAGGACCAGGCAGAGCGTCAGGAAGAGGAAGCCATTCTCGAACTGTACCTGCAGGCGCTCGGCATGGCCTGACCGGCTGTCTGCACAGCGTGCTGGCGCGACCGTCAGCCGCGGCTGCGTCGCCGGATCGTTTGGCGACCAGCAACGCTGCAGTTGTGGAATCAACAAGACCCCGACGCTGGCCGGGGTCTTTTTATTGTCTGGACCCAGCTGGCGGGCACGACCCCAGGCAAAAATCCTGTGACCATGACCTGCGCCAGACCGTCAGCCTGAACGCTCGTGCGCGGGCGTCAGGCTGCGGCGCCTGGGGTCGCCATATCTCGCCGCTTCGACGCGGCCGCGATTGCTGCGGCTTCTACCAGAACCCGATGAGCATGACTCATCGGGTTCTGGTAGAAGCCCGTGCGGCGCCTGAGCATTTAAGGATGCGGATGCGTCAGCATCTTCGCATCCTGGTATCAATTGCCGGGGCGTTTGCGGCCCAGCAGGGCGGCGGCGAGCGCCGCGCCATTGTCATCGGCTGCGGTGGTGCTGGCGAAGGTGGCGTCGTCATAGACCTCGGCGATGCGCGACGGCAGGCCGGCTGATCTGGCGCTCTTCTGGGGGGGCGGAGCTGTGGGCGCGCTTGCCGTGGCCCGCGCCGGGGCGGCGGGCGCCGCAGCTGGCTGGGCCGCCTTCGGCTCAGGCCTTTCGGCGGCAGGTCGGCGGGCCTGCGCCGGCGCACGGGCAGGCGCGACGGCTGCGCCACGCAGCTCAGCCGGGCGCTGAGGCGGCATGGGCGATAGGGCCGATGTCGTCTCCGGCGAGGCGGCATAGGCCAGCGCGTCGGCTGGGGCCACCGCCTGGCGGCGACCGCCAAGCGCGGCGATTGCCAGCGCCTCGGGGGTCGGCGCGCGCAGTTCCGAGGGACGTGCCGGCGGCAGCGGCGCCAGCGCCAAAGTCTGGCCGGCCCCTTGCGCGTCAGCCTGGCTGGCCGCCGTCTCCGGCTGCTCCTGCTCGTCCATTATGGCGCGCGCCACTGCGACGCCAGCGCCGACGTCTTGCGGACGTATGGGCGGCAGCGGCGCCATGGCGGCGTCGATGCTGTTGACGGCGGCGGTTTCGCTGCTCAGTGCGGCGGTGGCCATGTTCAGGCCCGGATCGTCCGGACGACGCGGCGGCAGCGGCACGATGGCCATGGCCTGCCCGGCGCCAGCCTGCCCGTCGTCGTCGGAGCGCATGGCGGCGAGCGAGGCGGGATCTTCAGGCCGCGTGGACGGCACAGGCGCCATCTCGGCGATGCGCGATGGCTGCGCCTGCATCGGCGGCAGCCGCTCCGCCGTGGGGGCCTCGGCGACGGCGACGGGCTGCTGCTGCGCCGGCTGGCGTCCGCCGCCACCGATAAAGCCGAGCAGACCGGCGTCGCCGCTGGTCTCGTCGCCCTTGCTCCACGCCACCTGCTGCGCCGTGGCCGCTGCTTCCTTCGCCGTGCGCGGCCGATAGGCTGGCGCCACTGCGATGGCGCGCTGTTCGGCCACGTCCTCGCTCTCGTCATTGCCGCCGAACAGCCTCGACCAGAAGCCCTTCTTCGAGGAGCCGGAGGATACGGCGACCGCATAGGCGGTTGCGCCAGCCACCTGACCGCCGCGCGCCAGAATCTCGGCGCGGGCCTCATTGTAGCGGGCCAGCGGGCGGCCATTGGCCGGGATGTGCACGGTCTTTCCGTCAGGGAAGATCGACGCCAGCTGGTCGTGGCTCAACCGTGGCCAGGCGCGCACCGAGCCGACGTCGAGATGCACGAAGGGGTTATAGGATGACGGATAATAGCCGACGCCGCCGCGCTGCAGCCGTACGCCGACGGCGCGCACCCGCGACGACGGAACGTCCGGCAGGAAGAAATCCATGGCCTTGCCGAGCATATGCTGGCTGTGCTCGGCGACGCGGCCAGAGCGACGGCGCAACATCGCGTTAGTGGCGGGCGCGCGGAACGCTGAAAGGACGTGAATGGTCTCGCGCGAGCCAAGCTCGCGGTGCACTTCCCACACCAGATCAAACAGGCGCGGGTCCATGTTGGTGGGCTCTTCGCGCCGCCAGTCGCGCAGGAACCAGTTCAGCTGCTTGAGCGCCGCCCGGTCATAGGAGCCGGAGCGCTTGAAGGTGACGTTGATCGTCTCCTTGGTGTGCACATAGTACAGCGACAGGGTGCGGGTATCGCCATTGGCGATGGCGTTCTGCGTCTCAGACACGCCCATGACGCAGGCGCCGGCAGCCACAACGGCGCCCAAGGCGTAGCGCAGCGCGCCAATACGCGGGCGGCGCCAGGGCGCGGAAGTGGCCACGGCGGTCACGACGCGAAAAAAGCTGGAAAGTCGTGGCGCCGGCAAATGAGTTCCCCTGTGCATGGTCAGGTCATGCAGGCGCATGGCTGCGCCCCATTGTCGATCATGACCGGCCCAGGGGGCCGGCTGACTGTTCTTGTGACTGGCGGCGCGCGACGCGCCCGATCGCCAGACTTTTCGACCAGAAGCCTTAATGTGAGGTTAGCCTGCTTCGCGAAATACCGCTACGGCGATCGCAGTCATTGTCCATCAAACCGTCACAATGTTGTTTTCGCGGGGTTTTGGCGGCGAAGCCCGCCATCTCGCTTCTGTCTCAATGCTGGACGCGGCCTTGCCGGGCAAGGCCGCACGCAGGGCGCATCAAGACCGCACGCAGGGCGCATCCACGCCGCGCCCGGCCGCGCCGTTACCGGCGCGGCCCGCTCCAGTTCGGCGCGCATGCGCCGGTCAACGCCGCTTACGGCGCCGCCCGTTCCAGCGCGGCGCGCATGCGCCGGTCAAGGCCATAGATATCCTCGCGAGCATGCAGGCCGCCATCGGCGTCCACGGCGGCGGTGAAATAGGCCAGATGCACCGGCAGCGGCTGCGGCAGCCGCACGGTGCGCTCGCCCTTGCCGATCAGCCTGCGGATACGCGCCTGCGTCCATTGTTCGCCCAGCACCAGCTCGGCGAAGCGCATCGGATCATCCACCCGCACGCAGCCATGGCTGAAGGCGCGACGCTCGCGCCCGAACAGGGCCCGGGACGGCGTGTCATGCAGATAGACCGCGTGGTGGTTCGGGAACATGAATTTGATGTGGCCGAGGGCGTTGCGCTCACCCGGCGGCTGACGGACATGGATGCGGTCGCCGCGCCGGATCACCTCATATCCGCGCTTCGCCGCATAGTCCGGATCACGGGCGAGCCCCGGCAGAAACTCGTTCTTCATGATCGACGGCGGCACGTTCCAATAAGGATTGATCACCACATATTGCATGGTGTCGGAGAACACCGGGGTCTGGGTTTCCGACTTGCCGACGATCACCCGCGCCTCATGGGCGAGCTGGCCGCCGCGCACCAGCCGCATGCGGTATTCCGGAATGTTCACAAAGATATAGTCGTCGCCAAGGGTGCGGGGCAGCCAGCGCCAGCGCTCCATGTTGACGATCAGCGTCGCCGGGTCCTGCGCGGCCGGGGTGCGGTCGCCGGCCATGGCGATGACGGTCTGCGGCGTCAGACGGCCGCTCGGTTTCAGGCCGCGCTCACGCTGGAATTCGGCGACCGCCGTGGCCAGTTGCTCGTCATAGAGCACGTCATCGGATGGCGTCAGGCCGAGGCGGCTGCGCACCAGGGTCACGCGCGGGTCGGTCATGCCAATGCGCAGGGTTGGCCCCTGCGGCACCCTGGCCATGGGCGGTTGCGGCGGCCGCGCCGCCCGCAATTCGATCAGCTTGCCGCGTAGCGCGGCGTAGCCAGGATGCTGGGGGTTATAGCTGGCCAGTACGAGGCCTGCGTCGCCAGCTGCCGACGTCTCGCCCGGCTGGGCGCGCCCGCTGACCACCGCCGCAAGTCGCGCCAGCACGGCCTCGGCGTCGGGCAGGTCGCGTTTTGGCGTCAGCAGTTTTGACAGTCGCACCGGATCGATGCGTCCCCCGGAGGCGTCGCGGGCATATTTGACGGCGGCGATCGACAGGCGCACGTCGGCCTCGGCCAGCATGGCGGGGGCGGCGCCAGGCGGTAGCGCCGGAACCAGATAGTCCGCCGGCTCAAGCCCTTCTTCCCACGCCTTTTCCAGCCGCGTCTGCGCGGCGGCGGCGTGGGCGCTCCACGCGCCGCTCTGTAGCCAGAGCGGGCCAGGGCGTGCGGCGTAGAACGCCCGCACCTGGTCCTGCTGTGCGGCGTCGAGGCGACTGCCGGCGAAGATCGATGGCGATTCCAGCGCCGCCTGCAGCAGAGGCGCCAGACCATCCAGACCATCCAGGTCATCCTGGCCATGCCGGGCAGCCGGCTGCCCGGCGTCGGCGGACGGCGCGCCAGGGAACGCCAGCGGGGCCGGCGGCGCCACGGGCGGCAGCTGGCGCAGGGCCTCTTCGGCGCGCCGGTCGTCCAGATGCGTGAGCTGTGCAGGCGTGTGCTCACGACGCATGGCGTCGATCGTCTCAGGGCGGACGTCAGGCGCCTGGCTGATCGAGGCGGTCACGTCAGCGTCGGCCTGCGCGGCGCCGCTTGCGGGCGGGCCATAGAGCAGCACGCTGATACGCTTGCGACCACCTGCCGCCACGCTGTCGGCGATGGCCGCTGTCGCCACCGCTGACGTGGGACTGCTGGCGGGAGGCTGTGCAGGGCCGGCGGCGGCGGGCGCCGCCAGCGCGGACCGGGCGAGCGCCGGCTGTGCGATGACTGGCGCCGCAACCTTGACGGGCGCCGTCGGTCCAGGGACTGGGGCTGGCTTTGGCCCAGCCATTGGGCCGCCGTCGCGCGGCCCGCTGGCGGCGACGTCATACAGGTCAATCAGCTGCTTGCGGGGATTGCGCGCCTGGGTCTCTTCGATCTGTAGCTGATCATCTTCCGGCTGTGGCCTGCGATCCTGATCGTCATGTTCCGGCGCAGGCGGGCGCTCCTCGCCGTCGCGCTGCATGCGGTCGTCGCGGGGGGCAGGGCCGCTGTCGGGCTGCCGGGGATCGTCGCGCTCGCGCCAGTCACTGTCCGCGTCGGGGTCATCGGCGCCGGGATCGTCCTGTGGCTCCTGCCACCCGTCCCGATCCGCATCGTCCTCGCCGTCGTCGCGCCACTGCGCCAGTTGCAGGCAAGGCGTCGCAGCGCATTGCGGAAGGGCGAAGGCGGCGCGCACCGCGAGCGGCGAGGCGGCGGCCTGGGTGGCGGCTAGCGCCGCCGCCAGCGCCAGAATGCTGAGCATGGCGGTCCGGCGACGGTCGCCGCGCGGAATGCCGTCACCAGACGCCGGGTTGGCGTCAGGTTTGCCCGTGAATGATCCGCCGGTCCGCACGCTCATGCCTCCTGGTCCTCAGGTCCGCTGGCTGTCGCCGTAACGTTGGCGTGGCGTCGCCCCGTCCGAGGGCTGCGCTGGCTGACAGCCGTCGCCAACGCGCCCGCAATGATCACCCCGACACGGTCGCCCCAACGCAACCCGCACGGAAGCGCGGCGCGCTCAACCGGTGACGCCTGCGCCGCCCCCTGAAGTCCAGCGCCGCCCCAGCACGTCATGCCCAACAGGCGCCGCGCCGAATCGTCATGACGGCGCTGCAGCCACGGCCTCAGGCCAGCCGCGTGCGGCGCCGCTGTCAACAAGCGGATGTCCAGCCGTCAACACACGATCCTGGCGCCCGGCCGCGGCCGCCGACATCAGCTCATCGCCGCCGTCCAGCATGGCGCGGTCGGACAGCAGATCGAGGTCTTTCAGCTTGCGATAAAGTGTCGAGCGGCCAATCCCGAGCCGTCGCGACACCTCCGACATCTGGCCACGGTAGTGGCGCAGGGCGAAGCGGATGACCCCGGCCTCGATTTCGGCGAGCGGGCGCAATTCGCCCTGACCGTCAAAGATCTCCAGAATGCCCGAGGCGCCGTGCTGCCCACCATAAGGCGCGTCAGGCCGTGCGACCTGGGCTGTGCCGGCGCCGTGGCGCGTCGCTGAGCCGAGGTCGCCGATGGGTGTAGTCGCGTCGGTTGCTGGCGACAGCCAGTTGTCGCTGGCGGGCGCCGGGCGGATCGGCGCGACGGCGGGGGCGGTCAGCAGCGGGTCGTCGCCGCGCAGCGCCGCACGCAGAATGCGGGCGCGTAATTGCGCGACATTGCCTGGCCAGTCTTCAGCCCTGAGCGCCGCCAGGGCGTCGTCGCCAAGCTGCAGCGGCGCGTTGGCGTCGACTGGGGCCAGCCTGCCGTTCTGGATACGGGCGAGTATGGCCTGCGCCAGCGCCGGAATGTCTTCGCGACGGTTGCGCAATGCGGTCAGGGTCAGCGGCGCCACCGACAGCAAATAGTACAGGTCTTCGCGGAAGCCGCCCTCCCGCACCAGATCGACAAGGGGACGACGGGAGGCGGCGAAAATCCGTAAGGAGGTCTCGCCGCCAGCGCGCCCCTGCCGCAGGTTGCGGCGGCGGAGCAATTCGGTCAGCTGGCGCTGGGCGCTATCTGGCCAGGCGTTGACGTCGCGCAGATAGAGCGAGCCGCCAGCTTCGCCATTGATCAGGCCACGATCGAGATCGACGCCCAGCACGTCTAGCGCCGCAGCGACGCCGCCCGCAGCCATGGCGGCGTCGAGCAGGCGCAGCGGCCGCTGCCGCCGCAGACCGGCGGCGTGCAGGGCGCGCGCCAGCGCAAATTTGCCCACGCCTTGCTCACCTTCTATCAGCACGGGCAGGCCGCCGCGCAACATGCGCCGGCCGAGACCGACGATGCGCGTCATGGCGTGGCCCGCCGCCGCGAGATCATCGAGGTTGAGCTCCTGGCGGCGTTCGCCACGCCTCAGACCTGGCGCCTGCGTGGCGACGCCAGCGCCCAGGCGCTCCAGCAGGTTGCGGGCCTGGCGCTCTATGCTGGCGCCGGCGATCAGTTCTACGCCAGCATCATGTAAAATTGTGACGTCACGTTGGCTGAGGGCGCCATGAGCAGCCATCACGGGCGCGCGGGAGCCCCGGGCACGGAGGCGCTCCAGCAGCGAAAGCACAGTGGCGGGGTCGACCGCGCCCAATATGGCCACCGCCGCCAGCCCGGCGTCGCTTTGGGCGATATACGCCAATGCGCTGTCATGGCAGCTGGTGGCGCGGGCCGCGCCGCCGAACAAGGTCAGCGCCGCGCGAGCGTCCTGATCGTCCACGCCAGCGCAGACCAGCATCACCGCACCAGCCCGCGTCGATGGGACGGCCAGGCGATGGTCCGCCAAAGATTCAGGCTCGCCATGCGCCGGCTGTCCAGGGAAGCGCTCACTGTGTCGGGGCTGCATGGCCATTGTCGGGGATGTCGCCTTGGATGCAGGGGCGTGCGGCTCGCGCCGCTGCAGATGATGCCACCCCTGTGTGTCGTTCCGGAGCATGCTCGCGCACAACGGTAAAGTCGGTGTTAACGCTGTCGCAAAATTGTTGCCCGCGCCGGGCGCGGGTCTGCCGCCGTCCACCGATCGGCGCCTTGCCGGCCTGAAGCACTGGCCGGGCCCATCCACCGCCATCCGCCATCCGCCACCCGTCATCCGTCTGCCGCCATTGCGCGTCGCCTGACGCTTGCCCGGCGCCATCGTCCATCGCCAGTCCCCAATCGCCCCTCACGCCGTCATGCCCGCGCTTGTCGCGGGCATCCACGTCTTCGCCCAGCCATGGAACGCCAACGCCGCCAAAGCATTACCGCTAACCCATCGCAATCCAGTCAGCCGCTGGTGCCAGCCATGGCGGCGCCCGTGGATACCCGCGACAAGCGCGGGCATGACGGCGTCATAGCGGGCATGACGACGTCATAATGGTGGGGGCCCCATGGGGTGGACCAGGAGAAAACCGGCCCTGCGGCGTGTTTCTAAAGCCACGCGTCATGAAAATGCCGGCCAGCGATTGCTTCCTGTCATCCCAGTCGCCACCTTGCGGTGAGACGGTGGGGCAAAGACGCCCGAAATATATGAGGGCCCAGATCTGCCGGCGGCGCCGGTGGCGACGCGGATGGACGCGTCGTCGCAGCCGCAAGCGATCAGGCCGCAACGGAGGAATAAGATGTCACGCGCCACTTCAGCGCTGCGTTTGCCTGAGCCTGGTCTGTTCGCCGCGGCTGTCGCCGCGCCCGCAGGCGCCTCCGGCGCTGCCTCCGGCCCGGATGTCGCCGCTGGCGCCAGCCTCGGCGATCTGCCGCGCTGGGACCTGTCGGCGCTGTATCCGGGTATGGAGTCCGAGGCCTACAAGGCGGATTTCGACGCCATTGCGCCGCGCTGCGCCGCGTTCGCCGACACGTGGCGCGGCCGCATCGCCGGGCTGGCGGCTTCAGCCGATGGGCCGCAGCAGCTCGATGCGGCGATCCGCGCCTATGAGGGCCTGTCCGAAACCCTCGGTCGCATCATGTCCTACGCCGGGCTGATCTATTATGGCGACACCGCAACGCCGGCCCACGCCAAATTCTACGGCGACGCCCAGGAGCGGGTCACCGCCGCCAGCGTGCATCTGCTGTTCTTCCAGCTCGAGCTGAACCGCCTCGACGATGCGGCGTGGGATGCGCTGCGCAATGATCCGGCGCTGGCGCACTGGCGTCCGTGGCTCGACGACATGCGCAAGGAGAAGCCGTTCCAGCTGTCCGATGAGATTGAGCGGCTGTTCCACGAGAAATCCGTGACCGGCGTCGGCGCCTGGAACCGTTTGTTCGATGAGACCGTCGCGGCGCTGCGTTTCGACGTCGATGGCGAGAGCCTGTCAATCGAGACGACGCTCAACCATCTGCAGGACGCCGATCCGGCCCGGCGCAAGGCAGCCGCCAGCGCCATCAGCAAGGTGTTTGGCGACAATACCCGCACCTTCACCCTGATCACCAACACCCTGGCCATGGACAAGGAGATCGCCGATCGCTGGCGCGGTTTCGAGGATGTCGCCGACAGCCGTCACCTCGCCAATCGCGTCGAGCGTGAGGTGGTCGACGCCATGGTCTCGGCGGTGCGCGAGGCTTATCCGCGCCTGTCGCATCGCTATTACCGGCTGAAGGCGCGCTGGTTCGGCAAGGAGCAGCTGGACTATTGGGATCGCAACGCGCCGCTGCCCAAGGTGGCGCAGCGGGTGATCGGCTGGGACGAGGCGCGCGACACCGTGCTCGGCGCCTATGGCGATTTCGCTCCCGAGATGGAGCGCATCGCCCGGCGCTTCTTCGACGAAAACTGGATTGACGCCCCGGTGCGCCCGGGCAAGGCGCCCGGCGCCTTCGCCCACCCGACCGTGCCCTCGGCGCATCCTTATGTGATGCTGAACTATCTCGGCAAACCGCGCGACGTCATGACCCTGGCCCATGAGCTGGGCCACGGCGTGCACCAGGTGCTGGCTGGCAAGCAGGGCGCGCTCATGGCCCCGACGCCGCTGACCCTCGCCGAGACCGCCTCGGTGTTCGGCGAGATGCTGACCTTCCGCCGCATGCTCGACGCGGCGGCCCCGGCCGAGCGCAAGGCCATGCTCGCCGCCAAGGTCGAGGACATGATCAACACGGTGGTGCGCCAGGTCGCCTTCTACACCTTCGAGCGCAAGGTGCATGAGGCGCGCCGGGACGGCGAGCTGACGGCGGAGCAGCTCAACGCCTTCTGGCTCGAGGTGCAGACCGAGAGTCTGGGTCCGGCGATCCGCACGGATGACAGCTATGGCGTGTGGTGGGCCTATATCCCGCACTTCATCCATTCGCCGTTCTACGTCTACGCTTATGCCTTCGGCGACTGCCTGGTGAACTCGCTGTATGGCGTTTACCAGAACGCCGCCGAGGGCTTCGCCGAGCGCTATTTCGCCATGCTGGAAGCCGGCGGCACCAAGCACCACGCCGAGCTGCTGGCGCCGTTCGGGCTCAACGCCGCTGATCCGGCGTTCTGGCAGATCGGCCTCGGCATGATCGAGGGCTTCATCGCCGAGCTGGAGAGCCTGCCGGACTGAGCGGGACTGGCGCCCCGGGACTGGCGCCCCGGCGCGGCCTGGCGCGCCGCATATCAATCAATGCGCCGCCCGGAGCTGCCGGGGCGGCGACCGCTTCACGCCGCCATAATGAGCGGCGACAGCATGGGAGGATGACACATGGCGGATAATGGTTTTACGGCGGTATTGCCCGAAGGCTGGCCGCGTCCGCGCGGCTATTCCCAGGGCGTGGTCACCAGCGGCGGCCGCACCCTGCGGGTGGCCGGCCAGACAGGCGTCAGGCCTGGCGAACATGCGGTGGCGGCGGACGCGGATTTTGGCGCGCAATTCACCCAGGCGCTGGCCAATGTGCTGGCGGTGGTGCAGGCGGCCGGCGGCGAGGCGAGCCACATCGTCTCGCTGCGCGCCTATCTGACGCGTATCGCGGATTTCAACGCCCATGGCGCCGCCGTCGGGACGGCGTGGGCGGCGTCGCTTGGCCGGCATTTTCCGGCGATGACCATTGTCGAGGTTTCGGCCCTGCTCGATGCAGGCGCCTGCGTGGAAATAGAGGCTGAGGCGGTGTTGCCCTGAGGCCTGGCGCGGGCGCGCCGCATGGGCGGCGGCGCTCTGGTCAGATGGGGCCCGCCATGGACCGTCGCGCCGGGTAAGGCGCGGCGTCATGAGGTGAGACGGTGAGCGACCAGCACGACGATGAGGCCGACCGCTTCGGCGCCCGTGTGGCCCGCTACGCAAGGGTTGGCGTGGGGCTGGGCGGCGCCGCCGCCCGCGTCGCCGGGGCCCGCCTGCGCGGCGGCGGTCGCGAGGCCGAGGCGCTGGCCATCGCCCAGGCGCTCGGGGGTCTGAAGGGGCCGCTGATGAAGGTGGCCCAGCTGGCCGCCGCCATCCCGGACCTCATCCCGCCGGAATACGCTGCAGAATTCCAGAAACTGCAGTCCCAGGCGCCGCCGATGGGGCCTGCCTTCGTGCGCCGCCGCATGCAGAACGAGCTGGGCGCGGACTGGCGTCGCCGCTTCCACAGCTTTGACCTGACCCCGGCGGCCGCCGCCTCGCTCGGCCAGGTGCATCGGGCGACCGCCCTCGATGGCGCGACGCTGGCCTGCAAGCTGCAATATCCCGACATGCAATCTGCGGTGGCGGCGGATATGAAGCAGCTCGAGCTTGCGCTTGGCCTGCACCGCCGTATGGGCGCGGCCATCGACACCCGCGACGTGGCGATCGAGGTGGCCGAGCGGCTGCATGAGGAGCTGGATTACCGGCGCGAGGCGCGTCACGTGGCGCTGTACCAGCTGATGCTCGCCGATACGCCGCAGGTGCGCGTCCCCGACCTGCGGCCCGAGCTGTCGACGGGCCGGTTGCTGACCCTCGGCTGGCTTGATGGGGCGCCGCTGCTCGACTGGCGCGACGCGACGCAACAGGCGCGCAATCTGGTGGCGCAGCACATGTTCGCCGCGTGGTGGCGGCCATTTGGTCGCCATGGCGTCATCCATGGCGACCCGCATCCCGGAAATTACACGGTGTTCCGTGATGGCGACGGGCTGCCCGGCGGCGTCAACCTGCTGGATTACGGCTGCATCCGCATCTTTGCGCCACGCTTCGTCGCCGGCGTGGTCGCGCTATATCGCGGTCTGCTGCATGGGCGCGACGATGAGGTGGCGCACGCCTATGAGACCTGGGGCTTCACCAATCTGACCCGTGAGACCATCGCCGTGCTCAATATCTGGGCGCGGTTTATCTATGGGCCGTTGCTGGATGATCGCGAGCGCAGCATCGCCGATGGCGTCGCGCCAGGCGAATATGGCCGGCGCGAAGCCTTCGCCGTGCACCAGCAGCTCAAACAGCTCGGCCCGCTGCGCATTCCACGCGAATTCGTGTTCATGGACCGGGCGGCGGTGGGCCTCGGCGCGGCGTTCCTGCACCTCGACGCGCGGCTGAACTTCCATCGCATGTTCGAAGCGGTGATCGACGGCTTCAGCGAAGCGGAGCTGGGCGCGCGGCAGCGCGAGGCGCTGGACGCCGTGGGGCTGGCGCAAGCCCGCTGATGTGACTGCGTAGAGGCGCGCCGGGTCGCAGGGAGCCGGACGTCGTTCCTGCGATGGCGGTCGCCGCCGGCTGTGGACGCGCCGGGCCGCGACAATTGCGCCGCTATCCTCACAGCAAGGCGTTTGCATGCGGGCGAGGCTTCGGCTAGATCAAGTCTGAATCTTACGCCTGTGACGGACCGGGGCGCTGCCTGCGCCGCCAGAGCCGGCGCGGCGCTACTGTCGACTTCAGATCGGGGAAACAGGATATGGCGAAGCACAATAACTCCGTCGTCGGCGGTCATCCGGCGATGGATTATCCGGCTCATGAAAACACCTACGCCGGCTTCATCAAGGGCTCGATCTGGGGCACGTCGATCATCATCCTGATTCTTGTGCTGATGGCGTGGTTCCTGCTCTGATCCCTGGGCATTGCTGTTGAGCCTGCCCCCAGGTCCGGATCGTTGATCGGATCCTTGTCTGGATCTTGGGGCCTGCCCCTGGCGCCGCCCTGGTATGGGCTGGCCGGGCCCGGGCAGCGGGAGAGCATCAGGACAGCAGGCGGCGGCGCCGCCGCTGGTCCCTGCAAGGCGCGTCCGCTGGTCGCGCCTTTTTTGTCGCCTGCGCAACAAAAAGGGGCCCGGCGATATCGCTGGGCCCCTGAATTGTCCGGGTCGCTGTCCTGGAACGCCAGGCCGCCTTCAGGAGCCGAGGCGCCGCAGGCCGGCCTTGGCGATCTCATTGTTGGGATCGATGCCAAGGGCGCTGTTGAACGAGCCACGCGCCTCCTGGGGCTGCCCCAGCTTTTCCTGGGCGAGGCCGCGACCGGCCCAGGCGTCCGCAAGCTTGTTGTTGACGTTGAGCGCGGCGTTAAAGTCTTCCAGCGCCTTGTCATTGCGCCCCAGCACCAGCTCGCTCTGACCGCGCGCCGCATAAGGCGCGGCGACGAAGGGGTTGCGGTCGATGGCCGAGTTGAAGTCGAGCACCGCCTGGCTGTGATTGCCCTGGCGCTGATAGATCAGCGCGCGGGCATGGCGGGCTTCCGCCGATTCCGGATTGAGACGGATGGCGTTGTCCATGTCGGACAGGGCGCCCGCCAGGTCATTCTGGGCGCGCCGCAGATTACCGCGGGCGATGTAGGCCGGGGCGTAATTGGGATTGGCGTTGATGGCGGCGCTGAAGTCCTGCTCCGCCGCCGCCGCCGCGCCGCTCTGGCGCTGGGCGAGGCCGCGGTTGGTGTAGGCCGCCGCATCAGCCGGATCGAGCCGGATCGCCTGGCTGAAGTCGTCGATGGCCTTGCGATAATTGCCGGTGCGGGCGTAAGCGGCGCCGCGCGTATTATAGGCGCGGGCGCTGCCCGGATTGTTGCGGATCGCCTCGCTGAGCGAGCCGATATTGGCGCCGGTGACTTCCGGGTCCTGGTTGACGACCTCGGCGACATTGACCGAACGCTGCGGGCTGACGGTCTCGCAACCGGCGAGGGCAAGGGCGAGCGCCGCGGCTGAGAGCACCGCAACGCCGGGTCTGGATAAGGTCAATTGCACGGTCATCCCTCGACAGATGCGACGCGGGCGCTGTCTGGCCATCGCCCGGGTCTCCTGCGGCGGCCCGCCTGCCGGGCCGGTTACCATTACGGCGCCGGACCGCATGGGCGGAGACGGCCACCAGGTTTGCTGACTTACGATGCGGCTTGCGCCATGGCGCGGCCCGGACGTGACCGATCATACCAGGATGCGAAGATGCTGACGCATCCGCATCCAGACATGCTCAGGCGCCGCACGGGCTTAGCCAGAACCCGATGAGTGAAGCTCATCTGGTTCTGGTATTATACCAGGATGCGAAGATGCTGACGCATCCGCATCCAGACATGCTCAGGCGCCGCACGGGCTAGACCAGAGCCCGATAAGTCATGCTCGTCGGGTTCTGGCGCCGCGCGTGGCGATACGGGCGCCAGCGTCCATCCCGCCCAAAACTGGCGAAGGTGTGGCGCGGTCGCCCATGTCCTTCACGGCGCATGGCGTCAGCGCGTTGTCGCGCAGGCGCCAGGGCGCCGTTACGAAAGCGGCTGATCCCGCAAGTGTATCGGGGAATTTCGTTAATAAACTGGCGCCGGGCTGCGCAGGTTCCGTGGCGCGCTGATCGCGCCTGCCGCGCCGCGTGAGGGCTGACCCAGGACAGGATGTGCGTGGCGTCAGCAGCCGACTGTCAGGCGGCCGAAGCATTGCCCACACCTGAATCGCAGGCGCACAAACGACAAACGGCCCCGTGGGGCCGTTGGACGCGCCTGAACGCGGCATTTCCGTAATGGGGCTGGGCAGAAGCCGTGAGGCTGTCGCCCGCATCCTGTCCGGAGATATCTGCTGACGCTGCAGTCGCGTATCGCCAGGCTGGCCGGACACATCCGACATCACAACCTGGCTACCATCACATCTGGCCGCGCGACCTCAGCGGCCGCGCCAGATATGACTTAGCGTGCAGGGCGCGCCTTCATCGGCAGCAGGCCTTCGCGCTGCAGCTTCTTGCGGGCCAGCTTGCGGGCGCGGCGGACGGCTTCAGCCTTCTCGCGGGCGCGCTTCTCAGAGGGCTTCTCGAAATGGTCGCGAAGCTTCATCTCACGGAAAACGCCTTCCCGCTGCAGCTTCTTTTTCAGGGCCCGGAGGGCCTGATCGACGTTGTTGTCACGGACAAGTACCTGCACGCGAATTCGTCCCAAGGTTTGATTTGAAAAGAGGCAATCGTTCGGAGCGAATGCCCGGATTGCGCCGTTGGATTGCGGGTACCAGATAACATCCGGCGTGTCCATAGCCGCCAGGAGGAGAGTCATGTCGGGCCAGAGCCAAAAACAGCGCATGATCGCAGGGCTGCCCTACGATCCAGCCGACCCGGAGTTGCAGGCTGACGCGTTCAAAACCTTCGCGTGGCTTGCGCGCTACAACGCCACGCTGGCCATGCCCGCCTCCGGTCGCGGGGCGATTCTGCGCGAGGGGCTCGGCCTTGTTGGCGAAGGCGCGGTGATCAGGCCGCCGTTTCATTGCGATTATGGTTACAATATCGCGCTGGGGCCAGGGGCCTTCCTCAATTTCAACTGCGTTATCCTCGACGTCTGTCCGGTGCGGATCGGCGCGCGCACGCAGATTGGGCCGATGGTGCAGATCTATGCCGCCGACCACCCGCGCGACGCCGCCAGCCGCGCCCGTGGCGTGGAGTTCGGCAAGCCGGTGACAATCGGCGATGATGTCTGGATTGGCGGCGGGGCGATCATCACCCCTGGCGTGCGCATCGGCGATGGCGCCATCGTCGGCGCAGGCTCCGTGGTGACGCGCGACGTGCCAGCAGGGGCGACGGTGGCGGGAAGCCCCGCGAGGATCATCGCCAGAGCCGGGAGTGCGGTCTAGGCGGCTGGCCAGTGAGGGCCTTGCTGACGCGGCCCTTACTCCGGGGTGACGCGGGTGACGTGGCCCATCTTGCGGCCTGCGCGCGCCTCGGCCTTGCCGTAGAGGTGCAGGCTGGCGCCTGGCTCCGCCAGAATCGCCTGCCAGGCGTCGATGTCGTCACCGATGAGGTTGGTCATGGTGGCGCGGCCATAGCGGCTGACGTCGCCGAGCGGCCAGCCGCACACGGCGCGCACATGCTGCTGGAACTGCGAGGTGCGGGCCCCTTCGATGGTCCAGTGACCGCTATTGTGGACGCGCGGCGCGGTCTCATTGACCAGCAGCGTCTCGCCATCGGCCAGCACGAACATCTCCACCGTCAGCACGCCGACATAGTCGAGCGCGTCTGCGATCTGACGCGCTGCGGCGATCGCCCGTTTGGCCAGCGCCGGCGACAGGCTGGACGGCACGGTGGTGACGTCGAGGATGTGGCGCTTGTGGACGTTCTCGCAAACATCGAAAGCAGCGAAGTCACCCGTCGCCGTGCGTGCGCTGACTACCGAGACTTCCTTGGCGAAGGGCACGAAGCCTTCGAGGATCGCCGGGGCGCGGCCGATGGCGTCAAAGGCTTTGGCGGCGTCATCGCCGTCATTGATGCGCACCTGGCCCTTGCCGTCATAGCCAAAGCGGCGGGTCTTGAGGATGGCGGGGCGGCCAAGCCGGGTCAGCGCCGCCTCAAGGTCGGCGACCGAATCGACCGCCGCGAACGGCGCCGTGCCGACGCCCAGGCTGGCGACGAAGGATTTTTCGGCCAGCCGGTCCTGCGAGGTCTCCAGCGCCTTCAGGCCAGGGGCCAGCGGCTTGCGCGCGGCGATGAAGGCGGCGGTCTGCGCCGGGATGTTCTCGAACTCATAGGTGATGACGTCGACCTGCGCGCAAAAGCGCGCCAGCGCCGCCTCATCGTCCCAGGCGGCCTCAATATGGCTGTCGGCGACCTCAAAGGCCGGGCTGCCGGCTTCCGGGCAATAGATGCAGCATTTCAGACCATAGCCGGCGGCGGCGATGGCCATCATGCGGCCAAGCTGGCCGCCGCCGAGAATCCCAATGGTCGCGCCTGGTCGCAGCATCGCGCTTTCCCTGCCGTATCTGTAATGAGGTGGCCGCTCAGGCCTCGTCGACCGGGCGCAACGCCACGGCGTCCGTCTGGCGGGCGCGCCAGGCGTCGAGCCGTTCGGCCAGCGCCGGGTCATTGAGCGCGAGCACGGCGGCGGCGAGCAGCGCGGCGTTGATGGCGCCGGGCTTGCCAATGGCCAGAGTGCCGACCGGAATGCCGCCAGGCATCTGCACGATCGACAGCAGGCTGTCCTTGCCTGAGAGCGCCTTGGACTCAACCGGCACCCCAAACACCGGCAGCGGCGTCATGGCGGCGGCCATGCCCGGCAGATGCGCGGCGCCGCCAGCGCCAGCGATGATCACCTGAAACCCGGCGTCGCGGGCGCCTCTGGCGAAATCCACCAGCCGCTCCGGCGTGCGATGGGCCGATACAATCCGACTGTCATGGGCCACGCCCAGCGCGTCGAGCGTCTCGGCGGCATGCCGCATCGTTGCCCAGTCAGACTGGCTACCCATGATAATGGCGACCGGAACGCGACCCGCGCCGTCACGCCCGCCATCTCTTTTGCCCGTGCTGTTGGCCATGAACTTCTCTCACGCAGAAAAAGCGCTGTTATCGGCAAGGTGGCTGTTTCGCAAGTTTTTTCGGGCCAGAGGGAGGCTGGAGCGCAAAACAGCGCCAGGCCCCGCCAGAACACTGGCGCCGGGGCGGCGCGCTTTCAGCCTCAGGCGATAATGTCCGGCGTCAGTTCATCCTCAAGATGAATGATACGGTCTTTCAGCAGCAGTTTACGTTTCTTCAGCCGCTGCAATTGCAGCAGATCGGCGACGCCGGTCTCGGTAAGGGCGTCAATGGCGGCGTCGAGATCGCGATGCTCCTGTTTCAGTCGCGCCAGCTCCACGCCCAGCCGCTGCTGCTCCAGACCAGGGTCGGGCATTGGGCTATTGTCATGGTCTGCGATCAGATCTGTTCCTGGCTCAAGGGCGTCGGTCATCATGCATCCATGGAGGGTGGCGCCGCGTCCGCCCAAAGTGGCGGGGCGATAGCCAATAAAACGGGTCCGCGAAGATGCTGACGCATCCGCATCCTGAAACGCTCAGGCGCCGCACAGGCTTAACCAGAACCCGATGAGCCATGCACATCGGCTAAGGGCATAAGCACCTGTCGCCGTGACGTTTTTAACGCACGACGGCATCACGGCGCCGGAACTACAATTATGCGATTCGGCGTCCCCGAGGGCAAGTGATCACAACTGCGTCACCACAGCGTCCTGCATATTGTCCTATGCGTCATGCAGGGCGCTGCGCAACGCAAGGGAATGCCCCGCGCTTGTGCTGTGGCGGTTGGGGCTACGCCTCTGGATCAGGCAAATTGCCCGGCGTTTGCGCCACGCCCGCAGGTCATTGCAGCGCCATCGCCGCACTGAGGGGCTTTCATTCGCCATGATCTGCGTGTCACACTCCTGTCGTCCGAAACGACGAAAGGATACGTCATGAGCGTGCAGTCCCATCTGTCGGAACTGGAGAGGCGCCATCAGGCTGTCGAGCGTGAGCTCGAAGCGGCGCGCAGGCAGCCCGCGACGCCCGATGTCGCGCTGACCGAGCTCAAGCGGAAAAAGCTCCATCTCAAGGAAGAGATCGTCAAATTGCGCACACAAGTGAATGGTCACGCGCTGCATTGACGTTGAGCGGTCGCTGACCTCCGTTACCGCAGTCAGGACAAGCGACACAAGCATGGGGCCCGGCGATGTCCGCCGCGCCCTTTTTTATGCCTGACGCCAGCACCCAATGAGCGTGACAGATCGCGTTCTGATCAAGCCCGTGCGGCGCCTGAGCATGTCAGCATCTTCGCATCCTGGTATGACGCGCGTCGCAGCCGGAGCCGGTCTGCGCCGCCGATATCGCAGCGGCGCTGCCTCTACAGGGCGCGGACGCGGTCGCGCAGCAGGAATTTCTGCAATTTGCCGGTCGAGGTCTTGGGGATCTCGGCGAAGACGATGGTCTTCGGCACCTTAAAGCGCGCCAGTTTCTCGCGGCACCAGTCGATCAGTTCGGCCTCGGTCGCGGTCTTGCCGGGCTTGAGCTCGACGAAGGCGCAAGGCGTCTCGCCCCATTTGTCGTCTGGCCGCGCCACCACCGCCACATTGGCCACCGCCGGATGCTTGTACAGCGCGTCCTCCACCTCGATGGACGAGATGTTTTCGCCGCCCGAGATGATGATGTCCTTGGAGCGGTCCTTCAGCTGCACATAGCCGTCCGGGTGCATCACGCCAAGATCGCCGGTGTGAAACCAGCCGCCGTCGAACGCCTTCTGCGTCGCGGCCGGGTTTTTCAGATAGCCCTTCATGATGACATTGCCGCGCATCATCACCTCGCCCATGGTCGCGCCATCGGCGGGCACAGGCTGCATGGTCTGCGGATCGAGCACGGCGACGGCGTCGAGCACCGGATAGGGCACGCCCTGGCGGGCCTTCTTCTGCGCCTGCTCCGCTGCGGGCAGGGCGTCCCACGCCGCATGCCATTCATTGACCACCGCCGGGCCATAACTTTCGGTGAGGCCATAGACATGGGTGACCTGGAAACCGGCGGCGGCCATGCCGGCCAGCACCGCCTCAGGAGGCGGCGCGGCGGCGGTGGTGAACGACACCGCATGGCTGAAGGCGCGCTTTTCGTCGTCGGGCGCGTTCAGCAATGTCGCCATGACGATGGGCGCGCCGCACAGATGGGTGACGCCATGATCGGCGATGGCGTCAAAGATCGCTTTGGCCCGCACCTGGCGCAGGCAGACATGGGTCCCCGCCACCACGGATACCGTCCACGGGAAGCACCAGCCATTGCAGTGGAACATCGGCAGCGTCCACAGATAGACCGGATGCTTCGGCATGGCGCAGCTGATGACATTGCCCATGGCCAGCAGCGCCGCTCCGCGATGGTGATAGACCACGCCCTTGGGGTCGCCGGTGGTGCCTGAGGTGTAGTTCAGCGAGATCGCGTCCCATTCATCGTCGGGATGCGCCCAGACAAAATCATCGTCGCCGCCGGCGATGAAGCTTTCATAGGTCTCGCGTCCGATCAGCTCGCCGCGACCGTCAAATTCCGGATCATCGACGTCGATCACCAGCGGCTTCACCGTGGCCAGCGCCAGCGCCTCGGCGACGACGCGCGAGAACTCGCGATCAGTGATCAGCACAGTGGTTTCGGCGTGGTCGAGGGTGAAGGCGAGGATGGCCGCGTCAAGCCGGGTGTTCAGCGTGTTGAGCACCGCCCCGCTCATCGGCACGCCATAGTGGCACTCCACCATCTCCGGCGTGTTGGCCAGCATCACCGAGACCGTGTCGAAACGCTTGACGCCAGCCTTCTGCAAGGCCGAGGCGAGGCGGCGGCTGCGCTGGTACAGCGCACGATAATTGCGTCGCAGCGGCCCGTGGATCACCGCCAGCTGATCGGGAAAGGTGGCGGCGGCGCGCGCCAGATAGGTCAGCGGCGTCAGCGGCTGGAAATTGGCGGCGTTGCGGTCGAGGTCACGGGCGTAGATCGAGGACATGCGCGCTCCAGCAGCGTCGAACCGGCGGCGGCGCACAGGCGGCGCGACGCCCCGGAAAAATCGCCTGAATGGACACCGTTTGCGCCGGGCTGACAATAGTTCCATGGTCGGGGCTGCGGTGGCGCAAGCGGCCCATGGCGCGACATGCCGGCCACCGCTTACAGGTCGCGGGCCAGTATCGGGTTGCGTGCATTTGTCCGTTTGAAGGGGGCGGCCGACGGGCGAGGGGTGTGCGGCGCAGCGCCAGGCGATATGGTGACAGGGCGGACCGCCGTCATGTGGCGCCCCGCGCCAGTGCGGATACGCTGGACGCCACGCGCAGGCGCCTCGCAGGTCACACAGTTTGCGCAAAGGGCGCGCCACATGCGCCAGCGTCACCGCACGAAGCCAGCTGTGCGCGCCAGGCGGCGATCAGGTCTGGCGCATGGGTCTGGAAACTGGGTCTGGCGCGTGGGTTTTGCGCATCGGCAATGGCGACGGCGCAGACGCATGGCGTCTGGCGGCGCAATGAACAGCAGCGGAGATGCGGCGCGCGTGCGGCGCCATCTCCAAGGATTGATGGACGCGGCGTGGCCGTGTCCCGGGGCAGAGGGACGGGTTGTTCCAGATGGCGAAAGCAACAGGCGGAAACAGCGCGACGACGGGCGATTGGGCGACTGTCCACGCCAGCGCCATGGCGCATCCGGAAGCATTCTGGAAGCAGGCGGCGGAGGGCATCGACTGGATGCGCAAGCCGAAGACCATCTTCGACGCCAGCGCCGGCGTCTATGGCCGCTGGTTCAGTGATGGCCGGCTCAACGCCTGCTACAATGCGGTTGATCGCCATGTTGAGCGCGGGCGCGGCGCCCAGCCGGCCATCATCTATGACAGCCCGGTCACCGGCTCAAAGCGCGTCATCTCCTACAACGGCCTGCTGGCTGAAGTTAACCTGCTGGCGGCGGTGTTGCAGGGGCTGGGCGTCAGCAAGGGCGATCGCGTGGTGATCTACATGCCGATGGTGCCAGAGGCGGCCATCGCCATGCTGGCCTGCGCCCGGCTCGGGGCCATCCATTCGGTGGTGTTCGGCGGCTTTGCGGCGCGCGAGCTGGCGACCCGGATCGCTGACGCCAAACCAAAGGTGGTGCTGGCGGCCTCCTGTGGCGTCGAGGGGCAGAAAATCGTGCCCTACAAGCCGCTGCTCGATGAAGCACTGGAGCTGGCGGGCGAGAAGGTCGCCTGTGTGGTGCTGCAGCGTCCGCAGGCGGAGGCGAAGCTGTGCAAGGGCCGCGATCACGACTGGGCCACCCTCGTCGACCGGGCCCGCGCTGCTGGCAAGACCGTCGATTGCGTGCCGGTCGACGCCACGGCGCCGCTATATGTGCTTTACACCTCTGGCACCACCGGCAAGCCCAAGGGCGTCGTGCGCGACACCGGCGGCTATCTGGTGGCGCTCAACTGGTCGATGAAGGGCCTGTATAGCATCGAGCCAGGGGAGGTGTTCTGGACCGCCTCCGACGTCGGCTGGGTGGTCGGACACAGCTATATTGTCTATGCGCCGCTGGTGTATGGCGCGACCAGCGTCCTGTATGAGGGCAAGCCCGTGGGCACGCCTGACGCCGGGGCGTTCTGGCGGGTGATCGCCGACCATGGCGCCAAGGCGCTATTCACCGCCCCCACCGCCTTGCGGGCCATCCGCAAGGAGGATCCCGAGGGCGAGCTGCTGCAGAATTACGACCTCAAGGGCTTCCGCACCCTGTTTCTGGCCGGCGAGCGCGCCGATCCGGAGACGATCCAGTGGGCGGAGCGGGTGCTCAAGGTCCCGGTGGTCGACCATTGGTGGCAGACCGAGACCGGCTGGGCCATCGCTGGCAATCCGGTGGGTCTCGGCCTGCTGCCGGTGAAATATGGCTCCACCGGCGTGCCGATGCCTGGCTATGACGTGCAGATTCTCGATGAGGCGGGCAAGCAGGTTCCGTCCGGGACCATGGGCTCCGTGGCGATCCGCCTGCCGCTGCCGCCTGGCTGCCTGCCGACCTTGTGGAACGACGAGGCGCGCTTCCGCGCCAGCTATCTGGACGACTTCCCAGGCTACTATCGCACCGGCGACGCCGGCTTCATTGATGAGGACGGCTATATCTTCGTGATGGGCCGCACCGACGACATCATCAATGTCGCTGGCCACCGGCTGTCGACCGGCGGCATGGAGGAGGTCATCGCCATGCATCCGGCGGTGGCGGAATGCGCGGTGATTGGCGCCCGCGACGCCATCAAGGGCGAAATCCCCTGCGGCTTCATCGTGCTGAAGCGCGGCGTCACCCAGTCGCCGCTCGACATCGAAAAAGAGATCGTCGCTTTGGTCCGCGACAAGATCGGCCCGGTCGCCGCCTTCAAGACCGTCGTCACCGTCGGCCGCCTGCCCAAGACCCGCTCCGGCAAGATCCTGCGCGGCACGATGAAAAAAATCGCCGACGCCGAGGCGTGGACCATGCCGGCGACCATCGAAGACCCGAGCGTGCTGGATGAGGTGGCCGAGGCGCTGGGCAAGCCGCGAGGCTGACAGGTCTGGCGGTCGCTCGCGGCCAGCCTGCCCCTTGCCGAGGCGGCCCCTTTCCCGAAACACCTGTTGTCCGTCATGCCCGCGCTTGTTGCGGGCATCCACGGTTGCGCCGCCGACGCGCGTGACGGCCATTAACCCGGGCGCGGTCGCTATCAACCCCACCCCGCCGTGGCGGCAGCCATACCGGCCCAGGACGTGGATGCCCGCGACAAGCGCGGGCATGACGCACGCGTGGTTGGGTGGCCGGTGAGGACGCGAGCGTGCTGGATGATGTGGCCGAGGCGCTGGGCAAGCCGCGAGGCTGACAGGTCGGGCGCCTGTCTCGCTCCCAT